>NZ_VHON01000033.1:0-8465 GCF_008690365.1 Acetobacter sp. DmW_136
GATATGACCGCTGCGCACACACTTTCATGTCCGCTATCCACATCGCAGCAAGCTTCATCTTCTACCTCAAAGAATGAGTCCTGAGCCTAAAATATGCTTAGGCATTGTTATAGCGTCTTTGCCGGTTTCTGCCGCTTGGGCGCAGGAAAATGCAGCATGTCAGGCGTTTGGGCCAGAAAACAGATTGCCCACACTCACGCGGCCTTTCATGTTGAAGCAGACAGAGCTGCTTTGTAACATGGGTTATGCTGTTTTGGTTTCATCTGTTACGCACACACCTTTGTGGGCCGCAGAGCATTTGCAGGCAGATAATGTGCGTCTTGCAGAACGCCTGATGCGTGCTGGCACTTTTTATGAAGATTCTCGCTGGCCAAATGGTAGTCGAGACCATGATTACAAAAAATCTGGCTACAGCAGAGGCCACATGGCCCCCAGTGCAGACCAGCCAACTCCCGCCGCACAATTTGAAACTTTTGCGTATTCCAATGTGGTACCGCAATCCATTACGCTCAATCAGGGCATTTGGGCGCGTATTGAATACACAGTGCGGGAATTGGCTGTGCAGGAAGGTGATTTATATGTGGTCACCGGCCCTGCCTTTCATGGCCATCCTATTCCCACCATTGGGCCAGACCATGTATTTGTGCCGTCTTCTACATGGAAAGCTGTGTATTCTGCGCAACGTCAGGCTGCGGGCGTATATGTCTGCAAAAACGTGCAACGTTCTCCACACTGCGATCAGGTAACAGTGGCAACCCTTGTCCGCAATACAGGGGTGGATCCGTTTCCGGGTGTGGCAGATCGTATCAAGCAGAATTTCTGGCGCTTGCCGTCACCACGTAAAATACGGCGGTAAGCGTGGGAAGATGAGAGTACTGGCCACGATTTTCACGTAGGTTGTACACGTTATCCACAGGCTTACCCACCGGAGCATCCGCAGAATCTGTGGGCGACTCTGCTGGCAAGAGGTTTTATTGGCTGATACCAAGCCAAGATCCGGCCCAGATCATCAGCAGATACAAAACAATAGTTAAGCCACAGCCGCTGGCCAGTGCGGGCCAGAAATGCACGCCATACCGCATAAGCCACGGCATGAACAAAAACATGGGCAAGGAGGGCAGCACATACCAGAATGTAGCGCTCACATGGGCTTCCATCCGTGCGGGATCATGCGTTTCCAGCCAAAGCCAGATCATCCCAAATACGGAAACAAGGGGCAGGGCGGCAACCAACGCACCAAAACCAGGGTAACGGCGTGCCAAAGTGGAAACCAGAGCAATAATCAAAGCTGAAAGCAGGGTTTTGAGAAGAAAAAACATTCAGGTATCAGACAATAAATAAAAAACGCCTGACTATAATATATTTTTTAATATAGATGAATTGTATCACCCCACGTGGCGCATTAAATTAAATTTCAGGATATCATTCGTTATCTTTGAATAATTCAATCAGTTTGGATTAGTTTTTATGCGTTTAAAAGCTCTTTTTGCAGCCTCCGCTGTATTGCTCACCAGTTTTTCTGTGGCTCAGGCAGGTACTGTGCACACCACGTGGGAAAAGTTCAAGGCTGGCCATGCCATGCACCGTCTCTCTGTTGATGGCCAGAAAGCCATGATGGACGTGTTTCAGGCGCGGGATCTGCTGGCTCAGGGCAAAACCGATGCAGCTATTCCCCCGCTCTATGATGCACAAAAGCGCTTTAAGGCTGCCAGTGCAGATAACAAGAAGTTCTTTGCGGCAGAAAGCCAGCTTCAGCCAGCGCCGCAGCATCCGGTTTCTGCAGCCCATACGCCAGTTGCCAACCCCACAACATGGGTGCCTGTTGGTGGCGAATTTATTGTAAGCGAAACACTGGCCCCAGAAAAACAGGCTGCATTGGCAAACGCCAACAAGCAGTTCCAAGCCGGGCAGACCCAGCAGGCGCAGCAGAGCCTACAGGTTGTGGGTGAAGATGCAGACTTCATTCTGGCCCTTGCCCCGCTGGAACAGAGCGAAGGTGCCCTGTACCGTGCAAAAGTGTTTACAGAAGGCCGCCAGCCGCAGCAGGCTGTAGAAGCACTTAACCAGCTTCTGGATGGCGTTGTGTTTGTTTCGGACGATGTGGTGGAAAAAGTTGCGCCCTCCACACCGGCTAAAAAATCCAACTAAAACAATACGCTGCGTTATACGGCAGGGATGGGGAGCAAAAAAGTTCTCCATCCCTGCTTTTTTCTGTTGCATTTATTGAGAATGGTTCTTATTATCAATTTTGTCGCGGTGATGAAGGCGTTTCTGCTGGTGGGGCAAGGGGCATTACCGCGACAACTCTTGGTTCGTCTTGATTTATCCCGTTCAATCCCCGGTTCCTATCTGGAATGTTTTTGCATCCCCGGTCATTCCAGATAGGTTTTTTAAGTTCCCCTTGCCCCACCAGACTATCTTTTCCCTTGCAAGATATCAGGGTTTTTCAGGTAGCGCCCGATAGGGCACAACGCCTCTGGCATCGCTTCCTGTATCCAACATACGGCCCGAAACAGGCAAAGATCTGTGGCTGCAATTATCCCGCATACATGCGCGGCAGCCGGGGCCAATGGGTACAACCAATCTGTGGTCATTCAGGTTTAAACCATCTGCATAAACCGTTTTTGCGGCATCATTGATGGTACAGCCCAACACAATGGCAATCTGGCGTGGGCGGTCTGTATAGGTAACCCCCTCATGCCCTACAGTGCGGGCAACATTGAGGTAAATGGAATCATCCGTGGTTTGAGAAAGCTGCACTTGCACCTGCCCGGGCGTGGCAAAAGCCCGAAAGATGTTCCATAACGGGCAAGGGCCACCAAAACGGGCCTGAGAAAAGCGGTTGGCAGAAAAACTTTTAAGAATATTTCCTGCAATATCTAATTTGAGAAAATAAAAGGAAATGCCCTCCATGCCGGGGCGCTGTAACGTGCTTAACCTGTGGCTTATCTGTTCAAAACTGGTACCAAAATGGCGGCGCAAGCGTTCAATATCGTAACGCATGGTCTGTGCCGCATGCAAAAAGCGCTTATAGGGCAACAGCAATGCCCCGGCAAAGTAGTTGCCCAGGTAAACACGCCCCAACTCCAGCGCATTTTTCTCCTTTGGGCCTTCACGGCGTAAAATGCTACTTATCAGGCGGGTTTGGTCGCGTTGGCCAATAATTTGCGCCAGATAGAACAGCGTGCTTTCCGATGGTTGATCTGGGGGCAGAAGGATAGTGCGACGGTGCCGATCTATCCGCCACACCAAGCCGCCTTCTTCCAGCGCCGGGTCTTGTTGCGTATGCAAACCATGATGATCAAGAAGGTAGGTTTTTAAGGCTTCGGACAAGCCATTTTTGAGATCAAGACTTTCGTAAAATTTTTCGGCTGCACAATCAAGTTCATGAAAATAGTTGCGGTGTTGCTGCACCCAATCCCCTACCGTTTCATAGGGTTCCAAATTTGGGGTTGGTAAAAGAGCGTTGTCTTCACGCTCCTGCTCAAATTTATAAGCGCGGTAGAGGGTTAGAAACGCGGCGCATAAATCCGGATTGGTAAGCACGGCATCCGCCATTTTGGCCAAAGGCAGAGATGCGTTTTTAAACACGGGGTCGGCCATGGTTTCGCGCATGGCCTGCACGGTATGGGCTTCTTTGGTGTTGCTAAACCATGCCGGACTCAGACCAAAACGCTCACATAGTTTTTGCAGCAGGTGGTGTGGAAGGGGCCGATGGTTGCGCTCCAACTGGTTCAGATAGCTTGGTGATATGTCAAGTATTTCCGCCAGGTTAGCTTGGGTTAGGGTTTCGCGTTGGCGCAACTGCCGCAAGCGCGGGCCAGCAAAAAGCTTGGTTCTGGTTTGTGGCATGGTACGAACTTCGCAAACTTCGCAAACGGGAACATTCCCTTCGCCTCTTTTTACTCTTATCTCTCTGCCGTTCAAAACAACACTCTGCAACACTCGCTTCACGATCAAATTCCGATCATGAGGTAAAAACAATGCAGTACCATGATGTGCGCGTTCATCCAGAAAGCGACCGTCTGCCACGGCCCGAACAGCTTGCGTGGAAAATTGCGCAGGTAGCGGCAGATCCGGTGCCGGTGGAGGCCGCCGTTACGGATATGATCATCAACCGGCTGATAGATAACGCATCTGTGGCTATGGCATCTGTGAACCGTCATTCCGTAATGAGCGCACGGGCCGAGGCTCTGGCCCACCGGCGCGAAGGCGGGGCTACGGTGTTTGGTATGGGGCCAAATGTGCGTGTGCATGCAGAATGGGCCGCATGGGCCAACGGCACAGCCGTGCGTGAGCTGGATTTTCACGATACATTTTTAGCAGCAGAATATTCTCATCCGGGTGATAATATTCCGGGCATTTTGGCAGTTGCCCAACAGTGCCGCCGAAGCGGTGCGGATTTAATTCGTGGTGCTGCCACAGGGTATGAAATTCAGATAGATCTTGCGCGTGCCATTTGTTTGCACAAACACAAGATAGATCATGTGGCGCATCTTGGCCCATCTGTAGTCGCAGGTATTGGCACGCTTATGCGTTTGCCACCAGCGGTTATCTATCAGGCCATTGGGCAGGCTTTGCATGTAACCACAGCCACGCGCCAGAGCCGCAAGGGTGAAATTTCATCATGGAAAGCCTACGCGCCTGCGCATGCCAGCAAGATGGCGGTAGAGGCCGTTGATCGTGCCATGATGGGCGAAACATCTCCAACCCCGATTTATGAAGGGGAAGATGGTGTTATTGCTTGGATGCTGGATGGTAAAAATGCGCATTATCGCGTGCCATTGCCAGAAATGGGTGAGCCAAAACGTGCCATTCTGTCTTCCTTTACCAAGGAACATTCGGCAGAATATCAAAGTCAGGCGCTTATTGATCTTGCCTTTCGTATGGGCCAGAAAATCAAAAACTGGGATGACGTGGAAGATGTGCTGATAGAAACCAGCCATCACACGCATTATGTGATCGGCACGGGTTCGAACGATCCGCAAAAGTTTGATCCGCAAGCCTCGCGGGAAACGCTGGATCATTCCATTATGTATATTGTCGCCGTGGCCTTGCAGGATGGCAGTTGGCACCATGTGCATTCCTATGCCCCGGAACGGGCACGCAGGCCAGATACCGTGCGGCTCTGGCGCAAGATCCATACAATAGAAAAACCAGAGTGGACACAACGGTATCACGAAACAGATCCGGATAAAAAAGCGTTTGGTGGTCGCATTGTTATCCGCATGAAAGATGGTGCGGTTATTGCGGATGAGCTGGCTGTTGCCAACGCCCATACGTTAGGGGCAACACCTTGGCAGCGGGCTGATTACATTGGTAAGTTTCAGACTCTTTCAGACGGCATTGTTCCCCATAAGGAAGCAGACAGGTTTTTAGAAGTTGTGCAGAACCTGCCAAACCTGAAAGCAGGGGAACTGCATATGCTGGAAATTGCCATTCCAGAGCGTGATATCCGCCAGAACACAGCGGAAGGCATTTTTAATTTCGGGCAGGCCAAACCTGCTGCGGTTGCGGCCACCACCACGGCTCTGGCTTCCTAAACAGGCGATAACGCACAGGAAGGAATAGAACAATGACAACGCATCTGCACAGAAAACCAAAAAAATCTGTTGCGCTGTCAGGCACGGTTGCGGGCAACACGGCGCTCAGCACTGTGGGGCAGAGCGGGAATGATCTGCATTATCGTGGGTACGATATCAAAGACCTTGCGCGCGCCAGCACGTTTGAGGAGGTCGCGCATCTGCTTATCCACGGATATCTGCCCAATAGCGCAGAACTGGAAGCCTATAGGCGGCATCTGGCCAGTATGCGGGATATTCCTGCCATTGTGCGTGCCGCTTTGGAGCGTTTGCCAGCCGCCACGCACCCTATGGATGTTATGCGCACGGCAGTTTCCGTTCTGGGTTGTGCACTGCCAGAACGGAGCGATTGCGCCACCGCAGGCGCACGAGATATTGCAGACAGGCTTGTGGCCTCGTTAGGGTCTATGCTGCTGTATTGGTATCATTTCTCAAACCACGGACGGCGGATAGAGACCAATACGGATGATGAAAGTGTAGGCGGACACTTTTTGCACCTCCTGCATGGTAAAGCGCCATCGGAGGAGTGGGTGCAGGCTATGCACACATCCCTTATTTTGTATGCCGAGCACGAATTTAATGCCTCCACATTTACTGCCAGAGTGGTGGCGGGTACTGGTTCGGATATGTATTCCGCCGTTACGGCAGCCATAGGGGCGCTGCGTGGCCCCAAACATGGTGGCGCCAATGAAGTGGCGTTGGATATTCAGCAACGCTATCGCACTGCGGATGAGGCTGAAGAAGATATTCTGCAGCGTTTGGAAAACCGTGAAGTTATCATCGGTTTTGGGCATCCTGTTTATACGATAGCTGATCCGCGTAACGAAATTATTAAGGAAACAGCTCGCAACCTTTCGCGCCGTAATGGCAACATGCGCCTGTATCATGTAGCCGAGCGTATTGAGCGGATTATGGATGAGCAGAAAAAAATGTTCCCTAATCTGGATTGGTTTAGCGCGGTTTCTTACAACGCCATGGGTATTCCTACGGCCATGTTTACACCTATTTTTGTAATTGCCCGCGTAACAGGGTGGTGCGCCCACATTATGGAACAGCGGCAGGATGGTAAAATCATTCGCCCGTCTGCCAATTATGTGGGGCCGGATAATCGGCCTTTTGTGCCCCTGCGTGAACGTGATGGTCTGGAGCATGCAGCATGACATATCTGGTTGGCAAGGATCTGCCACAAACACCAGCCGGGCAGCGCTTTCGCGCTCTGCTGAACAAACAAGGTATTCTGCAAATTCCCGGGGCACATAATGGGCAGGCGGCTTTGCAGGCTAAGGATAATGGATTTCAGGCTCTTTATCTTTCAGGTGCGGCTATGTCTGCCAGCATGGGGCTGCCAGATCTGGGTATTATCACCATTGAGGATGCGTGTTTCTTCATCCGCCAAATTGCACGGTCTTCCGGCTTGCCGCTTTTGGTGGATGGAGATACCGGATACGGTGAAGTACTGAATGTCATGCACATGGTACGGGCTTTTGAAGATTCCGGCGCTGCTGCCGTGCATATTGAAGACCAGATACTGCCCAAAAAATGCGGGCATCTGAACAATAAAAAGCTCGCCTCTCCGCAGGAGATGGCGCAAAAGGTGGCGGCCGCAGCCAAGGCCCGGCGCGATATGCTGATTATTGCGCGCACAGATGCCGCCAGCTCAGAAGGGCTGGATGGTGCCGTGGCCCGTGCCCGCTTGTATTACGAGGCCGGGGCTGATGCTATTTTTCCTGAAGCATTGATTTCTGAAGATATGTTCAGGGAGTTTGTGCGTCGTATGCCAGATGTGCCCCTGCTTGCTAACATGACAGAGTTTGGCCGCTCTCCTTACTTCACGGCATCTCAGTTTGAAGATATGGGATACCGTATGGTCATCTGGCCTGTCAGTTCCCTGCGGGCGGCTAACAAGGCGCAGGAGGATTTGTACAAAACCATTGCGCGCACAGGCGGTACGCAGGACATGCTACCGCGCATGCAAACGCGAGAGGAACTGTACAAAACAATCCGGTATTACGATTATGAATCATTGGACGCAGGCATTGTGGCCACGGTTCTGCCGCACATCGGTCAGGCCGATCGCAACGCCGCCTGAACATTCTCTTTCTATCCCAAACAACAAAAAACAAAAAAGTAAGGGGGACAGAACAATGTCGGAAAACATCACTATCCCACACACGCAGTATGCAGATTATCCAGCCCTGATGCCACCTGCGGAACTGGCCGCCATGCAGCGCTATGCACGCCGAGACCCGGATGGCTTCTGGTTGCAGCAGGCAAAGCGCGTGCACTGGCACCGCAAACCCAGGCATGGTTTTACGGGCAGCTTTACGGGTGATGTGTCCATAAGCTGGTTTGAAGATGGCCTGCTGAATGCTTCGGTATGCTGTATTGATAAACATCTGACAGACAAGGCCGATCAGGTTGCCCTTATCAGCCACCGTGAAGGCCGGGCCGAGGCAGAAAAAATTACATATGCCATACTGCATGAACGGGTTTGCCGCCTGTCTAACGCGCTGGTGCATTTGGGGGTGGAAGAAGGGCACCGCGTTGCCATTTGCCTGCCCATGATTTCAGAAGCCGTGGTGGCCATGTTGGCCTGTGCGCGTATTGGCGCGGTGCATGTGGTGCTATTTGGTGGTTTTTCGGCAGAAGGTATTGCAGAACGTATTATAGATAGCGGCGCAGTTGCGGTGATTACTGCCAGCGAAAGCATGCGTGGCAACAAGATTGTACCCTTTAAGGCCATTATGGATGAGGCCCTTTGTAAGGCGGGTGCAGAGAGTGGCGTACGTGCTGTTCTAGGCTCAGGACCTATTAATTTATTGAACTGAGCGAGACGTTGTGATTCACAGGCTTACCAATGGAGGTGAGGCTGTGAGTGAGTTG
>NZ_VHON01000034.1:0-33088 GCF_008690365.1 Acetobacter sp. DmW_136
TATTGACCATAACACTCAGGCCGCCCAATATGCCGAGGCAGGGCTCTCCGCTCCGCACATCGTCGGAACAGCTCTAAGCGCATTGGGCATCGGTGACATGCTTGAAGCGATCTTGCCAAACCGCGCAACCGGGACAAAATCTTAAGCCATGAAACGCTTTTCCATTCGTGCAGGCCTTGTGTTTGGTATGACCATGGCCCTCCTTCCGGTTGCTGGCGCTGGCATTTCCGCTCCGGCAGCTTTTGCCCAGTCTGCTCCGGCAAGTGCCGTAAGCGCGCCCATCCAGTCGCTGTACAAAGCGCTGGATCAGGTTCAGAACGCGCACAGCAGCTTTGCTGACCGCAGCCAGATAGTTGCTGGCGCTGTGGATCAGGCTTACGATCTTGAAGCCGTGCTCAAGGCCTCTGTTGGCCTGCGCTATGAGAGCCTGAGCCCGAGCGACAAGCAGAACCTGCTGGCAGCGTTCCGCAACTTTACCATTGCGCGCTATGTCTCCAGCTTTAAGCCCGGTTCTGGTGCCCGCTTCACCGTTTCTCCGTCTGTTACGGATGCCCCTGCTGGCGGCGGCAAAATTGTGGAAACCCATATCGGGTCTGATGACAGCATGCCCGGTACGGCTGTGAGCTACATCATGCACAACGAAGGTGGTGCATGGAAAATTACCGATGTGCTGCTCAGCGATTCCCGCATCAGCCAGGCGGCTGCCCAGCGGTCTGACTTCAGCTCCACGCTGAACTCTGGCGGTGTGCAGGGTCTGATTAATGTGCTGAACCGCAAGGTTCAGAACTACTCCAAAGATTAAGCAGAAGCGAGAAGCAACATCGTGCGCCGCAGCAGAAAGAAAACAGCGCCCCGACGGGGCCATAAAACGGTTGAGGTATAATGTCCGCCTTTCCGTTTCTAGCTGCGGCCAGCGCGGTGCTGGCTGTGACCGGCTGCGTGCAATCTTCTTTGGGGGCGGGCCTTCTGGCCCGTTTCCGCCGCAAGGAGCACAAGCCGGTTGTTCTTAAAAACAGCCCGCCGGTTACAGTTTTAAAGCCTCTTTATGGCTCTGAACCCCTGCTGGAAGAAGCGTTAGAAAGCTTTTGTACGCAGGATTACCCGCAAGTTCAGATTCTGTTTGGTGTGCGGGATGCAGATGATCCGGCCATAGCCATTGTGCGCCGCCTGCAAGAACGCCACCCGGAACTGGATATGGATCTGGTGGTTAACCCCGTGCTGCACGGGCTAAACCGCAAGATCAGCAACCTGATGAATATCCTGCCACAGGCCAAGCACGATATTCTGGTTATTTCCGATTCTGATATTCATGTCAGCCCGGATTATCTTCAACATATTGTGGCCGGGCTGAGCAAACCCAACACAGGGTTGGTTACAACCCTATACGCGGGGCTACCAGCACGGCGCACCGTGGTGCAGATGCTGGCCGCTTGCCAGATCAACCACAACTTTCTGCCCGGCGTGATTCTTTCCCGCTATTTGGGGCGGCAGGATTGTCTGGGCGCCACCATGGCCCTGCGGCGTGAAACGCTGGAACAGGTGGGTGGGTTGGAAGCCCTGTTGCCGCATGTGGCGGATGATGCCCTGCTGGGCCGCCTTGTACGCCAGTTAGGCATGGATATTACCATTGCCGACTGCCTAACATGGACCACCATTGCCGAATCCAATTTTACAGAATTGTTAAAGCACGAGTTAAGATGGGGCCGCACAGTCTGCACGCTTGCACCGGCGGGCTATGCGGCTTCTTCAATCCAGCTTCCACTGTTCTGGGCTACGTTGGTGGTTCTGTTCCAGCCCCACGCAGCGTGGACACTCCCTTTTTTCTGGGGTGTATGGGGCTTTCGCTGCCTTACCGCGTTAGTAATAGACCGCACTGTAGGGTCTCGCCCGCTTTGGCCACTTCTGCTTTTGCCTGTGCGGGACTGGCTTTCCGCCGCCATTATGGTGGGCAGCGCCAGCGGCACAGAAGTGCATTGGCGGGGGCAGACCATGCATGTGGCCCCTCACCCGGTTGGGCCTCCTTCATCTGGTGGTCTTTCCGCCAGACAGTAAACCCCGGTGCACGCAACACTTGCCTTCTGCTAACAGCCCAGAGTAAATCCCTCAGCTAAATGACCATGGAAGCCTTGCAGACCGCTTTTTTGCCGGCTCCAACCGCTTCACGCCCTTGTCAGGATAAAAACCGATGACGATGAGAACACTTTTCCTGCAGCCCCCGACTTTTGACGGTTTTGATGGTGGCGCAGGCTCGCGCTATCAGGCGCGGCGCGAAATCAAGTCCTTCTGGTATCCGACATGGCTGGCCCAGCCCGCAGCAATGGTTGAAGGCAGCCGCCTGATTGATGCCCCGCCAGCAGGTATCGGCATGGAACCGATTCTGGAAGATGTAAAAAACCGCGATCTGGTTATCCTGCACACCTCCACCCCATCCTTCGCAAAGGATGTGGAAGTGGCGCAGATGCTTAAAGACGTAAACCCCAACCTGAAAATCGGGATGGTGGGTGCAAAGGTTGCTGTTCAGCCAGAAGAAAGCCTGCTGAAAGGCGCGCCAATTGATTTTGTGGCCCGCAATGAATTTGATTACACAATCAAGGAAATTGCCGAAGGCCGTGACTTCAAGGATGTAGATGGCATTACATGGCGCAACAAGGATGGCGAAATTATTGCCAACCGTGACCGCGCCATGATTGAAGACATGGACAGCCTGCCCTTCGTTACCGAAGTGTACAAACGGGATCTGCGTATTGAGGACTACTTTATTGGGTACCTCATGCACCCCTACATTTCCATCTACACGGGCCGTGGCTGTAAATCCCGTTGCACGTTCTGCCTGTGGCCGCAAACAGTGGGGGGCCATCGCTACCGCACACGCAGTCCGCAGCACGTTGCGGCTGAAATTCGTCTGGCCAAGCAGTACTTCCCGCAGGTGAAAGAGTTCTTCTTTGATGATGACACCTTCACCGATGACCTGCCACGTGCAGAAGCCATTGCGCGTGAGCTGGGCAAGCTGGGTGTTACATGGTCTTGTAACGCAAAAGCCAATGTGCCGCGCGAAACACTGAAAGTGCTGCGTGATAACGGCCTGCGCCTGCTTCTGGTTGGGTATGAAAGCGGCAACCAGCAGATCCTTCATAACATCAAGAAGGGTATGCGCGTTGAAGTGGCGCGTGAGTTCACCAAAAACTGCCACGAACTTGGTATTAAAATCCACGGCACCTTCATTCTGGGCCTGCCGGGTGAAACCAAGGAAACCATTCAGGAAACCATCCGCTTCGCGCAGGAAATCAACCCGCACACGTTGCAGGTTTCCCTTGCTGCGCCATATCCGGGCACAGCCCTGCACAAGCAGGCCACGGAAAACGGCTGGCTGGATGAAAACAACGCAGAGCTGCTGGATGATAAGGGCGTGCAGATTGCACCGCTGCATTACCCGCACCTGTCTCACACAGAAATCTTCAGCAGCGTGGAAGACTTCTACAAGAAGTTCTATTTCCGTGCGCCCAAGATTGCCTCCATTCTGGGTGAAATGGTGCGGTCTCCGCAGATGATGAAGCGCCGCCTGCGTGAAGGTGTGGAATTCTTCCAGTTCCTTAAGAACCGTAAGGACGCTGCGTAACCCACGCATGCCACATGGGCGGGGGCAAAATGTCTCCGCCCATGACATGTGCCCCCTGCCGGTGCTAGATACAGCCGGAGCAAGATCAGGGGTTCTGTTATGAAACGCGCCATTATCTCTGCCGATGATTTCGGCATGTCGGTTGAAGTGAATGAGGCAATTGAAATTGCCCATCGCAATGGCCTGCTTTCAACAGCCAGCCTCATGGTTGCGGGTGAGGCTGTAGATGATGCCATAGAACGGGCCAAACGCCTGCCTACCCTAAATGTTGGCCTGCACCTTGTGGTGATAGAAGGCCCGGCTGTGCTGCCCCATACCAGCCTGCCGCTGATTACTCAGCCAGATGGATGGTTTTCATCCTCTCAATTTGGCTTGGGGGTGGATTACTTTTTCCGCCCGGAAGGACGCCGAGAACTGGAAGCCGAAATTACCGCCCAGTTTGAAGCCTTCCGCCGCACCGGCCTGCGGCTAGACCATGCCAACGCCCACAAACACATGCACCTGCACCCCACGGTTGGGCACCTGCTTATAACCATTGGCAAACGCTATGGGCTAAATGCCGTGCGCGTGCCGCTAGAACCGCCCGAACCCCTTTACGCCGCTGGCACCTATACAGATACGCTGGGTGATGCTGCCCTCCGCCGGTGGACAAGCCTTTTGCGCCATCAAGCCCATGCCGCTGGCATGAAAACAAATGACTGGTGCTTTGGGCTGGCATGGAGCGGCCACATGACAACAGACCGCGTGGCCGCACTGGCTGCACATCTGCCCGAAGGTGTTTCTGAAATCTACTTCCACCCCGCCACACATAAAAACGCTTTGCTGCAAAGGCTGATGCCAACTTATGAGCAGGAAGCCGAATTCAAAGCTTTGTGTTCTCCGGGCTTTCGGGCCGGGCTGGAACATGCCCATGCGCAGCTATGTGGCTGGCAGGATTTAAAGATGCCGCAGGACAATGTGCCACCTGTTGCAAAATTACCGTTATAACAAAAAATACATTCCGATATTGGCTTTTATTTCATTATTATCCTATTTTAGGAAATATTATTACAAATCCTGACTTGACCACACAGATTGCTTCTGTTTGTGATGAGGGGCCAACAACCAAAAACAACAATAATGGTTTGTCCCATGTCTTGCATCTTAAGCCCTCGCGCTTTGCGTTCATCCGCTGCCTTTGCGCTAAAAGGTGAATTGTCCGGCTATCTGCGCTGGCTCACCATGCTGCCTTAAACAGACAGGCTGGCTCTACGGAGCTTTTTCCTTACCAGCATTGTGGTCAACATTTCCGACACTCATGATTTTGCGGGAAGCGGAATGACTTTTTTAAAAACATGCCGCTATAAAGCGGAGCATGATATGCCCGGGCGTGCATCTCCTACCGCCCTTTCTGTGCTGCTTGCAGGCTGCGCGGCTGTTGTATTGCCTGTTGGCACACACAATGCGGCACAGGCGCAAAGCACCGCCACATCTCCGCTTACGGCCCAAACAGCCGTAGCACCTGTATCCGATGCCATTATTACGCCGGGAAACAACAAGGTGCACGCCGCCCCGGCAAAGGCAGCACGCCCGCTGGATGCAGAATCCCTCGGCCCGGATCTCAACGCCATTCGTCGCCCCCCCAACACGCCTATTCCGCCCAGCGGTGTGCCTGTTCTGCCGTTTCCCGGTATGGCCACCATGAGCGTGCAGCCTGTAGGGCCATCGGGAGATGCCTCGGCTTTTCATAAGGTGGAACTGGATTCCATCCTGCCCACAGAAGGCCCATCCCGCATGTTGCCCCCCAATCTGGATGCACTGCGGGATACGGATCTGAACGATCCGTACTACGTGCCCACGGCGGGATCTGGCGCGCTTATTCCGCAGCTTTCCCCTTTCCGGAACCGGCTGCGTGAAAAAGGCTTTACCTTTTCCTTTACTTATAAAGGGGAAGCCAATGGCCTGTTTGCCGGGGGCCGCCCGGGTCAAAAAGGCACAAGCTATGTGCATGAGCTTACCCTTCAGACCATTTTCGATCTGGGTAAAATGAACCCCAGTCTGGGCGGGTGGTCTGTACATGCACTGGTGATGGAACGCGCCGGTAAGGCTATTCAGAGCACGCGCGTGGGCGAATCCTACGTTGGTTTGCAGGAAGTGTATTCTCTTTCCGGCAACGTGGTGGCCCACTTGGTGGATTTGTACGCTGAAAAGAAATTCCGCAACAACACGCTGGATGTCATTTTCGGGCGTATGTCACTTACCCATGTGTTTGCCACATCACCTCTGCTCTGCTCGTTCATGGTTACCTGTTCTGCGCCTGTGGCTATCAAACAAAATCCGGGCATGAGCGTGTATCCAAAAGCCACATGGGGGGCGCGTATCCGCTTCCGCCCCACATGGGATACGGCTATCCAGATTGGCGCATATTCTGTTGGCGCGCTCAACGAAAACCCCTCTGGCTGGGCATGGGGGGCAGAACACGCCACCGGTATTTCCTTGCCCATCGAATTTACGTGGCAGCCCTTTTTAACGCGTAACCGTCTGCCGGGGCATTATGTGCTGGGCTACGCGCATGACACCACGCGTTATGCCGATAAAATTGGTTCGGCCCTGCCAAGCGCTGTTGCCGCACAGGTGCCTGGCGCACGCTCCGCCCCGTCTGACATGTTCTGGCTGGAAGCAGACCAGATGGTGTATCGCCTTGGTGGGCGTAATATGATGGCCGGTGGCTACCTGATGGGCGGCTACATCCACGTAACCCCGCGCGCCGTAAATGTGTCCGACCAGCTTTATGGCGGTATTTCCCTTGTAGGGGTTATTCCCTCCCGCATGACAGACCGTCTGGGCATGATGTTTTCATGGTACAAGGTCAGCAACCGGCGGCGGCAGAGTGAACAACTGGCGCTGGATGGCGGATACGGCCTGCCAAGCGGTGTGTACGGCGTGCAGCATTCGTCTGATGTGATTGAGGCTTATTATGGTATTGATGCCCTGCCCGGCCTGCTGGTGCAGCCAGAGTTCCAGTATATGATACACCCCGGCGAAACACATAAAATCCGCAATGCGGGCATGATGGGCCTTAAGGTTATTGCCAACCTCTAGCAGGTTTTGTCCATCCATATGCAGTCTGCCCTAGTCAGGGCGGGCTGCCTCTGCTAGTCAGCCTGTCGAACGTTCAACCTACGCGACTGGCCTGCTGCATACCGGCATGACTGATACGCCCGAAAAAACATCTTCCGGCCCCCGCCTTTCCTCTAAAGCGGAAGCTGCCCGCGCCGAGCGCATGGCCCGGCAGGCTGCGGCGCTGCGTGCAAACTTGCGCCGCCGCAAGGAACAGGCACGCACCCGGCAGGACACAACAGATTCTGCCACCCCCACCAGTTCTGAACCCGGCGCACAAAACCGCCACCCTACCGGAGAAGATAAGACATGCCCGTGATGCCAGACACATGGATCCGCCAGATGGCACAGGACCACGGCATGATTGAACCGTTTGTGGAAAACCAGAAGCGCGAAGGCGTTATTTCCTACGGTCTTTCCTCCTACGGGTATGATGCCCGCGTGGCTGATGATTTCCGTATTTTTACGGATGTAAACAACGCCATTGTAGACCCCAAAAACTTCAGCCCGGATGGCTTTGTTTCCCGCCGGGCCGATGTGTGCATTATTCCGCCCAACAGCTTTGTGCTGGCCCATACGATTGAATACTTCCGTATCCCGCGTGATGTACTGGTAGTATGCTTGGGCAAATCCACCTATGCGCGCTGCGGCATTATCGTCAACGTCACCCCTTTAGAACCAGAATGGGAAGGACAGGTGACGATCGAGATCAGCAACACCACGCCGTTGCCTGCTCGCATTTATGCCAATGAAGGCATTTGCCAGTTTCTGTTCTTTAAGGGTGAAAGCCCGTGCGAAGTAAGCTACGCAGATCGGGCCGGTAAGTATATGGGCCAGCGTGGCGTTGCCACCCCGCGGATGTAAGAGAGACCATGGATCGTTTCATCATCCGGGGCGGACGCCCCCTGCACGGCGAAATTACCATTGGCGGTGCCAAAAACGCAGGCCTGAAGCTGCTGGTAGCTGGGCTGCTCACATCTGAACGGCTGGTGCTTTCCAACGTGCCGCGCATTGCCGATATTGGCACCATGCGCGCCCTGTTGCGCCAGCATGGGTTGGAAGTGGAAGACGTAAATGGAGATGGCTCCACCATTTCCGTTGGTGGTGACATTACCAATACCGAAGCGCCGTACGATATTGTTTCCAAAATGCGTGCATCCATTCTGGTACTTGGCCCACTGCTGGCCCGCTGCCATGAAGCCCGTGTTTCACTCCCCGGTGGGTGCGCCATTGGCACACGCCCTGTAGATATGCACCTAAAGGGGCTGGAAACTCTGGGTGCAGAAATTACGCTGGAAAACGGCTATATTCATGCCCGCGCCCCCAAGGGGTTGAAGGGTGAGCGCGTTATTCTGCCGTTTGCCTCTGTTGGGGCTACGGAAAATATCATGATGGCCGCCACCCTTGCCAAAGGGCGCACGGAAATTGTGAATGCCGCGCGTGAGCCGGAAATGGTGGATCTGGCCAACTGCCTGAACGCCATGGGTGCACGCATTTCTGGCGCAGGCACCGGCACCATTACCATTGATGGCGTAGAAGCCCTGCACGGTGCAAATCACCGTATTATGCCAGACCGTATTGAATGCGGCACCTATGCCTGCGCCGCCGCTATTACCGGGGGTGACCTACGCCTGATTGATGGGCATGTAGACCATCTGGGCGCTGTGGTGCGTGCGCTGGAAGAAACCGGCGTGGAAGTCACGCAGGAAGGCAATGTTATGCGCGTGCGCCGCACTGGCGCGCTACGTGGCATTGATATTATGACAGAGCCCTACCCCGGTTTCCCTACAGATATGCAGGCCCAGTTTATGGCGCTGCTTTCTGTGGCCGAAGGGGCCTCCATGATTACGGAAACCATTTTCGAAAACCGTTTCATGCATGTGCCAGAGCTAAACCGCATGGGCGCACGCATTAACGTGCATGGGTCTTCCGCCATTATCCGCGGTGTGCACAGCCTTTCTGGCGCACCTGTTATGGCAACAGATTTGCGGGCTTCTTTCTCTCTCATTCTGGCAGGGCTTGCCGCGCATGGGGAAACCATCCTCAGCCGCGTGTATCACCTAGACCGAGGGTATGAGGCTGTGGAACGCAAACTGGCAGCCTGTGGCGCACAGATTGAGCGCGTGCGGGACTAAGCCAAAACCCAACGGGCCAAGTTTGAAAAACGGGTGGTGGCCGCAATGCCCCACCCGTTTTTCTATTCAGCCTTCGGGCGCTGTTTCCTCACTTACGGCAAAGCCTATCAGGCCGCCTATAACAGCAATAAGACCCGCATAATCTGCTATTCCAAGTGAAATGCTGCCCAACAGCAGGGCTTCCCCCACCAAGGTAAAACCCACTTCTCCCGCCTGTGTGGCATCTACGGCGGCAATCAAATACGGATCTGAAGATAGATTGCGCGCATAGATAAACAAGGGCGTGGCCAAACAGCCTGCAAACAATGCAATAAGGCCCGTGGATGTTATCTGCCCCATATCTGGCAATGGGGGGCGCACCAGCAGCAACAGGGCCGCAAAAAACGGTAGAGCGCCGAGTGTCATTAACAAAACAGCAGCTAGGGGGTCTTGCAACAATGCAGCATGTGGGCCAGCCTGATGGCGAAACCGATTAAGCAACTGGTTACCAATGGGGTAACAGAACGCCGCCACCAGCAACGGCACCACGCCAGAGGCAATTTGTGCCAACGGCACGCCAGCTTCCAACCGCCCTGCATTGAGAATAACGATACCCGCAAAAATAAGCACCAAAAACGCCACACCGCGTAAAGGCACCTTGCCGCCAAAGGCCCATAACACGATAGGCGTGGCCAAAATGGTGCTTTGCCACGTGGCGGCAACTATCCAGCCGGGGGCATGATTGGCGGCAAAGCAACAGCAGGCGTAAAAGACACCATACCCAATACCGCCCGCCACCAGCCAGAAGCGCAGCTTTTGCCAGAACAGGCGCCAGATTGCCGCCCCCCAGCGCGGGCCTTTGGCCACAAAGCCCCATGCCAACAGCAGAAAAGCGGTTTCAATATAACGGAGTGCGGCACTCCACACCCAATGCCCACCATGCAGGCTGATAGACCGATTAAGCACAAAGGTGACAGAAAACAGGGCCGAGGCAATTAACCCCAACCCAATAAGCCGGGGAGCCCCCGCACCACCATGCCGCATATCTGCACCATCCAAAATAGGCGCTACCGCTGTGTTGTTATCCGCCATATCTGCGCCACCTGTTTTATAACCACAGCCTTTTTCAACCATAGGCAGGCCAGAACCTGCCCTTACATTCTGTGCGATGTGTTAACGAATAATACAAGAGCGCAATGCTTGGGCTGCACATACAAAAAAGCCGGAGCAGGCTGATACCCGCTCCGGCTTTTTTAAAAACGCTGTTTTTCAGGTAGGCGGGATTAGTCTTCCCACCACACGGAAAGCGTGCGCACGCCCTGCGCACCACGCACCAGAACACCCTGAATATCAGCCGTGGCGGAAGGCCCGCTCATCAGCACGCCGTAATTGGCGGTGTGGAATTCTGGGCGATCTATATAAGCGGTGTGCATGTTTGCGGTTAGATTTTTGGGGGAAAGAATAACCACAATATGCTGTGTCAGATGCGCGGCGGAGTTTAGGCTGTTCAGCTGCGCTTCGCTCAAATAGATGGAGCCCATTTCGGCAATACCGAAAGGTGAGCGCACAACCAGCACATCCACCGAGGCCGCCTGCTGTGGGGAATCCAGATCTTCAATCCGGATTGTGCCTTCAAAATCCGGCACAGCAGAGCAGATAACCTTGGAATCCGGAAAGGTGCGGGCAATAGCTGTTGCCAGCGTATCGTTTTCCTGCCGTTCCAGAACCTGGCCGCCAATAATTTGCAGGCTGTTTTCAAAACGCGCCTTGCCTGCATCCATATCACCCAGCTTGGCAACGGGGGGGAGGGGATGGGCGGTGGGGTCTGGGCGGTTATCCCGCAAACGGGCTAGAATGGCATCACGCGAGCTCATGCTTTTTCCCTTTCCTTCTGTATGTTCAGGCGGTTTTTCTTGTACCAACTGTTGAAGGTGGTTTTTACGGGGTGCGGCAGTTCACGGTGCTTGCCCCACGGGTTCAGCCAGTTATACAGCACAAAGCGCGGCATGGTGCTAAGGGCCACCTCCGTACCGTTAATGGCGGCACGGTATAGCTTGGGCTGACCCATAAGCTTGCCCGCCATGTGCATGATCTCACGTTTTACAAACGGCAGTTCATGATGTTCGGCCAGCACGCGCCGCCATTTATAAAGCTGCTCGTGAATATTGATCTTAACCGGGCAAACATTGGTGCAGCTTCCGTTCATGGTGGAAGCAAACGGCAGCGTGCTGTATTTACGCTCGTTAAAGGTCGGATCAATAATTGCGCCAATCGGGCCAGAATACACAGCGCCGTAAGACAGCCCACCGGAGCGACGATACACCGGGCAGGTGTTCATACACGCACCGCAGCGAATACACTTAAGCGATGTCCAGAAATCCTGCATGCCAAGGCGGTGTGAACGGCCATTATCCACCAACACCACATGCATTTCGCTCCCCTTTTGCGGGCCACGGAAATGCGTGGTGTACTGCGTGATAGGAGAGCCCAACGCACTGCGGGAAAGCAGGCGGATAAACACCCCCATATCCGCCATACGCGGCACAAGGCGTTCGATCCCGATAGTGGCAATATGCAGCCCCGGCACGGTAGCGCTTAGATCTGCATTGCCTTCATTGGTGCAAACAACAAAGGAGCCCGTTTCCGCCACAACAAAGTTGCCGCCTGTCATCCCCGCATCAGCAGACAGAATAACCGGACGCGCGGCCAAACGCTGCTGCCATGCCAAAGACTGCGCGCTATTGTCGTTTGGATCTGTGTGATAGTGCTCGGCAAAAATCTTGGCCACGTCTGGTATCAGCTTATGCACGGCTGGCACCACAATGTGGCTGGGCATCTGGTTATCCAACTGCTGGATACGTTCACCAAGGTCTGTCTCGGTAACTGTAACGCCGCGTGGTTCCAGATATTCGCGCATCTGGCATTCTTCGGTCACCATCGACTTACTTTTGATAAGTGATTTGGCGCCGTGTTTTTCCAGAATTTCGCCAACAATGCGGTTGTGTTCCGCGCCATCGGCTGCCCAATGAACGTGAATACCGTTCTTTTTGGCGTTGGCTTCAAACTGCTCCAGATATTCGGGCAGATTGGCCAGCGTGTGTTCTTTTATCTGGGAGGCACGGGTGCGCAGTTCCTGCCATTCTGGCAGAATGTGCATCTGCTCATCACGCTTCTGGCGCAGGTCCCACAAGCGTTCATCATGAAAACTTTCATGCGCAACGTCTTCAATGAACTTTTCAGCCGCTAGAGCGTGATTGACTGGTTTAACCTTCATTCCCGTGCTCCATTCAGAATTTCAGCAATATGAATGAAGCGGATGGGAACCCCAGCCCGTTCCGCACACCCTTGCTGGTGCATCATGCAGGACGTATCGGCAGAAACAATGTATTCCGCCCCGGCTTTATGATGATCTGTTACCTTATCCACCCCCATTTTGGCGGAAACGGCTTCTTCCGTAACCGAGAAGGTGCCACCAAAACCGCAGCATTCATCTGGCCGTTTGGGATGCGCAAAGGAAATGCCTTTCACTTTGGAAAGCAGATCCATCGGTTTGGAAAAGAACGGCTCACCCAGTTCAGACATGCTGGCCGTGCGCAGGGCGCGCAGGGTGCCGCAGCTATTATGCAGGCCCACCTTATGCGGAAATTCCGCCCACGGGAAATTGTCTACCTTCAGCACATCGTGCAGAAATTCCACCAGTTCAAAGGTGTTTTCACGCACATGCCGCACTTCATCCGTTTGCGGAATGGCATCAAAGTTGTCCCGCACATGGTGGGTACAACTGCCAGACGGCATAACAATGGCATCGTATTTGGCAAAGAGTTTGACAAACAGTGCCTCAGCAGAGGCAGCATCCCGGTTACAGCCTGAATTGGCCATTGGCTGGCCACAGCAGGTTTGTTCCATGGGGTATTCTACATCCTGGTCCAGCTTTTCCAGCAGTTGCAGCGTGGCAATCCCTGCGTTTGGATAAAACGCATCTATATAACAAGGAATAAACAACCCGATTTTCATACGCACCCCCGGTTTTTGCAGCCTGACACTCTCAGCCCGCTGCAATCATAATTTCAACAAGCGCGGGGCCATCGGTCGCTAATGCTGCTTCCAGCGTAGGCGCAATATCCGCCGCCCGTGTTACTCTGCTGGAAGGCACCCCCATGGACCGGGCCAGAGCCTGATAGTCTATTTTTGGATCAACAATATCCATGGCGGGATATGTACCTTCCTGCGCAGAGATATAGTTGTTTTGCTGCCGCATGAAGTTCTTGAGCACATTGTACTCGCAATTGTTCATCACAACAAAAGTAACGGGCAGCTTTTCGTGTGCGGCTGTCCACAAGGCCTGTGGGGAATACAGGGCTGCCCCATCCCCCACCAATGAAACAACCCTGTCCCGCCCAAGGCCAAGTGAGGCCCCAACAGCCGCAGGCATGCCCCAACCCAGTGCTCCACCACGCAGGAAGGAATACTGGGCAGACCATGCACTTTCTAAAAACAACCGCACATCGGATGAAGTGGCAATGGCCTCATCCACAATGGCAATATCCGGGCCAATGGCGCGCACCGTCTCCCACGCGGCAACGCGAGGGGAAATAACGGCATCTACCGGATGGGCCAGCACCTCTGCCACGGCCTGCGCACGCTGCGCGCGGCGGGCTTCTGCCACCTTCTGGCCCGATGCCGCATAGGCAGCACGCTGCGGGGCTGCCGCCTGCTGCAACATAGGCAACAACGCCTGCAAGGATGCACGAATATCCCCCACCACGGAAAGCGGTGTCCAAAACGTGCGTCCCAGATCTCGCACATCGGAAGACATCTGATACACCGCACAGGATGGCGGCAGGGCCGGGCCTTCTGTGTACAGAATGGTGATAAGGGATTTGCCACCCAATGCGAAAATGGCATCGTATCCGCTTAGCTTTTCTGCAATGCCCGTGGCTTGTGTGGGCAGATTACCGCACCACAACGGATGCGCCGTGGCAAACGGAATGCGTGATGGCCATGAAGAACCATAAACCGGCGCACCCAAACACTCTGCCACAGCGGCCACTTCTGCTGCGGCATCCGAGGCATAGACCTCATCCCCCGCAATAATGGCCACCTTGCCGGGGCGCAGGGATGTAAGGGCACGCGCCAGTTCTGGCAGCCCCCCCGCTACGGCCTGACGGTTGATATTGGAAGGTTCACCAATATCAACACTGCTCATTTCTTCCATCACATCCATGGGGAGTGACAAAAAAACCGGCCCTGTAGGGGCTGCTGTGGAATCATGAAAAGCACGGCGCAGTAAAACAGGAAGTTGATCTGCATGGGCCACTTCCTGCGCCCATTTTACGGCGGGGCGGGCAATCTGCACCAGATCACCAAATAAAAGTGGATCAGAAATAGTGTGGCGGGAATCCTGCTGCCCGGCAGTAACCACTAATGGGGTTTGAGAAACACTGGCATTAAGCAGATTGCCCATGCCATGGCCCAACCCACCTGCTGTGTGCAGGTTTAAAAAAGCCGGTTTACGGGCAGCCTGCGCGTACCCATCGGCCATAGCCACCACGCTGGCTTCCTGAAGGCCCAGAACGTAATGCACGTTGGGCACTTCTAACAGAGCATCTATAAGCGGCAGTTCCGTGGTGCCGGGGTTGCCGAATATGTATTCAACCCCTTCACTTCGCAGCACTTCCAGCAAAACCGCTGCACCACGCCGGGTTTTGCCGCCTGCCATTTCTACAGATGTTACTGCCATTACCCCTGCCCCCTATTCTGCCGTTTTGGCAACTGTGCCACAGCCTGCGCATTGGCACACGCGCCTTTGCCCAACTGTATATACACTTTGCACGGCTGAAAGGATTTGTTCATGCCCCTACTCTGAATAGACTGGCAGAAATATGCAGGGGAATTCACAATCAGGCAGACTGTTAACATCTGCATTGCTGGCCCGGATTTCTGTCATGCTGCGCTGCCCTTTCTGGCAGCCTGAACTGCTACGCCGCTTGTTATAACAAAATATGGCATTTTGCAAAACAGGCGGCGCGCACATCAGCAGAAAAATCTGGCCTGCGTTTTTTGCGCAGCTTTACGCTGCGGCACTCGTTTCACCCAACTGAGCCAGTGGCTGCATGAGCAAATGGTTGTGGGAATAATCTACCGGCACAGCAATAACCACCGGGCCTTCTACATCCATAGCCGTGCGCAGGGCCTGACGCACTTCGTCTTCCGTGGTGGCGTTAATGCCCGTTGCGCCACAGGATTCTGCATATTTTGCAAAATCAATGGGGCCAAAGTTCACGCCGGAACCACGGCCATATTTCTTCTGCTCCTGCATTTCCACCATGTTATAGGCTTCATCAATCCAAACCATGTGGATCAGGTTGCACTTCAGGCGCACAGCCGTTTCCAGCTCCATGCTGGACATCATGAAGCCACCATCACCAGAAATGGACAGCACTTTCTGCGCCGGGTTCAGCAGGCTTGCGGCAATACCCCACGGCAGGCCCACACCCATTGTTTGCTGACCATTGCTAATAAGCACCTGGCGCGCCCGGAAGGACAGCAGATAACGTGCCAGCCAGATATGGAAGGTGCCCATATCCAGGCACAGTGTCATATCCGGGGTTACAAACTGTTCCAGCTCACGCACGATCTGGAGCGGGTGCACGGCATTGTTGCTGGTGCTGCGGGCTTCCAGCAGCGCGGTGGTACGGGCTTTTTTGTAGCCTTCCAGAACAGTTTCCAGTTCTGGCGCACGGGTTAGCTTGCCTGCATCTTTTGCCAGTACTGTGAGTGTTGGCGCAATTTCACCAATCAGCTCAATAGCTGGAACGTAGGCGTTATCCAGTTCCGCGGGAACGATATCTACGTTAATGATCTTGCGGTCATCATTCACGTTCCACAGCCACGGATCGTATTCTACCGGGTTGTAGCCAATAGCCACAACCACATCGGCTTCGTGCAGAAGCTGGTCACCATGCTGGTTGCGGAACAAGCCAACGCGGCCACCAAAACGATCCACCAGATCTTCAGAAACCGCACCCGCAGCCTGATAGGTGCCCACAACCGGCACGCCTGTTGCTTTTACAAAAGCGCGCACGCCATCTGCCACATCTGGGCGGCTGGCCAGCATGCCCAACAGAACCACAGGACGCTTGGCGTTTTTCAGCATGGTTGCGGCTTCTGCAATCACATCAGCCGGGGCACCGCCAACGCGCGGCAGCGGACGGCCAGCCAGAACCGGCGCCTGTGCAGGCATGGACAGCACATCCATAGGCGTGCTGACAAAAGCTGCACCGGGGCGGCCACCTTCTGCAAAGCGGAAAGCATTGGCCATCACTTCAGAAATCGCAACCGGGGTTGTCAGCTCTACACTGTATTTGGTGATGGGCTTAAACAGGTTGACCGTATCCATGGTCTGGTGCGTCAGCTTCAGACGGTCTGCCAGTTTTACGGCGCCACCAATAGCCAGCACCGGGTCGCCTTCTGAATTGGCGGTGGCAAGGCCGGTTACAAAGTTGGAAGCACCGGGGCCGGATGTGGCAATGCACACGCCTGCCTTACCTGTCAGACGGCCAAGGCCACCTGCAATAAAAGCTGCGTTTTGTTCATGCCGCGTGACAACGGTGGTGATGGAGGAATCCACCAGCGCATCAAACAGACGATCCACCTTAGCACCCGGAATACCGAACACGTGCTTAACGCCATGGGCTTCCAGATTTTTGACAATAAGCTCCGCACCGCACTGAGCGGCGTTGTCTGCCGGATTGGTCATTTGAGTTCTGTCCTGCAAAAACTGGGCTGTCAGAAAGCTGTTTTCAGCAGCCCCGTTAAAAATATTCAGCGAATGGAGGCTCAGCCGCCTTCAGCAATACGGATCGCTTCGCTCAGGCTTTCGGGGTTCAGATCCGCCTTGGCAAACTGTTCCGTACGGGGCAACTGAATTTCCAGATCGGAAATGGAGGCCACTTCAAGCTGACCGCGCACAAGGCGATATTCTGTAACGTGCCCGCCACGTTTGCTATCTTCAGAAAGGAAGTGCAAGTGGTAGCCCGCAACATTCACACCCTGCATGTAAACCGGGGTGCGGAAGCCAATCATGGTGCCCATAACGTTTTCCATGGTGCAAGTGGGCTGCTTTTTCACCACTTCCAACATATGCGGATACGGCTTGCACTGGCAGAACACCGTGCGGGTATCAACGCGCTGGAATTCACCCGTAAAGCGAATAGCGCCAAACAGGTTGGGGTTACCCAGCAGGCTATCCACCAGCTCTTCAAACGTTTCCTTGGTTTTGGGGGAATCGATAGTAACTTTTTTTTCCGGTTCAAAATAAGTTACACATGCAAAAGGCGTTTTAAGAGAACCGGGCACTTCTGCGGCCAAACCTTCTGCACGAAACTGGCGCACAACGCCGTCCGTCACAATCATTTCGCCATCTAGTGCGTTAAAGGTGCCAAGGCCGAAGTTACCGTGCTGGAGCAGCTCATCCAGCGTGGTTTCACCATCGTACACCGCATCCAGCAGGGCTGCCATGGTAGAGGTCTGGTACAAACGGTTTGTAACAGGCTTTTTCAGCACGCCGTTACCAAGGGCAGAAGAGCGGACATCCATGTCCATCACCGACTGTTTTTTCATGCTGCATACTCCCACAAACGCATGGTGGTTTAAGTTCGTTTCGCACGCACGTTATAACAGTGGCAGCCAGTCTTCCAATATATATTGAACACGTTATCCATATGTATTACATATACCATATGGATATCAGGCACCTGCGCTACTTCGTAACCGTTGCTGAGCATGGCAGCATTACCCGTGCCGCAGAGACACTGGGTATTGAGCAACCCCCACTCAGCCAGCAAATTCGCCAGCTTGAGCGCAATTTGGGCGTAACGCTGTTTGAGCGGCAGACTCGTGGCATGAAGCTGACAGAAATTGGCGAAGTGCTTTTGCCTCGTGCCCGCACAATTTTGGATTTGCAGGCACAATTTCTTTCCACGGCAGAAGGTTTGGCGCGGGGGGAAAGAGGGCATATTCGCGTCGGGCTGGCGGGGGCTGTGCCACTGTTGCCGGTTATTCCGCTCACCATCCGCCGGTTTCGGGAAATGGCGCCCGATGTCACCCTCTCTTTGGAAGAAAGCAACACCCCTGCCCTTTGCGCAGCATTGCACGAACCCAGCGTGGATATTGCCATTATCCGCCCGCCGTTTACCGACCCCTCACGCCTTTCGGTTTTTCATCTTCTGGATGAACCTACGGTTATTGCCCTGCCCCGCGGGCACAGGCTGGCAAAGGAGCCGGTGATCAGTTTGGATATGGTGGCGGATGATCCGCTAATTATCTTCCCGCGTGAGTTGGGGCCGGGCTTTCATGATGCTATTTTGTCGGCTTATCAGCTTGCTGGCGTTACCCCTACAATGGGGCAGCAGGCCCCACAAATTGCAGGCACCGTGCCTTTGGTGGCAGCGGGGCTTGGGGTTTCTGTTGTGCCGCGCTCGCTCAGCCAGATTCATGCAGGCGGGGTAACGTTTCATGCCATTAGCGAACCAGCCCCCCGCGCCACGCTTGCGGTTGCCATACGCACCGGGCAGAACATGCCGCTGGTTACGCGGTTTGTAACGGTGTTGCGCACGGCCTGCCGCAAGTGGGAGCAACGCCAGCATGACACCGCCCCCTTTGCAGATTCGGAAAACCTCTAACCGCCTTAACCCTGCTGCGGGCGATACGGCACAGATGCCCGTGGCAGACCATCTTCTATGGGCATATCCGCATGGCGAGACCACTCGTTCCATGATCCCATATAAATGCGCAGCTTGGTAAATCCGGCAGAAGCCAGCGCCACATAGGTATTGGCTGCGCGTGCGCCCTTAAAACAGTAGATGATAATATCATCATCCGGGTACAAGTTACGTGTTGCCGCCAAGGCCCGAATATCTTCCGGCGTTTTAAAACGTGCTTCCTGATCCTGCGTGTGCATGAAGCTATACCACTCTATCCACACAGCACCGGGAATGCGCCCTTTGCGCGGCGCAAAGTCCACCCCGTAAGGAGATGAACTTTCACCCAGCCATTCCACCTTATCGCGGTTATCCAGCAGTTTGATGGATGGGTTGGTAAGGGCTGCAAACACATCTTGCCGCGTGGCCATAAGTGCATGGTGAATAGCCAGCGGAAACTGCGTGGGGGCTGGATGCGTGATATCCTGCGTAAGTGCGCCGCCAGAGGCCAGCCATGCCCGCAGCCCGCCATCCAGAATACCTACCTTGGGGTAACCCAGATACTGCAAAATCCAGTATCCACGGCAGGAGGCACCATAACGTGTATGCAGGGCATCTTCATACACAACGGCTGTTTTGCTGCCATCCAGACCATATTGCGCAAACAGCGATGAAAACTTTTGTTGCAGGCTGGCCAACCCGCTTTCTGATGTTTCTGCCAGATAGGTAAAAATATCCGGCATATTGACGGCACCGGGAATATGCCCTTTGGCAAAATCTTCTTCCGAACGCACATCTATCAGAACGGCGTTGCCATTGTTCTGCAATTGCCGCAGGGCATCCGGAGTGTAGAGAACGTCTGTCATGTATCTTCAGTCCGGTCTGTTCACGAAAGGCCGGACGCTATCAGTTCTGCGCCCATGCGGGCAGAGCCTGCGTATCACTGCCGCCATACCATAAAAGCAGCCAACACCCCCTTATGGCCGCCCGGAACGATGATACGGATGCCCCGCCGCAATGGCCTGCGCGCGGTAGATTTGTTCCACCAACATAATGCGCACCAGCATATGCGGCCATGTGAGTGTGCCAAAGGACATGGAAGCATCGGCCCGCTGGATAACCGAGGCATCCAGCCCCTCCGCCCCGCCAATAACAAAGCAGGGCGTGCGGCCCGCCACCAACCAGCCTTGCACGGCGTTAGAAAAATCCGGGCTGCTGAAATTGCGCCCGGCTTCATCCAGCACCACAACATGGCTTTGCGCGGGGCAGGCTGCCAGAATGGCTTGCGCCTCGCGCCGCTTGATTTCATCCGGGCTGCCGCGCCCATCTGGCAGTTCTATAATATCCAGCTTGGGCCGCAGGCGCTTGAGGTAGCGTTCCACCAGCGCCCTCTCGGATTTATCCTTCATCCGCCCGATAGCCACCAGCCTCATGCCAGCGCGCTCATGCATACTGAAAAATCAGAGAACAACATTATAAACTGGTCGATTACAGGCGGGTAACGTTGCCTTCCGCGCCTTCATCCAGTTCCTTGCCCCACATTTTTTCCAGCCCATACAGCGTACGTGCTTCTGGCTTGAACAGGTGCACCACAATATCACCCGTATCCAGCAGCACCCAGTCTGAGCCGTTTGCGCCTTCCACCATCACGCGTTTGATGCCTATATCACGCAGCTTGCGTTCAATATGCTGCGCCATGGCGGAAATCTGACGGTCTGCCAAACCTGTGGCAATGACCATCCGATCTGCAAAAGAAGCACGGCCTGCCAGATCGATCACCACAATATCTTCGGCCTTGTCATCTTCAAGGCTGGCGGTGATGAGGGCCAGAGATTGCTCCAGCATATCCGGGGCCACGGCTTCGCGCTTGGTGGTGGCCTTGGGGCCAGCAGCCGCAGCTTTTTTACGTACAGAACCGGGCGCAGCAGCCCCGGCAGTGGTTGCAGCACGCGCCGGAGCGGCCCGCCCCTTGGTGGACGTGGCAGCCGTGCGGGAACGTGCTGATGTTTCGGCGGGGGGCTTGGTAGGAATGACCGTTCTCCTGATCTTTAAAGCGTATCGGGGGTATGGGGTTGGCCTGCAGCGGCATTGAATCCGCCCTGCTGACGAATAGCTGTTGCAGATATACTGTTTTGTGCCCCCGGAAGAAAAGCCCACACCGGGGGAGAAAGTTCCGCAAGGGCATGCGCACGCCATGCAGGCACCCGCCAACGGGCCAGATACCGCCCGGCAAGCCCATGCAAGGCCCGCACATTTTGCCCCGGACGGGGAAAAACCGCCACTGCCACGCTATGCACAAGCTGCCGCCAGTTTTTCCAGCGTGGCAAGGTGGCCAGACCATCTGCGCCCATTAGCCACACAAACCGCGCACGCGGAAAACGCGTTTGCAACACCCGCACCGTATCCACCGTATAACGTGTGCCGATTCGGCTTTCTATATCCGTGGCAATAATGCGCCGCCCATCCGCCAGTTGGCGGGCCGTGGCCAAGCGTACAGGCAAAGCGGCCATATCCGACCGTCCATCTTTAAGCGGGTTACCGGGTGAAACCATAAGCCACACCTGATCCAACCCCAGCACCGCCAGCGCACGCTGCGCAATGGCTTGGTGCCCTTTATGACCGGGGTTGAAAGACCCCCCCAAAAGCCCAATACGCAGGCATCTGTTATCCCCCCAAGTGGGAATAACAGTGCCATGCAAGCAAGGCTCTGTAAGCGGAGCTGCCTGTTGCTGCACCTGCACGCCCTGTGCGGTTGGCTGCATGGCCGAAAAAATCAGGGACGTACCTGCCCGGTGCCAATCACTTCGTAACGGAAGGTTGTTAACTGCTCTACGCCCACCGGGCCGCGAGCATGGAAGCGACCTGTGGCAATGCCAATTTCCGCACCAAAGCCAAACTCTCCGCCATCACAAAACTGGGTCGAGGCATTCCACATCACCACAGCGCTGGAAACACCGTTCATAAACCGTATGGCCATGTTTTCATCCGCTGTTACAATAGCTTCTGTGTGGGATGAGCCATATTGTGCAATGTGGTCCAGCGCTTCATCCACACCATCCACCACGGCAATGTTCAACACCGCATCCAGCCATTCTGTGGCGAAGTCTTTTGCCGTTGCTGCGGGGAGATCGGGCACAATGGCGCGTGCTGCGGCATCCGCCTTAAAGGTGCAGCCTTTTTCTGCCAGATCCGCCACAATTTGCGGCAGCAGCGCAGCGGCAATGGCGGCATCCATCAGCAGCGTTTCGGTAGAACCACAAATGCCGGGGCGCCGCATTTTGGCGTTCAGCACAATGCGGCGCGCCATAGCAAAATCTGCGGCGGAATGGATGTAAGTGTGGCACAGCCCTTCAGCATGGGCCAGCACAGGCACGCGGGCCTCGCGCTGGACACGCTCTACCAATGAGCGCCCACCACGCGGGATAATCAGATCAATCTGGCCAGAGGCCGTAAGCATTTCCGCCACATGGGCGCGATCTGCATCTGGGGCAATCAGTACGGCATCTTCTGGCAAGCCAGCAGAACGCAGCCCGGCCTGCATAGCGGCATGAATAGCACGCGCACTGTTCAGACTTTCTGAGCCACCACGCAACAACACGGCATTGCCAGATTTCATGCACAGCCCGGCGGCATCTGCCCCCACATTGGGCCGGCTTTCATAAATCATGCCGATAACGCCCACAGGGGTTGCAACGCGGCGAATGCGCAAGCCGTTGGGGCGTGTCCATTCCTCCAGCACACGGCCTACGGGGTCTGGAAGATCTGCAATTTCTTCCAAACCACGCGCCATGGCTTCCACCCGTTCGGGTGTAAGGGTCAGCCGATCACGGAACGCATCATTGGCGGTGGAGGCAGCAAGATCCTGCGCGTTGGCTTCCAAAATAGCAGGAGTAGCCTCACGCAAAGCCGCAGCGGCAGCCCATAGGGCTTTATCCCGCGTGGCGGAAGAACTTTGCGCCAGTGTGCGGGCCGCCAGCCGAGCACGATGGGCTAAAGCGGCCATTGGCCCCTGCCCCTGTGCCTGCGCTGGAACATCCTGCACGGGTTTAGCCGAAGCCGTTGTAACCCCTTGCAGCTTACTCTCACCCTCCGCGTTCATAACGGCGTTCCTATCTCCATCTTTTCTATCTGGCCTGCCGGTGCGGGCAGGCCATCAAGCTCTTATTTATGTGGTTGTGCGCTGGATGTTAGACGTTAAAGCGGAACAGCAGCACATCACCATCTTTTACTACGTAATCACGCCCTTCAATGCGCAGGCGTCCGGCTTCCTTGGCGCCAGCTTCCCCACCATACTGAACGTAATCATCATACGCGACAGTTTCACATGCAATGAAGCCGCGTTCAAAATCATTGTGAATAACGGCGGCGGCCTGCGGGGCCTTGGTGCCTGCGGTAATTGTCCAAGCACGGGCTTCCTTGGGGCCTACGGTAAAGTAGGTGCACAAACCCAAAAGCTTGTAACCAGCGGCAATAACCCTATCCAGCCCGCTATCATTCAGGCCCAGACCTTCCAGAAACTCGCGCCGTTCTTCATTTTCAAGCTGGCTGACTTCGGCTTCAATCGCGGCAGATACAATAACGGCAGCAGCACCTTCCGCCGCAGCCTTGGCCTGCACCTGCGCAGAAAATGCGTTGCCTGTTGCGGCCGAGTCTTCATCCACATTGCACACATACAGCACCGGTTTGGTGGTGAGCAGTTGCAGGCGGCGCACGGCTTCTTCTTCCCCCGCCGGAATGGCGGTGCGGGCCGGGCGGCCTTCTCGCAGCGCTTCCATCAGCGGTTCCATAACGGCAAGCTGGGCTGTGGCTTCGGCATCCCGGTTGCGGGCGCGCTTTTCCAGATTGGGCAGACGTTTTTCCAGCGAATCCAGATCCGCCAGCATCAGCTCCGTTTCAATAATGTCGGCATCACGCACAGGGTCCACGCCACCTTCAACGTGGGTGATGTCATCATCCTCAAAACAGCGCAGCACATGAATAATAGCGTCCACCTCACGGATGTTGGCCAAAAACTGGTTGCCCAGCCCTTCACCCTTGGAAGCACCGCGCACAAGGCCCGCAATATCTACAAATTCAAGGCTGGTGGGCACTTCACGCTGTGATTTGCCAATTTCCACCAACTTGTCCAGCCGGGGGTCTGGCACAGCCACGCGGCCTGTATTGGGCTCAATCGTGCAGAACGGATAATTGGCCGCCTGCGCCGTGGCCGTGGCCGTAAGCGCGTTGAACAGCGTAGATTTACCCACATTGGGCAGCCCGACAATACCGCAGTTAAAACCCATCAGCCCTTGCTCCCTTCCGGCAGTGCAACCTTTGTCATGAACTGGTCTGCCCGCCCATCTGCCAACAGGGGGGCGGCATCGGCCATGCGATCAAGCAGCCGTTCCAACCATTCCTGCCGGTCTGTTTCCGTAAAATTGCCTAGCACCCAGCCATGCACCCGCTCTTTTGCACCGGGGTGGCCAATGCCTATGCGTACACGCCAATATTCCGGCGTGCCCAACATTTTATCTGTAGAGCGCAAACCATTGTGCCCCGCAGCCCCTCCCCCACGCTTTATGCGCAGGCGGCCCGGCGCCAGATCCAGCTCATCATGAAAAACGGTAATATTTTCGGGTGCGATTTTGTAAAAAGCGGCGGCTTCCTGCACACTTTCACCCGATTTGTTCATGTAGGTCATGGGCAGTAGCAGCAGAACTTTCTGCCTGCCTATGCGGCCTTCCGCAACTTCGCCCTTAAAGCGGTTGCGCCACGGCGTAAACCCGTACTTACGGGCTATGGCTTCTACTGCCATAAAGCCAACATTGTGCCGGTGCCGACGCATGGAGGATTCGGGATTGCCCAACCCGACCCAGAGCAGCATTGCTGATTCCACCTAACGTTATGAACAGCACAGGGGGCACGCGCATCTGCACGCACCCCCCATGCCTAATAAACAACCCGAATAAACCAGCTTCCGATCAGGAAGCAGCTTCTTCCGTAGCGGCTGCTTCACCTTCCGTGGTGTCCACGCTTGGTGCAGCAATAGAAGCCACAACAAAGTTTTCTTCGTGGGTCAGCGGGGTTACGCCTGCGGTGCCCTGCACATCTTCCCAACGCACGTTGTCTGCAATGTCCAGCTTGGACAGATCAACGGTGAAGAATTCCGGAATGTTGTCTGCTGGCACGTCCACTTCAATGGTGTGGCGCACAACGTTCAGCACGCCGCCACGCTTGATACCGGGGCATGTTTCTTCGTTTTCGAAGTGAACAGACACTTCAACATGCACGCGGGAGCCAGCGGCCAGACGCAGGAAGTCAACGTGAACAGGGCTGTCCTTCACGGGGTGCAGCTGCACATCACGCACCAGAGCGCGTTCTGCCTTGCCATCAACCTTGATTTCATACACGCGAGAGCGCCAGCCAGAAGCCTGAATGCCCTTAATGATAATGCGCGGGTCGATAGCAATAAGGGTGGGTTCCTGCTTGCCGCCGTAGATAACGCCGGGCACAAGCCCTGCACGCCTCGTTGCCCGCGCTGCCCCCTTACCAGCCTTCGCGCGCGCCGAAGCTTCGATAGATGTAATCTTGGACACGTTGACTTCTCCATAAAAAACTTAATCACGCAGGCCTCCAGGGGTGCCCACGCAGTGGCAGCGCCTTACAGCAAAAGCTGTGCATGAGCAAGGTATAGCTTGTGCTATAGGGCAGGCTTTGGCACCTGTTGCCCCACAGCCCTTGCCGGAGAAGCCGCTTATGCCCCTGCCGCAAACCACCACGCCCCCACAACAGTTTGGCAGTGATAATTATGCAGGCCTGTGCCCGCAGGCGCTGGAAGCCATAAGCCGCGCGGCCAAGGGGTCCACCCCCGCATATGGGGATGACGCCTGGACACGCCTTGCCGCCAAAGCTGTGGCGGATGTGTTGGAAGCGCCTGAAGCCGCAGTGTTTTTTGTGCTCACTGGCACCGCAGCCAATGCGCTGGCGCTGGCAACGCTGTGCCCACCTTATTGCAGCATTATTGCCTCGGAAGTTGCACATGCTGAAACCTCCGAGCGCGGCGCCCCAGAGTTTTTTACCGGCGGCGCCAAGCTGATAACGCCCCCTACCCCAGACGGTAAGCTAACCCCAGAGGCCATAAAACTGGCTGCCCGCCGCGCCAGCAGCCCGCAGGCTTCCACCCCCGCAGTGGTAACCATTACGCAACCCACAGAAAACGGGCTTGTGTATTCGGTGGATGAGATTCGGGCCATTGCCAATGCCTGCCACGATCATGGGTTGCGGCTACATATGGATGGCGCACGTTTTGCCAACGCCATTGCCACACTGGGCTGCACACCCGCCGCCATGACATGGCAATCCGGTGTGGATGCCCTAAGTTTTGGAGGCACCAAAAACGGCATGGCCATGGGGGAAGCCGTGGTGTTTTTTAAACGCAGCATGGCGCAGGGCTTTGCCGAACGCGCCAGACAAAGCGGGCAAACAGCCTCTAAAATGCGCTTTCTATCCGCACCGTGGCTGGCCATGATCCATAGTGGCGCATGGCTGGACAACGCGCGCCACGCCAATGCCAGTGCACGCCAATTTGCACAGGCGGTAGAAGATATGCCTTCTGTTAAACAAGCATGGCCCGTGCAATCCAACGCCGTGTTTTTGCTCATGCCCGAACCTGTCATGAACGAATTGCGGGCCAGAGGCTGGCGGTTTTACACATTTTTTGGGGGTATCTGCCGCTTTATGTTTGCGTGGGATGCGCGGCCAGAAGCCATTGCCGCATTAGCAGCAGATTTACGTAGCTGCGTGCGCGGGCAAGGCACCTTATAAGACGCAAGATTACAGTGTGGCCTTGACATAAGCGCTGCTCCCCTGCTTCCTCCGGGCACAACGGAATCATTGCCAAAAACCGCCCCTGCTGCAACGCCGGGCCAGATTTCAGGACAAGACCATGCATCCTTACCGTTCCCACAGCTGTTCGGCCCTTCGCGCCAGCGATGCCGGCACCACCGCGCGCCTGTCCGGCTGGGTGCATAGCAAGCGGGACCACGGCGGGCTGCTGTTTATTGACCTGCGCGATGAAACAGGCCTGACACAGATTGTGATTCCCGCCGGTTCCCCCGTTATGGAAACCGCCGAACACCTGCGCGTAGAAAGCGTGATAACCGTAACCGGTGACGTGGTGCTGCGTGATGAAACCACCCGCAACCCGGACTTGGCCACCGGTGATATTGAAGTGCGCGCGCGTGAGCTGATTGTTCAGTCCTCCGCCGCTGTGCTGCCACTTCAGGTTGCCGGGCAGGAACATTATTCTGATGAGCTGCGCCTACGTTACCGCTATATTGATCTGCGGCGCGAACAAGTGCACGCCAACATCCGCCTGCGCTCCGCCATTATTGCCAGTATGCGCCGCCGCATGACGGATCTGGGCTTTACCGAGTTCCAGACCCCGATCCTAACAGCATCCTCCCCCGAAGGTGCGCGTGACTTTCTGGTGCCTTCCCGCACCCATGCGGGCAAGTTTTACGCTTTGCCGCAGGCCCCGCAGCAGTTCAAGCAGCTTGCCATGGTGGCGGGGTTTGACCGCTACTTCCAGATTGCTCCGTGCTTCCGTGATGAAGCCTCCCGCGCGGATCGTTCCCCCGGTGAGTTCTACCAGCTCGACTTTGAAATGGCCTTTGCCACGCAGGACGAAATTTTTGCCGTTCTGGAAGAAGTGATGTCTGGCCTGTTTACGGAATTTGGCAAGGGCCGCGCTGTTAGCACCGCACCGTTTGAGCGTATCCCCTATGCCCGCGCCATGAAGGTATATGGCTCCGATAAGCCAGACCTGCGCAACCCGCTGCTGATTACCGATGTAACAGAAGATTTTGCCGGTTCCGGCTTTGGCCTGTTTGCCCGCATTGCCGCCGATGGTGGGGAAGTGCGCGCTATTCCGGCCCCCGGTGCTGGTGGCCGCCCCCGCTCCTTCTATGACAAGCTAAACGCTTGGGCGCGTGAAAACGGCGCTGGTGGCTTAGGTTACATCACCTTTGCAGAAGAAGGCGGCCAAGGCCCGATTGCCAAAAATCTTGAAGCCGACCGTGTAGAAACCATTCGCACCAAACTGGGGCTGAAGCCCGGTGATGCCGTGTTCTTTGCTGCTGGCAAAGGGCATGATGTGGCCAAGTTCTCTGGTCTTGTGCGCACCCGCATTGCTGAAGAACTGGATCTGATTGAAAAGGATGCCTTCCGTTTCTGCTGGATCACGGACTTTCCGATGTATGAGCTAAATGAAGAAACAGGGCTGATTGACTTCTCGCACAACCCGTTCTCCATGCCGCAGGGTGGTCTGGAAGCGCTAAACACCAAGAACCCGCTGGATATTCTAGCTTACCAGTATGACATTGTGTGTAACGGCATTGAACTTTCCTCCGGTGCTATCCGCAACCATCTGCCGGATGTGATGATCCGCGCCTTTGAAATTGCCGGTTACCCAGAAAGCGAAGTGGAAGCCCGCTTTGGCGGTATGCTCAACGCCTTCCGCTACGGTGCGCCGCCGCATGGTGGTTCCGCCCCCGGTGTGGATCGCATTGTGATGCTGCTGGCAGATGAGCCGAACATTCGTGAAGTTATTCTGTTCCCGCTGAACCAGCAGGGTGAAGACCTGATGATGGGTGCCCCGGCCCCTGTTCCGCCGGAACGCCTGAAGGAACTCTCCCTCGCGCTGAACCTGAAGCCTGCTGTCAAGAAAGACTGATCTGGCCTTCACATCTGCATGCAAAAGGGCCACACCACGGCCCTTTTAACATCCGGGTGGTTGCAAGACCGCGCCGGATGTTTTTTTGTACCGGGTATGAGACGTTTACGCCGCCTGCCTTCTTACACGCCCCCTGCCCGCAGTTTTTTCTTGAGGCAAGGATACGCTTGCAGTGCAGTAAGCAGAGCCATTGCATTTGTGCTGGTTGGTGGCGTGGTGACCCTGCCCCCACAAATGGCACATGCCCAAACAGCCGGAGCGGTGGTGCCTTCTGGCACGGTTACGCAAAGCACAACCTCAGCCGATACGCACGCCAGTATTACGCCCAACACTGCGCCATCTTTTTCCGATACAGATACTCGCCAGATTGCCTCGCAACGCGCGGTGTATGATCTTACGCTCACAGAAGCCTCTGGCGGCAAAACGCTTTCTGCCACGGGCACCATGCTTTACAGCGTGCGGCATGGATGCAGCGGATGGTCCACCCAACAGCGATTGGATATTCAAAGTGTAACACGCCAGAACGGCGTGGAGCATATGGTGTCTGACTATTCTACCTTTGAAAGTGCCGATGGGCACAGCCTGATCTTTCGCACCATGGAAACATCTAACGGCAAGCTGCTCCAAAACATCCGGGGGGAAGCAACACTGCATGCGGATGGTTCTGGCACAGCACATTATGAAAAACCTTTAGCCAAAACGCTTACACTTCCGGCTGGCACGTTGTTTCCCATCCAGCATACAGTTTCCATTTTAGATGCAGCCCGAAGCGGAAAAACCGAGATTTCGGCACCTATTTTTGATGGCACATCACCAGATGGCGCAGCCGATACGTACATCACCCTTTTGGGCTGGGGCAATACAACGCCCACAACGGATTTTGCCGCCCTGAACGCCTTGCAATCTGGCCGCGTGCATGTGGCCTTTTTTGCACGCACGCCCCCCAATATGATGCCAGAATATGAAATTGGCATGCGTTATTTTGCCAATGGTGTTTCCGATAATCTGACGCTGGATTTTGGAGATTTCCGCATGAAGGGCACATTACATGCGCTTGATCTGCCTAAGCCCGAAACATGCCATACCAAACCGCACCAGAAGAAAAATTAAAACGTCACAAACAAAAAATGGCAGGAAAAACCTGCCATTTTTTGTACACCAATATGTATGAGATTAGTGCGAAAGTGCACCACCAGACTGATGAGCCGAGCGCAGAACTGTTACCAAATTCTGTAAATCCTGCGGGTTGGATTTAAGAATAGCAACATTGGCAGGTTCGGGCTGTGGCATTTTGGTATTGCTGGGGTTGGCAGGCACGTTCATCAAGCTGCCCGTTAGGCCCACACAGGTCAGGCTCATCACAAAATCATGCGCTGAAAAGCCATTCTTTTGCAAAATTGGCTCCAAACCCGGCACCTGCTGCACAAGCGCGATCTGCTGATCCAAAGACATGCCAAAACGTGAGGGGGGCTGAATACCTGCTGCCTGAATTTCCTTTAACGCTGTGGTTAAACGCGGCAACACGTTTGGAACCAGATGGTAATGCAGCGCGGTATCCATATCATGCTGCAAGGTGGCTACCTGCTCTGGTGTTAAATTGGGCGCACCATTGCCACCGGTGGAAACAGTTTGCGCCTGTGCTGCCGTGCCAACCACAAGCGCCGCAGCCCCCATGGCACCCAACAGAGCAGAGCGGAAGGAAAGTTTTAGAGTATTTCTCATGCTTCTATCACCCATTCACCTTTGCGCATCAATGCCACGCGTTCGCCTTTGGCATCCATGCCGTCCACATCAATTTCACCAGAACCAATCATCCAGTCTATATGGATCATGCTGCTATTGGCCCCGCGTGCAGCCAATGCGGCCTCATCCAACCCAGCCGTATCGCGCATACATTTGGTGTAAGATTGCCCCAATGCGATATGGCTGGCGGCGTTTTCATCAAACAATGTGTTCTGGAACAAAATACCACTGCGCGAAATAGGGGAAGAATTGGGCACAAGCGCCACTTCCCCCAAACGGCGCGCACCTTCATCCGTATCCAGCACACGGGCCAGCACATCTTCACCCTTGCTGGCGTGCATTTCCACAATGCGTCCGGCTTCAAACCTTACGCGAATATCCTCAATCAACGTGCCTTGGTGTGAAAGCGGCTTGGTGGCCGCTACCGTGCCATCCACCTTAAGGCGGTGTGGTGTGGTAAACACTTCCTCGGTTGGAATATTGGGGTTGCACACAATGCCGTTTCCGGCTTTTTCCGCACCGGCTGCCCATTCGTGCCCATCTGCCAGCCCCACCATCAGATCTGTGCCGGGGCCTTTAAAATGCAGCGCACTGTAACGGGCATTATTTAAAAACGTGGCGCGGCGATGCAGAACGGCATTGTGGGCCTCCCAATCCGCCACCGGGTTCTCACCCGTAATGCGCGAAACAGAAAAAATAGCCTGCCACAGTTTTTCTACTGCCTGATCAACCGGCAGATCCGGAAATACCTGTGCCGCCCATGCCGGAGAAGCCGCCGCGACAATGCACCAGTTCACATCAAAATTGGTGATAATTTCCATAGCAGGCCGGTTCACGCGGGAATTGGCCCTACTGGCGCGGGAAATACGCTCTGGGTTCTGCCCTGCCAGCAATGCGGGGTTAGAACCCGTAATGGCCATACGCGCGGCGCCATTACGGAAGGCTTCTGTCATTCCGCCAGCAAGCCAGCCTGCTGCGGTATCAAACGTATCTTCCGCCGCGTATTTATAACGGGCCAGCGTGGTTTCCTCATCCGAATAAAAGGTGCTGACGAGCGAGGCCCCAGCCTTGTACGCGTGCTCCGTAATCCGGCGCACGAGCGGCACGGCATGAAGGGGGGCGGTAATAATAACCTGCTGGCCGTGGGCCACGTTCAAACCCGTGCGCGCTGCCACTTCACCCAGCTTATCCAGCATGGTGGCAAATTCGGCAGATGCCAGATAACCACCTGCGGCACCCTGCGTGTTCTGTAAGGCCATAATATCCATATTTCCCTTAACTTTGCTGCACCACACGCCTGATTTTATAATATGGCAGGCATTGGGTGCAGAACTCAAACACCTCTATGTGTATCGGATACCGAACGAGGCCGGGCGTCAATACACATGGGCAGAAAGCTGCTTTCCGTTTCCTGTACTTAGCTTTTCGGCAAGGGCTCCGGCAACAGGCTGGCGGGCAGGTACAGCGGGTGGCATGGTCGGCCTGTTTTGCTCAGCCGCAGCGCATCCACCGTAATGCCGTGTTTTTGGAGCATATGCACCACCTCCGGCCCACGGGCCAGCAGAGCCTTGTGGTGTGGTGTGCCATAAGCCGCAATCACTTTATTGGCTTCCTGCGCCATTTCCAGCAAGGCCTTATCATTTTCTGGCCCAACCGGATCTGGCGTTTCCAGCAGCCGAAGCTGATCTGTGCACCGATACGCAAAAGTATTACCCACCAAAATACCGCCATACCCCCATGCACGGGCATAGCGCTGGCATTTGGCGACAGTACGGTCATCTCCATATTCTGTGGCAACAGATGGGTTCATCATCAGCCACATAACCAACGGGCGTGTTGGGTTCCACACCCGTTTCAGGCGATAACGGTAGCATTTATCTGGCCCGCCATAGGTAGCGGTGCTGACAACATCTTCTGAAAGTTTCAGAGGGCGGGCGGTGCCAACATTATGCCCTTCAAACAGATCTTCCATTACACTCCCGCTGGCAGAACATAGCTTAATAAACCCAAGTTTTAGGCCGTGTTCCGTTCTGGCACAAATCTGGCTGCCAGCGGGCAGTGTGATATAGCTAGTGTGCAGCGCGCCACGCCTTGGTGGTGGCAGTAATAACCTGCTGCTGGTTCTGCTTTAATTTTTCCACATCATAGCCAAGGGCAGCACTTTGCTGGGGTGTGATGTACCCCCACAGCACCAAAGATTGCGCCAGACTTTGCGGAAACGGCACGGTTTTTACAAACTGCTTGGGGCAGGATGCACCATCCTTGTTTTGAGGCCATGCGGCTTTATCCAGCGCGCACCATGTTTCTGCAAAATCAGAGTGCGTATCATAGCGCGCCATCATGTAACGCCAGCCTGCGTTCAGCTCCCCTATATTCGCGCTGGTGGCCACGTAGGCGGCCAGATAGCCGTTTACTTCTGTAACACCCGTTTTGCGCCATTGTGCGGAATCCTGCGCAAGCTGATTACGCAAATAGGCCGCAAAACGGGGCTGCGCCGTAACATTCTGCAACTGGCCATCCTGATACTGATACAACACCACCGGCATGGCCGAACCTGCGTGAGAGGCAAAGGCGTAATCAAACCGTTCATCCGTATAAACAAGCTGGCGAGTGCCATCTCGCGCCACGTCCTGCACGATAGGCTCCCCACCGCCATTTTGGGCAGGCAGCGCCAGCACGCGCCATTGGCCTTGCGGGGCGGCCTCTACAATAGCGGCCGCCTGGCAACAATGCGCCCCACCTGTGTACCCCGAAACCACAACCTGCGGCAGGGCATTCTTTGGCGCATTTGGCACAAGTTGATACAGAGAAAGGTTTAAATCCATCAGCCCACCACTATCCTCCGCCATCAGGCTGCCAAGGGTCTGGATGAATGCGGGGTGATCCGGGGCGTTCACCTCCAAGGTGGCTACACGGCAGGTTTGCCCTGCTGTTGGGTTTTCATCCTTGCCTAAAAGCAAACTGTTGGCCGGGCATGGCTGCTTGTCCGCCACTTTTACCGCAGCTTTTAGGCTTAGGCTCAGGACTCATTCTTTGAGGTAGAAGATGAAGCTTGCTGCGATGTGGATAGCGGACATGAAAGTGTGTGCGCAGCGGTCATATC
>NZ_VHON01000035.1:0-25992 GCF_008690365.1 Acetobacter sp. DmW_136
GTTTCCGCTGATAAACGAGGCGCCCATATGCGTGGTATTGCCCGTCATCGCGCCTGCAAAGACACCGCCCAGATCGACGAAACTCAGGGCATCCACATAGCCTGCGACAAGCCCGAGAATGAGAACCCGCCGGGCGGAAATCGAGACCGGGAGAAGGGAGGAGGGCATTATTGCGACCGGGAAGCGATTGACGGATAGAGCCTGCGGGCGACCCGCTCCATGGTCAGACCCTGCACGATGATGGTGAACACCACGACACCATAGCAAACAGGCAGTAGCAGGTCGCGCAGGTCTCCGGGTGGTAGGCCAAGCGCCAGAGAAACCGAGATGCCGCCACGCAGGCCGCCCCATGTCAGGATACCGAGAACACGGCCCCGTTCCCACTGCCGGAGATGAACCGGCAGGGTGGAGAACAGCACGCTCAATGCCCGCACGGCAATAGACAGCGGGATCACGGCAAGCGTCGCCAGAACTGTAAACAGATGTGGCCTGATCTCCAGTATTTCAAAGCCAATGAGCATGAACAGGAGCACGTTCAGCACTTCGTCAATCAGCGTCCATGCAATGTCGAGTTCCTTGCGGGATACTTCATCGAAAACGGAATGGCTGTAACTGGTTCCGAAACATAGTCCGGCCACGACGACGGCAATCGCTCCGGACATCCCCAGCTGATTGGCGATGCTGAAGGTTCCGGTCGCCAGAGCCAGCGAGGTCAGCAGATCGATATGCGGGTCACGCTGCGCCTTGAGCACACGAAGCGCGATCCACCCGGTTATCGCTCCAAGAAGACCACCACCGAGCGCTTCGCGGCAGAAGCTCATGGCAATCTCAGAAGCGCCCACCCCTTGACTGTCTCCAGTCGCCAGCCCGATCGTCACACCGAAAATGACGACGCCCACGCCGTCATTGAACAGGCTCTCACCCGCAAAAACGGCCTGTATCGGTCCTGGCAGGCCGAGACGTTTCAGCATCCCCACGACTGAAACCGGGTCTGTCGGAGCGAGAATGGCGCCAAGTACGATGCACCATGTAAAGGGAACGGCGTGCCCCAGAAAGGGGAAAACACACCACGCCGCGACCGCCAGAAAAGCCACGGCCAGAACGGTTCCCAGAATAGAGAGGGCTGTTACAGACATCAGCTTTGCGCGCAGATGTCCGACATTCACCTGCATGGCTCCCGCAAAAAGCAGCAGCGAAAGGGCACCGTTCAGAAGTGCCGCAGGCAAATTGATGGCACCGAGCACGGATCGTGGGAGAGCCTGAAGATCATAGGCCGGGATCAGCGGGTTCAGGATCATGACCAACAGCGAGGTCAGCAATGAGAAGACCAGAACGCCAATCGTGACAGGAACACGCAATGTGTGGTGGTTGAGAATGCTGAAGCCTGCCGAGAAGGTCAGGAGCAGGGCAAGAAGACTGATTGTATCCATGGCCTCATCGCTGGCCGCCCTGGCGCCTCACGTCAAGAAAAACCGGGAATAGTCTGTTATTCGAGAAACTTAACCGGGCATTGAATGGCAAAAATGAGGGCGGGAGCTGACTTTCTACCAAGAAAGTAAATTCACTCTGTTCGCTTCGAAGCCAGTTCATAAATCTCATTATCGGCTCTCCGGCCAACGGCAATTACATAGATGACGATCCGTTCGTCGATGACCTGATAAACAAGGCGGTAACCATCTTTCAGAAGCTTGATCTTATAAAACCCTGATAGGTCGCGATGCAGTTCGTTTCCTGGAGAGTGAGGGTTCCAGATCAGCTTTTCCAGCTTCTTTTCAAATTTCTTACGCACGCTGCCGTCAAGAGCATCCCACTCTCTGAGTGCTCTGTCGTCGAATTCAAGACAATACTCTTTCATTCGCGATGACGGTTCTTAAGCTCTGCAAAAGTCATACGATGCTTTTGGGCAGGGTTTTTTAGGCGTTCGCGCACAATCTCGATAAGCTCCGCATCCTCGTCTGTGACAAGCCTCCGCTTGACGGGAGAGCGACCCGTTTCAGCAATATACGCGAGCGTATCGCGCAGTGCGTCAGAAAGTGAAATGCCTTGAGCCGACAACTTCTTAACTGCGGCTGCCTTCAGCGTTTCATCTACCCGGAATGTAACAGCAGACATACAAAGCCTCCTTGCGTGTATGCACATATGTATCACAGTTGTTGGTACAAATGAAGCGAAAGATGGTCGATGCTGATGTCTGCATTCGAGAAACCTGATCGGTTGCGGAAACGGCAGAAAAGAGGGCGACTACAGCCTATCTGCTACCATTCACTGAGCAGACAGGTTGTTTAGCGGGAAAGCCAAACGTCTTTTAACTGCAGATAAGCAGTACGAAGCGCCAAACCGGCTCGCTACACTGTTGGAATAGTGCCGCCATCCAGAACGTAATCCACGCCAACGATATATCCGCTGCGGTCAGATGCCAAAAACGCAACAAGTTCTGCCACCTCATCAGGACGGCCCGGGCGACCAACAGGGATCCCGCCAATCATGTCCATGACGTACTGACGTGCAGCATCCTCGGATATATGCCTGTTTTGCTGGATTTCCGTGATCATCCCATGCGCACCAGACGTCTCGATAAAACCCGGCGACACCATGTTTACCCTTACGCCGCCTGCTGCAACCGTCCTCGAAAGGCCCTTACTGTAAGTTCGTAGTGCGCCTTTTGCAGAAGCATAGGCCAGTGTCGACTGTGATGGCGGCATGATATGGGCGATTGAGCCTATGTGAATGACCACGCCGTGCTTTCTTTCGAGCATCCCCGGAATGAAGGCACGGTCAAGACGGACTGGCGCCATCAGATTGATATCAAGTACCTGCTGCCAGAACGCATCTGTCAGTGTCTCGAAGCCGCCGGGAGGCGTAGCCGTGGCTCCAAGATTATTGATGAGAATATCAAGTCCGCCCCATTTGTTCTCAATTTCCTTCACAACCGCATCAACGCCCGCGGTTGTCCCGAGATCAGCCGCGACAAACATGAGATCGGCATCCCGGGAGGCCGAGGGCGCGCGCGCCGTTGTTGCAACCTGTGCACCTGATGCGGCAAACCGATGGGCAATCGCCGCGCCAATTCCCTTCGTGCCGCCTGTGACCAGCACTCGCTTCTTATCGAACTCGTTTTTCATCTTGCGTGATAACTCCGGATTACGTCTGAAGGAGAGAAGAAAGACGATGCGATGTCGCGCTGGTGACAGCGGTTACTGTCTGCAGTAATCAGATCCTGCAGACATTTTCTCAACCGCGTCTCTGCGGAAGCAGGATGGGGAATGATCGTTGACGATGCCAACCGCCTGCATCCAGGCATAGACGATGGTCGGGCCAACGAACTTGAATCCCCGCTTTTTCAATGTTTTCGAGATAGTCTGGGATAACTCAGTTTCCGTATCGGACCCTGTTCCTTCCAATGGTCTGCCGTCTGTGAACGACCAGCAGAAGGCGGAGAGATCGTCCCCGGCCTCCTGCATCTCATTGAAAATCTGTGCGCCAAGGATGGTCGCCTCGATTTTGGCACGTGCGCGGATAATACCGGCATTTCCCATCAGTCGTTCGACATCTTTTGCGGTGAAGGCGGCCACTTTTCGGGGATCGAAGTCCACAAAGGCATCCCGGAACGCCGCACGTTTTCGCAGCACGATCTCCCAGGAGAGTCCTGCCTGAAAGCCTTCGAGCATCAGCATTTCCCAGAGCCTGCGCGGATCACGCTCTGGCACGCCCCATTCGGTATCATGGTAATCCTGCATCAGGGGGCTCGAACTGGCCCAGGCACAACGACATTTATGATCCATTAAGCGTCTCTTGTATGGAATTACAGGTCAACGATGCGGGTATCGGCGATGGTCCCGGCAAAACCGTTCCCGAACAGGCCGGCAGGCGTCTGGAAGCCGGGGCGGACTTCTCCCCCAAGCACGCGGCGCGCGGCTTCGACTGCGGCCAGAGGCGTGAAGGTGTAGCCGTTCACCGTATCAAGAACCGAACGGACTGTGATGCCATTCGCTCCCGTTACCTCGGCCGCTGCCTGATAGCGGTGTGCTTTCCGTTCCTGCGCATCGGGGCCATCGGGAAGAAGTGCGAGGTCGCCGCCCGGAAAAGCATTGCCCGAGATATGCACGAATGTCTCGATATCCGGAATATGGGTTGCCCGTCCGATCGTGATGAGATCTGGAAGTGTCACCGGAAAACATGACACCGCACCATGGCCGAAATCAAAAGGCCTCTGATCAGGTGCCGGACATGCGACAAGATGGCCCTCTTTGCAGATCAGCGTCTCCGGCGTTACATTTTCCGCAGCAGTGATTGCCGAGCCACGTGACATGGTGCCGGAGACATTCAGCGCAATGGCGATTTTTTGGGGGGCCTGCACGCGTTCCGCCGTATGTCCGGCGAGGCATCCCAGCATGGCAACACTGCCGCCGCTGCCCGGAAGCAGTATGACGCCTGCGGCACCGGCAATCGTATCCAGTTGCGCGGCAAGGCGGTAGCTGTCCAGTTCCGCCGCGATATCAAGGTAATGAACCCCACAGCGAATAGCACTCCGCATCAGTGGCTCAGCCGTGCGTCGATAAGGGCCTGCACAGTTCAGCAGCACCGTCACATCTGACAGGGTCAGATCGATGGCGGTGTTCTGTTCGAGACTGAACACACGATAATCCGCCCCAAGCCGGGTCGCGAGTTCCTCAAGCCCGTCTGCCCTGCGACCGGCGAGAATGATGGAAAGACCGACTGCTTTCGCATGCTCGGCAACCATGCGGCCGGTATAACCATAAGCCCCATAGATCATCAGTATCCGCGAGGGATTTTCAGTGGAAATCATACACAGAACCTCAGCGGCCATGCTGCCAGCTCTTGTAGACGAATTCGAGGCTGTAGCCGTCCGGATCGCGGACCTGGGCGGCATAGTATCGCGGGTCATAATGAAGCTGCGGCCCCGGGGGGTGGAGGCCGGTTGCGCCGGCCGCCAGAGCAGCCTCAAAGGCCGCTTCCACTATGGCGGCAGATTCCGCGACAAAGCCGACATGGACCGCCCCGGCTGCTGCCGCTCCCTGTCGCAGCCAGAAGAACATGCGGCCCCCGGCACCGAAACCCTTGAGATCCGGATAGTCAACTGGCGCATTCTTTCCGTCATAATCGAGGCGGTTTGTGATTCCGAGGTGTGGAAGCACGGCTTGGTAAAAGGCGATCGATCGGTTGATATCGCTCACTGTCAGAAAGATATGATCGAGCATGGGAAATCCTCAAAGATTATAACAGCCAGACACTTCGATGGTCTGGCATTTCGGTTGCCGCCAATACCCATGCCAATACTCGTCGGAGCTTATCGCCCGACCTGGAGAAACAAGAGATAATGTCGACAGCAGATGATCGCTCTCACGATTCTCTCTGAAACCTGCCTGTTTCTGCTTTTCCGTTGCTCGGGGAAAAGGGCTGTGAAACAACGCCGGGTATGGAAACGCAGCTTCAGGAACTCAGGCATCTGGCCGCACGGGCAGAAAACCGTCGGACGGAGACAGGCATTCCGCGGGTTGCCATGGTGCAGGGTGAAATCCCCGAGCATCAACTTACGGCCGTCTATGAACCCATGATCAACGTGATCCTGACGGGTTCGAAAACCATGACAGTGGGCAGCCGAACCCTTCGCTATGATCCGGCAACCTATTTTGTGATGTCGGTCGATCTGCCTGCTGTCGGCGCCTTGCATCCGTCGGAAAAGGGCCAGCCCTACTTGGCGGTGAGCCTGACGCTGACGCCCGCCATTATCGCCAGTCTGCTGGCAGATCTGCCTGAACCTGCCGGGAGCGATCCCTCCAGTCCCGGCTTTTCGGTCGCACCTGTTACCCCGGAGCTACTGGATGCATGGGTTCGTCTGCTACGGCTGATAGAACACCCGGATGAAATTGCCGCCCTTGCGCCAGTCTACGAACGCGAGATCCTGTTCCGCGTCCTTCAGGGACCGCTCGGCTGGATGCTGCGTGACATCACCACACCTGACACCGCCCTTTCGCGGGTTGCCAATACAGTCCACTGGATCCGGGAAAATTTCGCCAGGCCGCTACGTGTCAGCGACCTGGCAGAGATGGCAGCACTCAGCATCTCCACCTTTCATCGCCACTTCAAGGCTGTGACCGCACTGAGCCCGCTTCAGTATCAGAAGCGTGTAAGGCTGCTCCATGCCCGATCGCTCCTGATCGCGGGCGAAGGCAATATAACGTTCGCTGCCTTCCATGTTGGATATGAAAGTCCCACTCAGTTCAGCCGAGACTATGCACGACAGTTTGGCCTCCCTCCCTCCAGAGACGTTGTGCGACTACGGCGGATAACTTCAGGCAGGGATTAATTGCTGTTCACGATGATTATGGAAAGGCAAAAGCAGGCGAGGTCCGCTTTTGGAAAAGCCGTAGTCCTTCCTTAGGGCGTAAATGAGGCGACTGCTGCCTGTCTGCTCCTGTATCATTGAGCAGACAGGCCGATCAGGGGGCGAACTGTCTGTCTGTTATTGGCGTAGCATGACCGAAAGTGGCCGCTCACAGCGTTCAAGTTCTTGACGTTTACCAGCCAGCATACACCGTTCGGCAAGCGGCTGCAGGCACAATTTTCGGACTTTGGAGCCTGGCACCATGATGCGACGTGGATAGCTCGATGCGGCGTTTTTCAGGAAAAATTAACGCCTGGAATACCAAGGACCGTCAGCCTATAGGAAAGCTGGCGAGCCGTCATGCCTAGTTGCCGCGCCGTTCGAGTTTTGTTGCCACTATTACGCTTAAGAGCTGCTACCAGTTCCTCCTTCGTGTGAGACGCGGCCGAGAGGTAAGGCCGGTTTTGCAGGGCTGTGGAATGGATCTCCGCTGATCGGTTGAAAGTCCGGTCTTTGAGCAGACCGTGCAGATCGCTGGATGTCAGGGTCGTTTTCTGCGCCAGCAAAACCACCGTTTCAATGGCGTTCCTAAGCTGCCTGACATTTCCTGGCCAGTTGTGACGGGCAAGCAGCGACATGGCCGAAGCGGACAGGCTAATGTTGCGTTCGTATTTCTGGTTGAACTGGCTCAGAAAATGGTTGCTCAGCACGGGAATGTCCTCCGTGCGTTCCTGCAGGGTCGGCAGGTGAAGGGGAATGACGCTCAGCCTGTAAAAAAGATCGTAGCGGAAGCGCCCGGCCTCGATCAGTTTTTTCAAATCCGTGCTGGTTGCGCTGACAATGCGCAGATTGACTTTTTTTGGGTTGGCGGCTCCCAGCCGGGGGATGGTACCCTGCTCCAGCATGTGCAGAAGCAGGGCCTGCACGGAAAGGGGAAGTTCACCGACTTCATCCAGGAACAGCGTTCCGCCATCGGCCTGTTCGATCTGCCCGACATGCCTGCTGCGGGCGGTAGGGAACGCCCCGCGCTCGTAGCCAAAAAATTCCTGCTCGAAGGACCGTTCAAGAACTGCCGCGCAGTTTATCCGAACAAACGGGCTGCCATTGCGTGAGCTGGCCATATGCAGCGCACGGGCGAACAGTTCCTTGCCGGTCCCGGGCTGACCTTCGAGCATGACGGGGGACGATGACGTGGCAACACCTTCAAGATCTGCCAGCACCCTGAGCAATGGGCGGGATGTGCCAATAATGCCGTAGCGGCTGGACGCCTTTTCCAGAGCCTGTTCAAGCAGGGCGTTGTGCTCATGCAGGACGCGTTTTTCTTCCTCGACCCGTTCATGCAGCGCCATAAGCTGCCCGATAAGGGTTGAGAGAATCTGCAACATCGTTATGTCGTCGGAAAGGTTCCGGCTTCTGTGTCGCAGTCTGTGGCATGCGATCAGCCCGACCTCGTTGCGGGGGAGCTGGATCGGCATGGCTATAAAGGCCACCTTGCCTTCTGGCAGGTGTTCGCGCTTGACCGCCCGACCCAGAAACAGCGGTTCCTCGTCGATATCTTGAATGATGATGAGATGCTTGTTTTTCAGGGCGGTGCCGGTAATGCCTTCGCCTTCAAGGTATACGCCGCGTGCAATTTCCTGCGCGGTCAGGCCGTAAGCGTGCCGAATGCGATAGGTCGGGCTGTCAAGATCGCGCCAGAGAATACGGGCGCGATTGAGACCGAGCAGTTCGGACAGCAGATGCACGATTTCGCGGCAGATGGACCCCGTGTCCAGTTTGCGGCCGACCAGAGTAATGACACTGCGCAGAAGCAGCATTTCCTGCGACCGCCAGAACTCGGCGGAAAAATTGTCGTCGCTGTCGGGCCTGGCCATTGTTCTCCTGTTCAAAAAACCGGTGGAAAGGGCGCTTTACTCAGTATAAAGCGCGATCACCTACGGGAGCAACGCTATCGTGTTATGGGGTATTTGCCCACTTAAAAAACTAGGCTCATGGTCTGCATGAACATCAGGCTTGATTTCAGCCCGGCATCCTGCGCCGAATGCGATGTCGCAAGGCCCGCCACGTCGCTGGTCCAGGTCCAGTGCGGTGCAAAATTCCAGCTGGCCTGAAACTGCGGCTCCGCCCCGATATACCCGCCCTGGAGGTTGCCCCGGGGCGTATAAACACGGCCAATGCCGTAAATTGCATCTTGTGTGCTGTCACGCCAGAAGAACGGTGCATGCAGGCGCATTGCCACTTTCGGTGCGGGACTGAAGGAAATCAGTGGGCCTACGCCAACCAGGTTCTGGCTGTTCAGGGTCAGTGTTACGTCGTTGTAGTAAGGAAGCGGAAAATACGGCGTGCCGAATGTGCCGACAGCGCCAGTTGTCTTGTTGTAATTCCCGCCGGAAAAAATATCGGCCTGCACACCGATGGAAGGTGCGCCCCTGACACCGGCAAACGTGTAGACAGCGCTGCCATTGACGGCAAAAGCCCTGACAGGTCTGGCCTGTCCGTTATTGGCGGGGCGGAAGGAACCGCCTTGAAAGATCCCGTCGAGACTGACGGTCATCGGCCCCAGCTTGCCCCATAGCCTGCCGCCAATCCCGTCGCGCCGTGTGCTGCCAGCCTGAAGGCCGCCGACTTTGGCCGTGGCGATGGACGCCGTGGCACCCCCGTAGAGATACCCCATGAAAAAAGCATCCAGGTAAAGCTGGCTGGGCTGCCCCAGGAAGGAGAATTTGGGCAGCGCTGTGGAGGTATAGGCGCCATAAAGTCGGCCGGAATAGTTGGTGCCATCGGAGAAAATACCCACCGGCGCCTTGTTGGTCTGAAAGAAATCAAACACGTCGATCCGAAAGCGTTTCCACATGGCATACCCGCGGAAACCGTCCCAGGTCTGCTGCACATTGGGAATATCTCTGGCAGACTGCATGACGACGGGCGCGTCCAGAAAAAGCTGCCGCCCGCCCATAGCCCCCACGGTCGCGTTCAGAAGGTGGCCTTTTACTTCCACAAAGCCTTGCTGAAGGTCCAGGCGTTCGCGTTGCAGACCGGTATTGTAGCCATAGGTGTTTGACCCCCCGGCCTCGGCATTGATCAGTTCGGCGTAGACACGGACATGCTGGCCCAGATGCAGGTCCGCACCATACTGGTTGCGGATCATGACGCGGCTGGCGTTGGTGACCCCCGCATGCCCCATGGCCGGGTTGGTTTCAAAAATATACCGCAGGCGTTCTTCGCCGCTCAGGGTCAGCCATATGGAGCCGCTATCGTTCAGGCGAATGTATTTCAGTCGGTCGAACCAGTCATGCCGCTTGGCAGCCGTGTTGCCATCGGCCAGAAAGCTCCAGTCCTCGGCCCATCGGGCCTGGCCGTAGGGGCCGACAGTCCCAAAGCCCGAGGCCGCACCGTTGGCGCCACCGAACACGCCGTACCATTTGGGCTGGGCGGGTGCGGCCTGCGGTTTGGCGGGTAGCGCTGCGTGCAGGCCTGTAATGGGCCGTGCCGTGCTGGAACTGACCGTATGAAGGCGCGCCGTATCCGGTGCGGGTGGGGTTTTCCGGGTGGTTTCGGGCAATGTCTCGGCAAGAGCCGTGCCGCCTAGGCCGACGCTGAGCAGGGTGACCGTCATGAACCGGTTTCGCAGGCACAGGGCGGCCGGTCGGCCTAGTGGGCTTGTGTGGGAAGAAAGCATGAACCGTTCCTTTTCATTACAATATCGCAACAAAAAAACGCCATGCCGGTGCTGGCTCTGTCTCTAATTTTATGGGCGGGGGGAAAGAGGTTGCAGGGTCAGTGCAACCTCTGTTTCAGGACTTCAGAACGCTTTGTAAGGCAGGAACTTGCCAGACAGGGTTACACGAACACGGTCACCGGCCGGGTTGGGCTCGCGTTCGATGTTCATGTTAAAATCGATGGCGCTCATGATCCCGTCCCCGAATTCCTCATGGATCAGTTCCTTGATGGTCGGGCCGTAAACGCTGACAATTTCATACCAGCGGTAAAGCAGGGGGTCGGCTGGCGCATTGCCGCTCAGTGAGCCTTTGCTGGGGGGCACTTGCAGCCATGCAAGGGCGGATGCATCCAGATCGAACAGTGCTACGACCTTGGCGGCCGTTTCAGCATTGAACGTCATCTGTCCCAGACACGCGGCGGTCGTCCATTCCTTGCTATGGCCGATGTAGTCAGCAACACTTTTCCATGAAAGCCCCTTGGCGACCCGTGTCGTGACAATGGCTTCGGTAACGTCATTGCGGTTTTTGAAAACTGTCATGTCGTGGTGTCCTTGTGTCATGCGGTTGCGGCTTTCTGGGCCAGGGCGGAGCGCCGGACCAGAAAATCGACCAGGTGGTTGCGAAAGGTGTAAAACCCGTCTTCATGGTGCATGGTTTCGCGTGTTCTGCTGCGTGGCAGAGGGTTGGAGGCATCCTCCGCCAGTCGCGCGTCAGGACCGTTGCTCATGAGCAGAACGCGATCCGCCAGAAAAATCGCTTCATCCACGTCATGCGTGATCATGAAGACGGTCTGCTGTGTCTGTGCGCAGATTTTCAGAAGTTCTTCCTGAATCATGCCACGTGTCAGGGCGTCCAGCGCGCCAAAGGGTTCGTCCATCAGCAGTACCCGCGGCTGCGTGCAAAACGCCCGCGCAATGCCGACCCGCTGGCGCATGCCGCCTGACAGTTCTGCGGGTTTCTTGTGCATGGCCGCTTCAAGCCCAACCATGGCCAGATAATGCTCGGCTTTTTCGCGTATTTCATGGCGGGGCATGTGCCTGTGGCGGGCCCGCACCGCAAAGGTCACGTTCTGCAGGGCGGTAAGCCAGGGCAGCAGCGCATGGCCCTGAAACACCACGCCCCGGTCAAGACCCGGTCCGGTAATTTCACGCCCGTCCATGATCACGCCGCCTTCGCTTGGTTGTTCAAGCCCGGCCAGAATGTTCAGGATCGAGCTTTTGCCGCAGCCTGAATGCCCGATAAGGCCGACAAACTCACCGGGCCGGATGTTGAAGGACACACCGGAAAAAACAGGTGGGCCGTCGGGGCGGTAGCGTTTGCCAATGCCCGACACCTGGACAAGTGCTTCAGCCCCGTGCGGTGCGGTAAATGTTGGAGAAAGTGCGGGATTATTCTGCATAACGCACACTCCGTTGAACGAACGCCAGTGCCGCGTCCAGCGCCATGCCCGCCAGTCCGATCAGCAATACGGCAAGAATGACGTTGGAGAGGGAAAGATTATTCCATTGGTTCCACACGAAATAACCGATCCCCGAACTCCCCACGAGCATTTCGGCAGCCACGATAGCCAGCCACGCTACACCAAGTCCGATACGCATGCCGGTCAGAATTGTAGGGGCTGCTGCGGGAAGCAATACGAAAAAGATACGCTGAGGCCAGCGGACTTCCAGCGTGCGGATAACATTCAGCCACTCGCGGCGAATGCTTGCTACCCCGAATGCGGTGTTGAGCAGTATCGGCCAGAGCGAGCAGATAAAGATGACGAAAATGGCGCAGAGTTCCGCATCGCGGATCGTGTAGAGTGCGATGGGCATCCACGCGAGGGGGGAAATGGGCCGCAGAATCTGCACGAAAGGGTTGAGTGCTTTCTGGATAACGGGTTGCAGACCGAAGACAAAGCCCAGTGGCACGGCAACCAGCGTGGCAAGCCCATACCCGATCATGACCCTCAGGAGCGATGCGCCCAGTTGCCAGCCTATGCCCCGGTCATTCGGGCCATTGTTGTGAAAGGGCGCGTGCAGCACCTCGATTGCGTTGCGCACGAATGCGCCCGGGGTGGGAAAGTCGCTCCTGACCGTGCTGGCTACGGCGCTGCGCCCCATCAGGCGCTGGTATTCGGCGTTGCCGTCAGGAATGCCGTACGGCGAGCGGGAGGCCTGCGGCAGGGTGCTGAACTGCCATATCAGGAGAACACCCAGCAGGCTCGCGAACGACAGGAAAAAGGACAGGCGGTTTTCCTGAGAAAGCATTGCGGCTATCCTTTGCTGTAAGAAGGGGGATGGAAGGCGTCGAAACGCTGCCCCATGACCGTCAGGACGGGCCAGTTGTTCTGCCCGTCTTCCGGCGCGGGCAGGGCGAGGGCCGCGGCCTGTTTCCTGACCTCGTCGATCATGAAAATCCGCTGCGCCGTCTCCTGCAGGGGAATGTTCTCTTTCAGGTAGCCCCAGCGCGAAAACTGCGAGAGAATCCACACCGCCATGGACGGATACGGGTAGGGGGAAAAGCCAGAGCGCCTGGGGTTGTCCCGGACCACGCCCAGGCCATCGGCATAATGCCCGGTCAGGCTTTGCTCGATGACGATCTCCGGCTGGTTGAGATATGCTGCCTGCGCCATGATATGGGCGGCTTCCAGCCGGTTGGAGGGCTCCTGCATGAAATATGCAGCACGGATCATTGCGCGCTGCAGCGCGCGATACGTGTTGGGGTATTTTTCCGCAAAACTGGCAGTCGTGCCAAAGGCGCAGCACGGGTGGCCGTCCCACAGATCCGCGCTGAGCACGTGCAGAAAGCCAGCCTCTTCGTAGACTGCGCGCTGGTTGAAGGGTTCCGGCCCCAGAAACCCGTCGATATTCCCGGCCTTGAGGTTGGCGACCATATCGGGTGGGGCCGTAACGCGGAGCGACACATCCTTGTCAGGGTCGAGCCCGTGCAGCGCAAGGTAGTTGCGCAACAGCAGATTGTGCATGGAAAACTGGAAAGGTATGGCAAATGTCATGCCTTTCCAGTCACGCGGGTCACGTTTGTGCCAGTGTTTCAAAGCCAGCGTAATGGCCTGGCCGTTGATGTTCTGCATGGTCGCAACGCGGATGGGTTGGGCCGCATTGCCGCCAAGCCCCAGGGACAGCGCCAGCGGCATGGGCGAAAGCAGGTGGGACGCATCCAGCGATCCGTCAAGCAGCTTGTCACGGATCAATGCCCAGCCAGCCGTTTTACGAAGCTGAACGTTCAGCCCTTCGCTCTGGAAAAAACCTTTGGCTGTCGCCATGATCAGCGGTGCAGAGCAGCTTATGGGCACGAACCCGATATTGAGGTCCGGTTTTTCCACCACGCCAGATGGCGCGGTATCAGCCATTGCCGCATGGGGGGCAAACAGGCCCGCTAGCCCTGCCAGTGCTGCAGAACCCGTTGCCGCGCCGAGAAAATGCCGCCTGCTAATGGCAGGAACACTCGCCTGGGCAGACATGGCCCCTGTAGGCAGTCCATTCTCATGCCCGGTCGTGAAAATGACTGGATACGTGCTGCCGCACTGACAGGCCAGAGCCGGACCATGGTCGCAGGGTGCGGCACGGAATGCGTACGGTCTGCGAGAGAACGGAAAAAGCGTCATGAAATCAAACCTCCAGCCTGGCGGTTATGGTCGAGCCACGACGTTGTTGCATGACAAGGCGGCCTTGAGCGTTCTCCACCGTTTCCCACGGCAAATCGGAACAGGGACGCCCCGAGAGTTCGAATGCGGCAACCTTGCTTTTGAGCCTGATTTTGGGGGGCTGATGCCGATATCCCGAATGTGGCAGGCCAAGAATTTCGTGTGCGATGGTGTCCGCCTGCGCGGCAAGCGGAGCAATATAGCGGCAGGGCACGCCCTCCACGCTGATACAGTCCCCCATGGCGTAAATGTCCGGGCCGGACGTCTGCAGCGTGGAAGGGTTGACCACAATCCCGCAATCGGTGTTCAGCCCGGCAGCACGGGGCAGCCTGAGGTCGGTTTCAAGCCCAATGGCGGCAATGACAATATCAGCCTGTATACCACCCGGCCCGACGGGGGATGCGATGTCGAGCCCGATCCCGCTGTCCTGTCGTTGCACCCCGCGTACCGAGGCATTGGCAAGCAGCGTAATGCCGGCCTGGCGCAGGTGTTCGGCGGTTATGCGCGCGGCAGCTTCGGGCAACAGGGTCTGTAGCGGAAAATCATCGCGGTAGAGCAGTGTCACCTCATGCCCGGCATGGGCCGCGTCTTCGGCTAGTTCGCAGCCGACAAGCCCTGCGCCAACCACCGTAATCCGTTTTTTATCCTGTCCGATCCGCTGGCGGAGCTGCTGCCACGCGCGCAGGTTATTGATCCGCCAGACAAGGCTGGAGGGCAGCCCCGGCAACAGTGCGGGGCGTGCGCCATACGCCAGAACAAGGGATTTGTAGCGCAGCGTGCCTTGCGTGGTGCGCAGTCGTTTTGCCGTGGGGTCTATGCCTGACACATATGTCTGCGCAAACAGACTGATCCCCAGTTCACGCGCTGCGGCTTCGCCCTTTTTGCTGCGGATATGCTCATCCGTCAGGTCGCGCGACAATGCAACCGAAAGCAGGGGCTTGGGGTATATGTCTCCCTCGCACGCGCTCACTATGGCGATATTTGCCGTGGGTGCCAACGTACGCAGCCTTTCGGCCATGCTCCACCCGGCACTGCCCGCACCCACGATCACGGTGTCCCAGACCATGGACGAGGAGCGTGTGCCTTGCGTAACCGACGCCGCAGGCACCGCAGGGCGGGAGACCGGGGTGTAAGGTTCGAAATCCGCCTTGGCCACGCCGCAAAGGGGGCAGGACCAGTCATCGGGAATATCGTCAAAACGCGTGCCGGGGGGGAGACCGGAATCCGGGTCCCCCAGTTCCTCGTCATAAATCCAGCCGCAGACGATACAGATGTATTTCTGGAACGAACTGGCAGCTTCAGGCAGGGGGAAGGTCATGCCGGGAGCTCCTCTGTCATCAGCCGGGCGATCTCCAGCCGCAGGTGCTTGATGGCAGGCGTGACAATGGCCACGAACTGCGCCTCGCGCACCCGGCGTTGGGGGGCTGCGGCACTCAGGTAGCCTCTGGCTCCCTGGTGCAGCAGTGCGGACTGCGATGCCCGTAACGCCAGTTCCGACCCCAGAACGCGCAGGTCCAGAACATCCAGAAGGTAGTCTTTGTCTGTTCTGTGCGGCGTTTGTGCAAGGTGGAGCGCGCGTTGCACAAACGCATCCAGTTCCTGCTGCATTGTGTCGGGGCGGTCTTCCAGAAAGCGGTTGACGTGGCCGAGCTGCGGTTCGGCCTCCCGCATGGAGTCAATGCAGCCCTGGACGATGCCCGCCGCCATGCCGCCCTGGAGCAGAATGAACGGGGCCTTGATTGTAGTGACAAGCTCCTGGGCGGGAAAAGCGATGACATCACTTGTGGGCACGAAGTGATTATCCAGCCGTATGCCCCAGGTGCTCGTACCCTCCATGCCCGAAAAATGCGGGCATCGGTGTAGGACCGATGCGTCTTCAAAACGCAGGAGAAACAGGACTTCCTGCCCCGGCTGGCCGTCCTTGCGGGCCATCGCGCCACAGTATTGGCCTTCGGCAATATGACTGACCCAGGGCAGGTTGCCACTGACTAGAAAGCCTCCATCGGCTTCTACTGCCGTCAGGGCCATGCGTTCTATGCCGGCCAGAGCCTTCATGGGGTTTGAAAGTGCTGTGCCGCCAAAGGTCTGGCCCGTGGCGTGGCGAGCCAGAAGGTCTTTGCTCAAGCTCGCATCCGGTGCCGCCTGAAGATACAGGCCGCAGACCATGTGGCACCACATGAGAAAACCGGTGGCGCCACATTCCCGGCTGACACTGGCCATCGCGCGTAGAGCCAGGCCGAAATTCTCGCCATGGGTTTGCAGGTGGGCGGCCAAGGCGCCGCTTTCCCCCAGCAGCCGCATGATTTCAAGCGGGTAGTGGCCTTTCTGGTCGATATCCACGACAATTTTTGCCAGCGGGCCGCGAGCTATGTCGTCCACCCTTGCAAGAAGGGTCTTATCGTCCGTAAGGCGCGATGAAACGGCCATATTGCTGAGCATGTGTCCGTCAGCTCCTGATTGCGTGGGTGACAAAGCGAGGCCGCCTTAGTCGACAAGACCGATTGTCATGGGAATGGGGTTGCGCATGCTATTCGCAACCGGCGAAAAGTAGTTGGCATGCTGGACGATTTCATCCAGTTCTTCACGGGAGGCATCGCCTTCTACCACGACTTTTACACGGATTTTCTGAAAGCCCATCTGCTCGGGCTTGCGGTCCGCACCACCGGCACCCCATGCCGCCGTGTTGCTAATATCGCCTTCAATCCAGAGTTCGAGCTTGCTCAGCTTGACGTTGCGATAGGTCGCAACCGCCGTAATGCCCACGGCAAGACAGCCGCCAAGGGCCGACAGCACGATCTCGCCCGGGGCGGGGGCCGTGTTCTGGCCGAAAAGGTGCAGGGGTTCATCCACGACGACCGGCGCGTGATCGCCCACATAGCTGAGTGTGCGGTACTGGCCCTCGCACACGGTATGCACCTTGTTGGTGCCGTAGCCATCCGGATTGGAACAACCTTTGTTGCCGAATTCAAGTAGCCCGTCGCGGTCAATCGGGCGCAGGTAGGATGTTACGGTTTCTGTCTTGTTCATTTGTCAGGACGTCCCTTTAAGTGGTCTGCCGGCTCATGGCCTGATCAGATTATTCTCTCTCCCAAACAAACCCACACTTTTTTATAAAAAATAGACAATGCATTGTTTTGTTTGGAAAAAATTTCAGCCTTGCGGGATATAGAGTTCGCCAATTGTCAACTTTGTCAGCTTTGTCGGGTTACATTTGTGGCGGCAGGGTGTGGAGATAACAGGAGCAAGATATGGTGTGTGAGAGAGGGCATTTTGCATCACCGCTAGTCAATTAACATTTAATTTTGTAGAATAATATAATTCACAATAAAATAAAATTAAAAATAGCAAATGTGAAGATAAACAATCATTAAAAATAGTGTAATTAGCGATATGATAATTGTTTGAATTTATAAAATCATTTTGTAGTAAATATTTTTTGGAAAATTTTTTAATTCTGGTCATGTGGGGAGAGATAGTATCCCGATGACGCAGCCGCTCTAATCTGCCGCAATACTCAGTTCTGACACGCAGCGGCAAGAAGCGTGCCCGACCGTGTACGGGTCTCGCCATAAAACCTGAAGGATCAGGTGTCGCGTCAGGTAACGGCCGAGGTTGCGATCCAGCCGAACAGTCCATTTGGCGCTGACCATTTGCCAGCGTTCCACGGAGTTTGGGTTTTCAGTGTGGGTGATGGGAGGCGTATGCCTTATTCCATGACACGTTTTCCAGAAGGACTGCTTGTATGCAGTGAAGCGGAGAATGCGCTCATATGAGGAGAAACGGCATCAGTTCATAGTGAAATGACGGACGGTCCGCTTCAGGGCATGACACATGGAAATTTGTATGTCTGAGAAGAGGGCGACTGCTGCCTGTCCGCTCTGCTTCTGCTATGCCGACAGGCAGATTGCTGCAGGAATTGTCCATAACGCTTCGCCGTCAATCTCAATCAGCAGCTGTGTTCCGCTGGACAGAATGCGCATACCGATCCCCCCACTTCTTGAGCGCCTGAATAACTGGCTTCAGCGTCTTTCCCAGCTCGGTCAGGGCGTAGTCCACATGCGGTGGCACCTCGGGAAAAACGGTGCGTGATACCAGTCCGTCTGCCTCGAGTTCGCGCAACTGATTGGTCAGCATCCGCTGCGTGACGTTGGGAAGGCGACGGCGCAGTTCGCCGAACCGCAGCACTCCGTCCTCGAACAGGTGATACAGGATCAACGCCTTCCACTTCCCGCCAAACAGTTCCAGCGTGGCTTCCACCGTGCAACCGGGGCTACAGGCCAGCGTGGTGTGACGAATGCGGGGCATGGTATCATTCCTGACACTAGTGGCGGTTTATGTGCGTTCTTGCGCACACCGCAGGCTGGGTCAATGTTTACATGCGGGCCGGACAGATGGCCTGCATTTATAAACAGGGTTGATCATGTCTTCATCTTCTTTATTCGAACCTGTGCGACTGGGCGACCTGTCGCTGGAAAACCGGATCTTCCTGCCACCACTGACACGCTGCCGCAGCACCCAACCGGGCGATATTCCCAACGCGCTGATGGCCGAGTATTACGCGCAGCGCACGCAGGCGGGTTTCCTGATTACCGAAGGTACGCAGATCGAACCCCGCGGGCAGGGCTATGCCTGGACGCCAGGCATCTATTCACCCGAGCAGGTCGCGGGCTGGAAGCTGGTCACCGATGCGGTACACGCAAAGCGGCGGCCCATCTTTGCACAATTGTGGCATGTGGGCCGCGTGTCCCACCGGGCATTGCAGCCCGGTCATGAGGCACCGATCGCTCCGTCCGCGGTCGCGGCAACAGGCGTAAACGTGTTCATCCCCACGGGGCCGGGTACAGGAAAGCTGGTACCCCCTGATGTGCCACGCGCGCTGACCATTCCCGAAATCCAGGAACTGGTGGAGATGTATGCACAGGCGGCGCGCAACGCGCTGTCCGCAGGCTTCGATGGGGTAGAGATCCACGCAGCCAATGGCTACCTGATCAACCAGTTTATCTCCGAACGGGCCAATTTCCGCATCGATGCCTATGGCGGCAGCCTGTCCAACCGCCTGCGCTTCCTGCGCGAGGTGGTAGAGGCCGTTTCCGCCGTCGTCACCCCCGACAGACTGGGCGTGCGGTTTTCCCCGCTGTTCGGCACGACGACGGAAGAGCGCGTCTATCTCGGCCTGCTGGAGGACAATCCAGCTGAAACCTACACGGCAGCCGTGCGCGTACTGGCGGAGGCGGGCATCGCCTACGTCTCGCTGGCCGAAGCCGACTGGGACAATGCGCCGGAAATGCCGGATGCCTTCCGCGCCAGCGTGCGCGACATCTTCGGCGGCCGCATCCTGTGCGCGGGCCGTTACGACCTGCACAAGGCACAGCATGTGATGGGCCATGGATGGGCGGACATGATCGGCTTTGGCCGGAAATTCATCGCCAATCCGGACCTGCCCGCGCGGCTGGAACATAACTGGCCGCTCAATCCGCTGGACCCGGCGACGATGTACGGCGGCAGCGCGCATGGCTACACCGACTACCTTTTCCATAATCAATAAACAGGGAAACGGACCAATGAGTTTTTACCAGACCCTCAACCCGACAACGGAAACCGTGGAACGCACGTTTGAACTGCATACTGCCGCGCAGATGAAGGCGATTATCGATCGCGCGGACCATGTGTGGAAGACCGACTGGAAGAAGCGCGACATCGCAGCCCGCAAGGTCATCATGTCAAAGGCTGCCAACCTGCTTCGCCGTGACCGCATGACACATGCACGCCTGATCGCGACCGAAATGGGTAAGGCGCTGCCTGACGCGCTGGAAGAAATCGACATCACGGCCGACATCCTCTCCTACTATGCCGAGGGCGCGGAGAAATTTCTCGCTCCCACGCCCCTGAAGGTCAAGGAAGGCCATGCAAAGATCATCAACCAGCCGCTTGGCGTAATCTACTGCATCGAGCCTTGGAACTTCCCCTATTACCAGCTTGCCCGCGTGGCGGGGCCGAACCTGATGGCAGGCAATGTGGTCATCGCCAAGCACGCGCCCAACGTGCCGCAATGTGCGCTGGCCTTTGAAAAGCTGTTCCACGAGGCGGGCGCGCCTGCTGGTGTCTATACCAACATCTTCCTCGACAACGATCAGTCCGCCGAACTGATCAAGGATTTCCGCATCCGTGGCGTCGCCCTGACGGGCAGCGAACGCGCGGGCCAGACGGTCGCGGCCGAAGCGGGTGCGGCGCTGAAGAAGGACACGATGGAACTTGGCGGTAGCGACGCGTTCATCGTGCTGGATGACGCGGATCTTGAACTTGCCGTGAAGTGGGCGACATGGGGCCGGTTTGCCAATAATGGGCAGGTCTGCACGGCGGCCAAACGGATGATCGTGCATGAGAAGGTCTACGACGCCTTCCTCGCAGGTCTGAAAACCGCGATCACGCAGTTCCGTATTGGCGATCCACTGGCTGAGGGTACGACCCATGGCCCGATGAGCAGCAAGAAGGCGCTCGAGACCGCACTCGCGCAGACCGATGAAGCGGTCAAGGCAGGGGCAACGCTGGTGGCTGGTGGCAAGCGGATGGAGCGCAAGGGTTTCTTTATGGAGCCGACTATCCTGACCAACGTGTCAAAGGACAATCCGGTCTTCTATCAGGAGATTTTCGGTCCCGTTGCCGTCGTGCATAAGATCGCATCGGAACACGAAGCCATCGAACTGGCCAATGATTCTCCTTATGGCCTCGGCGGGGCCGTGTTCTCGCGTGACCTTGGCCGGGCGGAACGGGTGGCCGAAGCGGTCGAGACCGGCATGATGTTCATCAACACGGCCACGGCTGCGGCCCCTGAACTGCCGTTTGGCGGGATCAAGAACTCTGGCTTTGGCCGCGAACTGTCCTTCCTCGGCATTGAGGAGTTTATCAACCGTAAGCTGATCCGCGTTGCCTGAAGATTAGGCGAACGCTGCTTTCTGTCCCGGATAAAATCCTGTCCGGGGCAGAGGTGTGCTACTCATCAAGTTAAATGCCACCTGCGGCTCAAGTGATACGAAGAAATGGTATATGCCTGCTTTGGCAACCGCACGATTAGTCATCGAATGACCGGAACTAGGCGTAAACAGAACATCCGGTATCGAAAGGAAAATAGAGAAACCGGACATTGTAAAAAAGCAGAGGCACGAAGACATTCTAAATGTGAATGTCAGAAACAATCCTTAACGATCTGAATGAGGTGAAGCGGCGAATTCGATAAAGTCCCGCAGATATTGAATCTCATCGTCAGTTTCGCGGTGACCAAGAAATATCTGTTTCGCAATGCCTTTTTTACCAAGTTTTACAGGGTAAAGTTCAAAGCGGGAGGCATACTCTTCCACCAGCCAGCGTGGAAGTGCTGCAACGCCTCTTCCATGGGCCACCATCACCAGCATGATGTCCGTCGTCTCGATCTGCTTTTGCTGCCGTGGACCAATCCCGGCTGGTTGCAGAAACTGCGTGTAAATATCAAGCCGTTCTGACGGAACGGGATAGGTAATCAATGTTTCATCTGCAAGCTGCTCCGGCAACACGAACTTTTCTTCACGTAAAGGATGTTCGGGACCAACAGCCAGTACGAGTTCATAATCAAAAACCGGTGTGAACGTCAGGCCGGGTTTGTAAAGCGGATCAGGTGTGACCAGAATATCAACTTCATTACTGAACAGCGCGCCGATCCCACCAAACTGGAACTTCTGTCGTACATCCACATCAACCTTCGGCCATCTATCCAAATAGGGAGCGACCACCTTTAGGAGCCACTGATAGCAGGGGTGGCATTCCATGCCGATGCGTAGTGTACCACGCTCTCCATTTGCGAATTGTTCAAGACGGTTTTCTGCAAGTTCAAACTGCGGAAGCAGACGGTTCGCCAGTGATAACAGCCATTTCCCTGCCTGGGTGAGCACGAGTGACCGTCCCTCCCGCCGCCATATCTTTACGTCGAGCTGCTGCTCGATCTTGCGGATAGAATGGCTGAGCGCTGGCTGGGTCAGATTCAGCCGCATCCCGGCGGCCGTCAACGAGCCCTCGCGCGTGACTTCCCGAATGATTGTCAGATGACTGCGCTCCAGAATACCCATGTCTCGTCCGATAAATGCACAAAATTCATATAATGATAAAAATGTATCATTTCAGTTCATTTTTATAAACTCTTATCGTGATGCTTCTGCGCGATCCATTCGGATAGTTTCCATAGTTTCGACTGACAACTATCGCTTTCTTCGTTCTGGATTTAAATACGGCCTCAATCTCCTGCCTGAAGCCTTCAGGAAAAAAGTGGGCGTTGCACCTCTTTCCGACTGCCATGACTGACACACTAAAAAGCAGGCTGTCGGAAGAGCGCACCGACGTGGTTGTCTCTACGCCTCTTCCACCACCGAAATCCCAATCCAGCGGTCTCTCAGACCGAGAGTTCTTTGCGAACAATTTCCACGCCTGCGCCTAAGGCATTGAGTTTGCCTCGGGCCACTTCACGCGACAAAGGAGCCATACCGCAGTTGGTGCAGGGATAAAGCTTGTCGGCATCGACAAACTGAAGTGCCTTTCGCAAGATGTCAGCGACCTTCTCGGGCGTCTCAATGGTATTGGTTGCCACATCAATAGCGCCGACCATGACTTTTTTTCCACGAATGAGTTCAATCAGATCCATCGGAACGCGGGAGTTCTGACACTCCAGTGAAATCAGATCGATATTGGATTTCTGAAGTCTGGGAAAGATCTCTTCATATTGTCTCCATTCCTGACCAAGAGTATTTTTCCAGTCAATATTGGCTTTGATGCCATAGCCGTAGCAGATATGGACTGCGGTTTCGCATTTCAGTCCTTCAATAGCTTTTTCTAATGTTGCGATACCCCAGTCGTTCACCTCATCAAAGAAAACATTGAAGGCGGGTTCATCAAACTGGATGATATCGACGCCTACCGCCTCCAGCTCTTTGGCTTCCTGATTGAGGATTTTGGCGAAGTCCCAGGCCAGTTTCTCGCGACTTTTATAGTGGCCGTCATAAAGTGTATCGATCATGGTCATAGGGCCAGGCAGCGCCCACTTGATGGGCTTCTTCGTCAGTGTGCGTAAAAACTTCGCATCCTCGACAAAGACCGGCTTCTCACGCGTCACGGTGCCTACGACTGACGGCACACTTGCATCGTAGCGGTTGCGAATTTTAACCATCTGACGGTTTTCGAAGTCGACACCACTGAGATGCTCAATAAACGTCGTGACGAAATGCTGACGTGTCTGCTCACCATCGCTGACGATATCAATTCCGGCACGATCCTGATCGTCCAGGGTCAGACTTAGCGCATCCTGTTTACCCTTGATCAGTTCCTCACCCTGCAATTTCCAGGGTGACCAGAGCGTCTCGGGTTTGGCAAGCCATGAAGGTTTGGGCAGGCTGCCGGCCGTTGAGGTAGGGAGCAGTGTTTTCATAAGAGATGGCCTTGTGTTTCTGATTGATCAAACGGCGTAACTGGCAGACCACTGCTCAAGAACATCGTGATACGGCTTGATGAAATTCTCTTCCGTATATTTCCCCTGTGCGGTCGCCAGCTGGCTGCGCTCCTCGCGATCGTAGACAATTCGGGTATTTGAATAGTCCTGATTCTTCAGGCTCGGCTGATAACAATCGGCAGCAGCAGAATTGGCATTGTAAATTTCAGGACGGTAAACTTTCTGGAAAGACTCCATCGTGCTGATGGTGCTGATAAGCTCAAGAGCGGAGTAATCAGACAGCAGATCGCCGGAGAAATAGAACGCCAATGGTGCCATGCTATTGGGTGGCATAAAATAGCGAACCTGCATTCCCATTTTTTCAAAATAGTAATCCGTCAGGGAAAATTCGCGCTGCTGATATTCAATACCCAATACAGGATGCTGATTTTCTGTTCGATGATAGATCCGATTGGTTGAGACACTAAGGCATATGACAGGGGGCTTCCTGAAATTATTTTTGTAAGCCGTGGAATTCACAACGCTCTTAAAAAGATTTCCATGCAAGTTCCCGTAATTATCAGGAACGCTAAATTCTGGCTTATCTTTGTTATATTTCGGTAGCAACACGCTGAAGTCATAGTCCCGCACATACGAGGAAAAACTGTTCCCTGCGAGACCATCTATGCGCTTGTTGGCTTTTTTATCGACAATCGTCGTGTTCAGAACTTCGATCAGCGGAAAGCTGTCGCTTTTGCCAGAAAAATCGATATCCATGTCGACGGAAATGATTTCAAGCTCGACGGAATAGCGATCCCTATTGGGGTTATCCCAATGGGCCAGATCATTGAAACGATTGTCAATCATCAGCAGGACATTACGCAGGTTTTCCTGACGGCTTTCCCCTCTCGCCAGATTGGCGAAATTGGTCGTGAGGCGTGTCTTATCGGATGGATGATAGTTCTCATCAAAGCGAAGTCGATTGATACTGAATGTAAAGTCCTTAATCATTATGGCTCTGCATCCCTTTTACCACGAAAAACCAGAATTTGATTTATGGGGATTCAAGATGGCCCCAAATTTCGTTTCCAGTTCTCTCAGGTCGTGGTCATCATCATGTGTGCTGGTAAGCGCGGTGTCTGCTTTATGCCCGAATGATACAGTGAACAAAAATGATTTTATTTCATAAAAACATAAATATCGTTCATGGGTTGATGGAAGCAAAGCCTTACCCGGAGGAGATAAAGCCAGAGACATTATCAACGGGGCGCTTGTTTTCCGGCGTGTTGGCGAGTCAGACGGATGTTCTACATGCGAAAAACTGATATCTGCCTTCTGCCCCATCCATGATGTTCCAGCTTGCACGCTGGATGCGTTTGGCGGCATGTTACAGAGGCAAACGCTTCAATGGTCCCGCGCAAGCGGGTTAATAGGGAACTCCGTCACGCACTGGTCAGACGACCGTCCAGGCGCAAAGTCGGAGGCTGCTCCCGCAACTGTAGGCGGTATGCCGCTGGTTCGTTCGCCCTGAACGTGGACCACTGTTCCCATAGGGGGCGGGAAGGTTGGAACCAGTTGGCCATGATCCGTGAGCCAGGAGACCTGCCATTGCTCAGCCCCACCAACCGTCGGGCGGGATGACCGAAGGGAGGAGAGAATATATGCCTGTCTGCCTCATGCCTCGGTCGTTCCTGATGAATCAGGCGACGGCTCTTTTCAGGCCAGAGTTTTTTACCCCATCATTTGTGGCCGATATACGAATGACGCTTTTGTGCTGCAGACAGCATTGATCCGTTAGAAACTTGAGATTCAGTCACCGGACAATGACCCATTCTGTCCGGTATTGGTAACGGGTACACTTGCTCAGAGAAACTGTGAGAGACGGCACAATGCTCCATGTCGGGGTGTTGCTTCGTTTCGCTTTGTGCTGAGCCAGTTGAAATGCCGAGGCAATGGAAAACGAGCTTCACCAAATTTCAGACCATTCAATGTGCGCGGCACAGATCGATTTAAGACGAGTCAGAACCAATCCGGACTTCTGGTATCCTGTCGCCTGGTCCCGTGAATTGGGACGGGAAAAGGCAATCGATGTCCGGTTTGCAGGACGGCATATCGTCGTCGTGCGTCCCAAAAGCGGTGTGCCTTACGCTCTGGATGGCCTGTGCGCCCATCGGCAGGTTCTGCTCGCCAAAGGAGAGGTCCATGGTGATCTTCTAAGCTGTATCGCTCATGGTTTGAAATATAACCGAGACGGACAATGTGTTTCGCCCAATGTTTCTGCCGAAGCGCAATGTCTGCGTCTCAGGACCTGGGCCTGCCGGGAAAAAGATGGGCTCATTTTTGTTTTTATGGAGGATCAGTCTCTTGCGGACAAAACCCCATTCCCTGACTTTCCAAGGGTGAGAGACAGACGTTACCGCACGCGGCGCTTCGGCCAGGTGGTGAACTGTCATTACAGTTTCATGCATGAAAACCTGATGGATATGAATCACCAGGTTCTGCATAGCCGACTTGTCGGCAAAATGAAGCCACGGTTTCTGGGAATGGATCACGGAGATGATTTTGTTGAGGCCCGTTACACGTTTGCACGAACGGGCGGCAAGCAGCCTTTGAGTGAGGCGCTGATTTACGGCCAGAGACGCCGTGATGGTCGGGATTTTGCCTATCGGGACGTCATGACCATCAGGACACAATATTGAATTGCCCCGGGTTTTGTGGAGACATCAATACCCGTGAGGTAAGAAGAATTCATGAGCAACAAATCGAAGCGTTTTCCACCTGAGTTTCGTGAACGTGCAGCCCGCATGGTTCTGGAGGAAGAGAAGAACCATCCATC
>NZ_VHON01000036.1:0-67943 GCF_008690365.1 Acetobacter sp. DmW_136
ACACCCCACCATAATATAACGTCAATCCCTAAAATCAGAAAAAATGTAAGCTCCTGAAAATAAACAATATCCTTGCAAAAACCCGATTCCTAGCAGAACGACTACAGCCTCAAAAATGGCAGTTTTCCTAGGTTACCGTGAGATTACCTTTCTGTAGCGCTTTTAAATAAACTGAATTTTCAGCCCTAACGGCGCACCTGATTTCAGGTTACACACGCTTTATTCCCTATTTGCAGGAGAAATTTTTATGCCTTCCTCTCCTCGAACAATCTATCTTTCGACTGCCTTGCTCGTTTCCCCTGCCAAAAACATTCTATTGGTTCGGAAACAGGGAACGCACTTTTTTATGCAACCCGGCGGCAAGCGTGAAACGCATGAAACACCAGAGCAAACACTGGAACGCGAACTGCAGGAAGAAATATCGCTGACAGTTTCTGTTTCTGCACACAACCATATTGGCTGCTTTCGTGCTCCAGCAGCCAATGAACCCGACCACATTATTGAAGCCGAACTATTCCAATTGCCTATTCAGACAGAAATGGTTTCACCCGCGGCCGAGATAGAGCAAATTATATGGATAAACCCTTTTAATTTTGCGGATGATCTGCCTTTGGCGCCATTTACAAAGGACACCGTTATCCCACTAGCACGCACTTTACTTTCTTGAACATTCATTAGGTTCATTTCAAACCATGTTTTTACGCCAGCTTTCTTATTTGATTGCCCTAGACAAATATCGCCATTTTTCACGCGCGGCAGAGCATTGCGGTGTTTCTCAACCCGCGCTTTCTGCTGGGATACGTCAGTTAGAAAGCGAGCTGGGAATTACCATTATAAATCGGAACAGGCGCTTTAATGGTCTGACGGAAGAAGGCCAACGTGTTCTGGCATGGGCACGCCAAACGGTTTCAGACTTAACTAATTTGCGCCAAGAAGCTGCCTTTGCTCAGGATGTTGCCGGTGGTTCCTTAGCTATTGGCATTATGCCCCCCACCATGCAGGTAATACCATTGCTGATAGAGAGCCTGAGAGCCGCTATTCCGGCTTTACATGTAAGCATCACGGTTTATTCCAACGCTGAAATTTTACACCAACTCAGAGAACACCAGATCCAACTTGGCCTGATGTATCTGGATCAGATTCCCCAAGAAGGACCTTTTGATACGCACACCCTCTATCAAGAACAGCACGTATTAGCTGCTGGCGAGGGCATAACACTACCTCACACGCGCCATTGTTCATGGGAAGCAATCAGCCGGTTGCCTTTGGGGCTTCTCAACCCACAGATGCGTAGTCGGCAATTTATAGATGCTGCGTTTCGTGATGCGGGCATAAGACCCCATATCATGCTAGAAACAAATGCTATGGAACTCCTGCATACAGAAGTACTTGCCAGCCGCCTTGCAACAATCTTGCCGGTGGCGGCTCTTCCTGAACGGAGCGGCATATTACAAACACGCTTGTTAGAAAATCTGCCCACCCCTGATGTCGGCATTGTGCGCTTGCAACAAACTATTATGCCCACCCTATCCATGCGCGCCTGGGAAATTTTACAGAAGTTGGATTTTCACCACTCTTACTCTATCTAAAATGTTCACTGAATTTGTTGTGTTTTCATCATAAATATTACTTATGATATAATTACAACAAACACTTGGACGGCTGTTTTTGTATCCGGCAGCGTGCGTTTTCCGACCTGCAGGAAATGTTATGCGCACACTTACCGCCGCAATAGGGCAACCTTTTAACAAATCAGCTTTAGCGTGGCTGCTGGCACCTAGCGTGCCAGATGTTCTGTTCGCACTCCGTACCGCGAGTGCGGCCTGCCTCTCGTTGCTAATTGCCATGTGGATGGAGCTAGACAGCCCCCAATGGGCACCACTGACTGTATGGGTGGTGGCTCTTTCCTCCCGCGGGGAAAGTCTTTCAAAAGCACGGTGGCGTATTGTTGGCACGCTTATTGGCTGCTGCGCCGCTTTTGTATTGATGGCAGCATTTCCCCAAGAACCCGGCCTATTTTTTTGCAGCCTTGCTCTGTGGATTGGCGTGTGCTGCGGATTGGCAACTTTTGGCACCGGTTACCGTGCCTATGGCTTGCTGGTTACCAGTTTCACTTCAGCCATTGTGGCATCTGGCGCCATTATGCAGCCAGACAATATCTTTGATATCGCTATGGCCCGTAGTTCCTACATTATCTTGGGAATTGTGTGTGAGGCCACTTTGGCCGTGGTGTTTATGCCGGGCTTGCAGGAACAAGCACAAAAACGCCTTTTAGAGCGCCTGAGCACAACCCTGCTCAGCACAAACCAAAGTATTGCTTCACTTATCCATCGCCCTCGCGCCATCACACTGGAGCCAGCATTATCTGCACTTCTCAATGCCAATGCGCGCGCAGAATATGATGCGCTGGAAATAGGCCCACATTCTCATGCCGCGGATCACGCACGCGCTGCTTTTGCAGGCATGATTACCATGCTGGCCCGCGGATATGGCCTTGCCCTAACGCATCAACTCACACCAACAAACCACACCATGTTGGCTGATGAAGCTATAATTCGCCAGCACATTCAGACTTGTATGCACCCAAAATCCGGAGATCATTTCCGCTTCAGGTTGCAATCTCGCAGGCATGCCGTAGAGGCAATGGATAACGGTATCCGGGCCTGCTTGGGTATTCTGGGGGCCTGGCTTGTCTGGGAAGTGACAGCATGGCCCGCAGGCCCTACGTTTTTTTCTTTTGTTTCTCTCGTATATGGCTTGCTGGCTACGCGTGAAAATCCGCTTTTGGCGGCAGCTCCTTTTTTTAAGGGTGCTTTATGGTGCGGGTTAATTGCTGCTTTGTACGCGTTACTTGTTATTCCCGCCATAACGGCACCAGAACTTCTGGTTCTGCTACTGTTTATTCCAATGATTATTGGTGGATTGGCCGCGCGCCACACACAAACAGCAGGATATGCTTTTTCATTCAACATGTTCCTGCCAGTGCTGCTAGGCCCTGCCAATCAGGGACGATTTGATGAACAATCTTTTTTCAATACTACCCTAGCGTTTCTGGGCGCTGTGTTGTTCACCCGGTGGACTTTTCTGATTATCTTTCCATTCCGGCTTGATTCCCACATGCGCCGCACACGCCGATGGATTGAAAAAAGTCTGAACCATCTGGCACGCACGGGTGATAAAACCCAACCCCATATCTGGCTTTCCAGAAATGCCGAAAGCCTTGTGAGAATTATCAATACCTCTAAAGCTCTCCCTCAGGAAAAGACGGAGCAGTATATTCAGGAACAAATCTTATACATGGTGAAAGGCCTGTATCTGATTTTTCTACGGGATACTGTGAAAGACAAAACGTTTCCCGATGCCTTAAAAACCGAACTCAAAAAAATCCTTCGCATCTGGGCATCTGGCAGCTCCATGCGCATGCAACAAACTCAGGATCTTCTAAATAGACTGAAACAGAAAGATGTCATTCCGTCTGCTCCAGACCAAGCGCTCATACAAAAAATATGCACATATCTGCATGTTCTGGCTGCCCCCATGAAATAATGGTTTTTCAGCCCTGTTCACGGTCTTACATATTTGGTGCTGAGACACTTACTGCCCGAGAGAATGCGCCGTATGCCCAAACCTAAAAACGACACACCAAACACAGATCGGGCAACCCAACGGGCATCTTCCTCTCAAACAGGAGCCAACTTGGGAAGTGGCGCGGGTATTACCGTATTTTTGGGTTTTATCGGGTTTATTGCTTCCCCACGCGCAAGCCTGCGTAGCTTGTTAGAAGATGCAAAAGACCATTACCGACGCAAAAAATAAGGCAAACTGTCTAACCGAAACCACAAAAGTGTCTAACCTTTGCAGAATACTGCAAAAAATAGCCAATCATTTCAAAGGATGGTGGACCCGGCGCGATTCGAACGCGCGACCTTTGCCTTCGGAGGGCAACGCTCTATCCAGCTGAGCTACGGGTCCGTGCGCCTTCCCTAACGCAATTCAGGGGTATTTGCCAAGCCTCTATCTGCATTATCCTGATAACTTCCCGTAGATAGATTTTTTTCTTATTCTGAGTCTGTCATTCTGTCTGGATGAATTTAACGCGCCAAACCATCCAACCACGAGGCAGGAAACCACTTTCCCTCTGTCTTTGCCGGGTTTTGTGCCTGCCATGCACTGGCGGCAACATCTCCGCCTGATGGTAAAAAGCTGTCTGGCTGCGTTATCCAGGTCAGCATGTCCTGCATCACCTGTTTTCCGTTTTTGTCGCGCAGCAACAAATGATGGCCGCCAGAAATTAGGTCCAACCGCGCGCCTTTGGGCAGAGTTTCCCATACCTTAGCCATTGCCTTGGAAGGCACGAGTTGATCTTTATCTCCATACACACAGAGCAACTGCCCTTTCATTTGCGGTGCTGCCGTGGCTGCCTGTTTCATCAAGCTTACCAACCCACGTAAAGCCTCAAGCTGGGTAGCTCGCAGAGTAAGCGGGTCAAAATACAGGCGCAAAAGAGCTGCCGGATTATCACTTGCCACCACATGCACGGGCAGTTCTTGCCCCGTTACCAAATGGTGTGGAAAAAGCGTTGCCAAAACATCCAGTGGAATATCGGCCCCAAGCCCCAGATTCCACACAGCAGGTGCCAACAGCAACGTGCCTGCAACAGATGGTGCATCCGTGCCAGACATCAAAAGCATGAGAATAGCACCACCCATGCTTTCGCCCGTAAGATAGAGCGGTATTTGCGGGTTTTCTTGCTGAAGAATGGCAATTTCCTCCCGCACATCCTGCACCATGCGGTCTGAACCTGCCCATTCTCCACGGTTTGGGGCTTCTCCAAACCCGCGTTGGTCTGGGGCCACCACAGTTATGCCCTGCCCGGCAAAAAATGGTGCAGGTTGCTCCCATGCATCACGGCTATCATTAAACCCATGCAGCGCAAGCAATATGCCACGAGGTTGTCCTTGTGCCTGCCATACGCGCGCAGGAAGAGCTGCACCATCCGACAGTGTAAACATACGGTCAGGCGGAACCAACCGGGCGGCTGCCGCAAAGCGTGGGGGAGGCTTGGGGGGATCAGGAAGTTTCATGCTGCATCCTGTCATACTCAAAAACACAACCAGTAATGCGCAGCAATAGCGACCATGCCTGCTCACGCGCATGGGAAGATAAGAAAGGTGCAAAACCACAGCCCACCCAGCTATCATGCACACAGCCTGCACATGTCTTTCATTTAGGCATCATAGCAAAAAGGGGATACCACACCTATGTTGATACAGCCTGCCAACCCTGTGCCACACCCCAAACTGGGGCATGTTGAAACCATTATGGTAGACAAACGCAAAATTGCCTGTGATGGCGGCTTAAGCGAACTTGGACACCCCCGCGTATGGCTGAAAATTGGCGGACATCAAACTGTATGCTCCTATTGTTCACGCCTGTTTGTGCTGCAACCAGATGCCGAAGGACAGGCAGAACACTAACTGCTTTTTCTGCATCCTTTGCTTTCACCAACAGCAGGTTACAATTACAGGCAAGTTTGGCCTATGCTGCGCGCTCCTTATCGCAGAATGCACCATGAGTTTGCCTGTTATGTCCTTCCTACGTCTTACTGCTTCTGGCCTATCTCATTCTCTTACCTGGATGCAGGCAAGGCGAAACAGGCATGGCTTTACAGGCTGGCGGTCTGGGTTTGTGGCCATTTTGATGATGGCATGTGTTTTTTCCAGTGCTTCAGCAATCGCAGCGGAAAGCCCACAGGTTAAAACCGGCCATAGCATCGCAAGCCTGATAACAGCATCTGATACCGCTGATGCCAGTGCTCCCTTACACATTGCCTTGCGGCTTCAGCTTCAAAACGGTTGGCATACCTACTGGCAAAATCCGGGAGATGCGGGAGATCCGCCAACTATCACCATAAATGCTGATGGCGCACTGCAAGGCAGCACGCAAATCATCCATTGGCCGGTACCTCAGCGCATTCCCGATTCTTCGTTAATGTCTTACGCCTATACAGGCGATGTTATTTTGCCTTTGGTTCTTCCCCTTCAGACCGCAGACCAGAAATCAGACAAAATAAACATTAAGGCACATGCAAACTGGCTGGTGTGCGAGCACGTCTGCGTGCCAGAGGAAGCTGATCTTGCTCTTACGCTGAATAAAGGCTCTCCAACGCCCTCCGCTCAAGCACCTTTATTTGAGCAAACCTCACAGCACATGGCTGTGCCCTCACCTTACACGGCAACCTTTTCCTCCAACGGTATTTTACAGCTGACTGGCAAGGATCTGAACCCCACATCCGTATCCGATGCGTGGTTCATGCCAGAACAACAGGGAAAAATTGCCGAAGCTGCCGAACAAAAATCCACTATCCGCAATGGCTCTGTCACACTGCACCTTAAACCGACTGCGGATTTTTCTGCCCTACGGTTCTTAGCTGGCATTGTGGTTTTGAAGGACAAAGCGGGCACAGAACGCGCACTGCAAATAAATGCCACCCATAGCGCATTAACTGATACACCAGAAAATACGCTCGCTGCTTCCCCCAGCTTTATACAGCAAATGCTGTTTGCCTTTATAGGCGGCATTATCCTCAACCTGATGCCATGCGTCTTTCCCATTCTGGCCATGAAGGCTTTGGCGATCACCCGGCTTAGCCATGCCGCAAAGCGGGAACAGATCCTAAGTGCATCCTGTTACGCAGTTGGGGTTATTGGCAGTTTTACCCTTCTGGGCGCAATCATGATGGCAGCACGTCTTACAGGTGCTGCAACGGGCTGGGGCTTTCAGTTTCAATCCCCTCTTTTTGTGGGGATGGTCTGTTGGCTCCTTTTTGCCATGGCCCTGAATCTTCTGGGCGTATTTTCTTTTTCTGCCGTTTCTATCAGCAGCGCACCACATACGCGCCACAGCTTATGGAATGATGTTTTAACAGGCGTACTTGCTGTTGTTGTGGCCTCACCTTGCACCGCCCCTTTTATGGGCGTGGCTATTGCAGGGGCACTTTCTGGCCCCCCAATTGCTGGGCTTACCGTATTTGCCGCACTCGGTCTGGGGTTGGCGCTGCCTTATCTGTTGATTGCAGCTTACCCTTCCTGCGCCAGAATGTTGCCCCGCCCCGGCGCATGGATGGTTTATTTGCGCCAGTTTCTGGCATTCCCCCTGTTGGCATCCTGCGTGTGGTTGCTATGGGTTGCCACGCTGGAAGGTGGTGCTTCCATAGTTGTGCTGCTTGGGTCTGGTATGGTGCTTTTAGGTCTGGCTGCATGGGTTTATGGTTTGGCCCAAACGCACCAGAACACATTATCTGATCGCAAACGCTTTGCCCTACACGGCTTGGCTTTATTGGCATTGCTTGGCGCATTATCCATGCTGCCCATATTACGGCAACAAACTGCGGCTCCTTCTTCCGTACAAGGCATGTCTTTGCCTGAAGGCGTAGAAGCTTTTTCCGCCACTAAACTGCAAACCCTACATGCCAGCAAAAAAAATGTGTTTGTAGATATGACGGCTGCCTGGTGCATTACCTGTTTGGTAAACGAGCGCGTGGCGTTAGATGTGCCGGAAGTGCGCGAAGCCTTCAAAACCCAGAATGTCACCCTGTTGCGCGGAGACTGGACGACACATGATGCCGCTATTACGGCTTTCCTACGCCAACATGGGCGCGATGGCGTGCCTTTTTATCTGTTCATTCCAGCTAACGGAACGCCCGTAACACTGCCACAGGTGCTCACACCGGGGTTGGTTATGAAAACCATCAGTTCCGCACATTAATGTTGTATGGAACCTGAAAACACATTGATCACCAACACCCCGGCCATAATCAGGCCAATGCCAATAAGGGCCGGTGTATCCAGCATCTGTTTGAAAAACAAAGCGCCAATAGCAGAAACAAGCACAATGCCAACCCCGCTCCAAATGGCATAAACAATGCCTGTTGGAATAGTTTTGAGCGGAATGGACAGAAAATAAAAGGCACACCCATAAGCTGCCAAGCTGGCAATAGCGTATCCCCAGCGCGCAAACCCGTGCGAAGCTGTGAGCAAGGATGTGCCGATCACTTCAGATACAATGGCGATTGCCAAGTATAAGGTGGGTTTGGAAACCATTGTATCTAAGCCTTCCCCTAGCTGATTTTTTCAATGCCCCCCATATATGGGCGCAAAACATCCGGTACGGTCACAGAGCCATCTTCGTTCTGATAGTTTTCCATTACCGCAATAAGGGTGCGGCCTACAGCAAGGCCAGAACCATTCAGCGTATGCACAAAAGCAGGTGCGGCCCCTGCCTGTGGGCGATAACGGGCGTTCATGCGCCGGGCTTGAAAATCCCGCGTATTGGAGCATGAAGAAATTTCCCGCCAAGCATCTTGCCCCGGCAACCATGCTTCCAGATCAAAGGTTTTTGCTGCACCAAACCCGGTATCTCCAGCGCATAGCAGCATACGACGATATGGGATATTCAGCTTTTCCAGAACTTTTTCTGCACAGCGCGTCATACGCTCATGCTCAGCATCACTTTCTTCTGGCGTGGTGACGGAAACCATTTCCACTTTTTCAAACTGATGCTGACGGAGCATTCCGCGCACATCGCGCCCGGCGGCCCCTGCCTCGCTCCGAAAGCATTGGCTTAGCGCTGTCATACGCAGCGGCAGTGCCGAACCTTCCAAAATATCCCCAGAAACAGAAGCCGTAAGCGGCACCTCTGCTGTGGGAATAAGCCAGCGGCCATCTTCCGTGCGAAAGGATTGATCTGCAAATTTTGGCAGTTTGTCTGTTCCGTACATGGCATCATCATTCACCATGACGGGCACCTGCGTTTCCGTATATCCATGCTCTGTCACATGCAGATCCAGCATAAACTGGCCCAAGGCACGTGCCAGACGGGCAATACCGCCACGCAGCACAACAAAACGTGAGCCAGAAAGCTTGGCGGCTGTTGCAAAGTCCATCTGCTTCAACGTTTCGCCCAGCTCAAAATGTTGCTTGGGTGTAAACGTAAAGGCAGGCTTTGTGCCCCATTCATGCTGCACCACGTTTGCGCTTTCATCCGGGCCTTCTGGCACGGTGGCATCCAAACGGTTTGGCAGGTTGGCGAGAAGGGCTGTGCTTTCACGACCCAGTGTATTAACCTGTTCTTCCAGCGCTTCCATTTCTGCGCGCAAGGCCAAACCTTCGGCCTCCAGATCACTGCTATCGCCACCACTCCGCTTTAGTGTGCCAATTTCACGCGCCAGCGCTTTCCGACGGCCCTGCTTTTCCTGCAACACAGTTTGTGCTTGACGGCGTTCTTCATCCCATGCCAGTAGCCGAGCCGAAACTGGCTCAATCCCGCGGCGGGCAAGATCAGCATCAAAAGCAGCGGGATCAGCCCGCAGGGCGCGAATATCATGCATGGGTTAGGGAACCTCCTGCTGGGTGTTGGATGTATCTTCCGCTTGGCTCGCCTTAAACTTAGGTTCAACCAAGCGCGCGCAGATAATGGAAATTTCGTAAAGTAAGACCAAAGGCACGGCCAGACCGATCTGGGTAATGACATCTGGCGGCATCAGAATAGCAGCAATAACAAAGGCACCTACAATGGCATAGCGGCGGAAACGGCGCAGCATATCCGCCGTAACAATGCCCACACGCGCCAGAAGCGTAAGCACCACCGGCAATTCAAACGCCACACCAAAAGCCATGATCAGTTTCATAACCAGAGAAAGGTATTCGGAAACCTTGGCTTGCAGTTCAATCTGCACCCCATCATGCCCAGCGCCTGCTGTTTGGAACGACAGGAAGAAACGCCACGCGATGGGAAAAATAAAGTAATAGGCCAAAGAGGCCCCAACCAGAAACAGAATGGGCGTTGCAATTAAAAAAGGTGCAAAAGCGCGTTTTTCCGATCGGTAAAGGCCGGGGGCTATAAAAATCCATGCCTGCATGGCCACAACGGGAAAAGAGAGGAACGCCGCCCCAAAAAACGCCACACGGATATAGGTAAAAAATGCCTCATACAGTGCCGTATAAATAAGATGTGGCTGTTCGCCCTGCTGGCGCATAATTTCACCCAACGGGCGCGCCAGAAACAGATAAATATCACCCGCGTAGTGGTAACACAGCGCAAAACACAGAATAAAAGCCGCTCCCGCCCATAATAAACGGCGGCGCAATTCCAGCAAATGTTCGATCAACGGCATTGGCTGATCGTGAATAGGATCTTCCCCCACGGTTTCATTCTCGTTCATGGTTGATAATCCACCACCTGCTGTTCTGGCTCAGCCCCTTTCGGCTGCTCTGGCTGCATATCCATATCCTGCTGCCATGCCGGTTTACTTGGGCCAGATACGCTCCCCAATCTTTCACCCGGCGCCACACTGCGCCCACCGTGCATGACGCGCACTGGTGGCAAAAATGCTGGTGGATGCAAGCGTTCCTGCTCCTTTAAAATGCGGCGCACAATATTGGGCGGTAATTCTGGCGGGGCACTGGCAATATCTTCATCTGTTACGGCTGGTTCATATGTACTGGGCACATAAGCAGAAACATTGGTTGTGCTTTGTGTGCTGGAAGTTGGCATATCCAATGCACGAGGGCCCGCAGGAATATGCTGTTCAGCAATTTGTGGCGGAGGTGCGAAAGAACTGCTTAACGTACCATCCGAATCAATGGCCTTCATGATCCGATTACGTACGTTGAGGTTTTTGAGGTCTCGGACTTGATCGCGCACTTCTGTCAGATCAGCTTCACGCACCATCTCATCAACGTGAGATTGAAACTCCCCAGCCAGTTTACGTGCCTTTTTTACAGCTCCAGCCAGCCCACGAATGGCCACGGGCAAATCCTTCGGGCCGATCACGACCAGAGCCACGGCGCCAATTAGCGCAATTTCAGACCAGGCAAAATCAAACATGGGCAGTTCCGTTGCTGCACGCACCGCACGGGAAAAACAAAAACGCCCGCACAACCAGATGCAGAGTATCTATCACGAGCCTTCTGGCGCGGGAACACGCGGTTTTACGCTTTCTTCCGCAACCTCTGGCGTTTTCTCTGCCTGCGCATCTGTATTTTCAGCACCTTCAACTGGATCAGCCTCAGCCTGTAGCTCACTATCCAGCACGGCATCAGCATCTGACGTATTGAGGGTATGCTCTGTTTGGTCTGCGGCCTCTTCCTCGCCCTTTGCAAACGTAATTTCGGTTTGAGGGCGCCCCATTGCTCCCGCATTTTCGGGCACTTCCACCAACAGTTCCTCCCTACGCGGCAGATCCGCCAAGGAGCGTAAGCTAAAGTGACGTAAAAAATCCTGCGTGGTGCCCCACAGCACCGGCCGCCCCGGCACTTCCTTGCGCCCTTTAGGCATAATAAGTGCAGATTCTATCAACGTATCCAGCACATTCTGCCCAAGGCTGACACCGCGTATTTCTTCTATCTGTACGCGTGTACAGGGCTGGTGGTAAGCAATAATGGCCAGTGTTTCCATAACTGCACGTGAAAAACGGCGAGGCCGCTCCAATACACGCGTAAGGGCTGGTGCCAAATCTGGCGCTGTCCGAAACTGCCATCCTCCGGCTATTTCAACAGGCATCACACCGCAGCCTTCATAACGCTGCACAAGGGCTTGCAAAACAGCCGTTACAAACGTTGCCAGATTATCCACCCCATCTGGCACAAGCTGACGCAATTCCAGCAATTCCGCTAACCGGCGCGCACTTACGGGTTCGGTAGAAGCAAAAATAAGCGCTTCAGCCAGACGCAAAGCCTCTTCTGAAACCATAGTGTTTTCAGACTGAACCACTTTAATGGCTCCTTCACTTTCAGAAGCAGGTTTATCCGCCATGTCAGTGATCATGAAGTTTGCGCTTCTTCGGCTGGAAGTATGTTTTCAGCACTATCATGCTCGGTTTCATGTATTTCTTCATGCGGGCGTAGCATGATCTGTCCAAAAACCTCTTCCTGCCGCAATTCCAGCCTTCCACTTTTTGCCAATTCCAGCCCCGCAATAAGTGTACCCGCCACAGCAGCACGCCGTTGGCGCACCGCATCTGCTCCTTCTGCCTGTTCAGGTAAAACATCTGGCAAAAAAGCATCCAGACTGCTCCAGCCTGGTGGTGTTTCACCTAGCAGACGTGTCAGTCTGCTTAAGGCATCCTGCACAGTCCAGAACCGTAAAGTGCGTGGGGCATAAATACGCTTGCGTGCATTACGCCGCATAGCCGCCATATAGGCCCGCATAAGCTGCGGCATATCTAGCACCAGACCAGAACGGTCTATTTCCACCAGATCTTCTGCCACGCCACGGGCAAATACATCCCGCCCCAATCTGGGCCTGTCATCCAACCAACGGGCCAGCTCACCCATGCAGGCAAGTTCTATCAGCCGCTCCTGCAACAGTTCTGCGGCTTCTTCACCCTCTACAGCAAGTTCATCATCCGGAGGCAGCAGCAGGCGGGATTTAAGCCACGCCAACCATGCCGCCATAACCAACCAGTCTGCGGCCAATTCCAGCCGAACCCGGCGGGCATTTTCTACAACGGCAAGATATTGTTCTACCAGTTGCAGAATGGAAATACGGGCCAGATCAACCTTTTGCGCCCGGGCCAGATCAAGCAGAAGATCCATAGGACCTTCAAACCCCTCTAACCGCAACAGCGGCACACGTGGCACCTGCTCTACCTGGGTATCAACATGAACAGGCAACACGCCAGAAGCCTCTGCCGGGCTTAGCGCACTTTCAACATCTGCCTGCGTGTGTCCTGCTTCCATTCTGCCAGACCAGTTGCAGCTTACTGCCGCACTACCATGCAGGCCATGCCGCGTTCGCGCACCGCAGAACAGAATTCACGCGCAGTTGCCACAGAAGCAAAGCCTTTTACGCGCAAACGATAGAACGTAGCGTTATTCTGCTCCGTCCGCACAAAGGAGGGAGTGCTCTCTCCAAACAAGGTGGGGTAACGCGATTTCAGACGTGACCATTCCTTACGTGCTTCATCTTCATTCTGCACCGCAGCCAACTGCACCTGATACTTTCCACCCTCTACACCGCCATGTGGCACAGTTGATGTTTTTGTATCAGCCGGTGCTGCTTTACTTGCTGCAGCAGTATCCTTATCCTTGGCCGGAACAGCCGCGTCTGGCTTGGGTTTCGGGTTATTGGCAACCGATTGCGCAGCCGCTGTATCCCCCTCCTCCCCGCTGGTAGAAGCTTCGGTTTCTTCCTGCGCAGAGGCGCTTGGCGCGTCTGCCGGAGGTGCCGCAGCCGCCTGCTGATCTGCTGCATGCCCAGCACCTACCCCTTCTGCTCCTGTAGCCGGAACGGGCACCCCTTCCGGCTTCGCAGAATCACTTTCACCCTGTGCGCCATACTGGGCAGCCAAGGCTTCTGGATTAGGTTTTTCTGGGGCCGGAACAGGGTGTGCTTTTGGATCACCCTCCTCATCGGGCATGGCAACAGAATCAAGCTGCATCCCACCCGGATCAACCGGCTTTGTGCGCATGGAAACCGGTGGCGGCCCCATAATGGCGATACCATGCTGATGGTGCCCTATTAGCGCCCAGCCACCAATCCCCAACACCAGTAAACCACCCAGACCAGCCGCTCCGTAAACCAGCCGCCGCGTACCCGTATCACTGCTTAAAAAGCGGGTCAGCACGTTTTCGGTTGGGCGGCCACCTACAACCGTTGGCCGTGTTGGTGCCGGGTCTTCATAATCCATACTCATACGCTCACGCGCACGACTGATCCTGTCATCCGCTGAAAATTTGGGCCGGTCTTCATCACTCATCAGCGCATTTCCTCCACGGGTTCCACACCCATGATTGCAAGACCAGAGCGGATAACCACCGCCGTAGCTGCAACAAGGGCAAGACGCGCACGGGTTGCCTCTACAGCATCTGGCTGAAGGAAGCGCAAAGAAGCATCATCCCGGCCACGATTCCATAAGGCATGAAAATCACCCGCCACATCTGCAAGGTAGAAGGCCACACGATGGGGTTCGCGCGCAAGCGCGGCGGCTTCCACCATCCGCGGCCATTCTGCCAAACGGCGGATAAGCGCCATTTCAGCATCCGATGTCAGAGATTCGAGTGATGCTGAGGCAAGGGCTGCATCATCCGTATCACCATATGCAGCGGCTTCTGCTGCGGCGCGCAACACGGAGCGACAACGAGCGTGGGCATACTGCACATAAAACACCGGGTTATCACGCTGCTGCGCCACCACCAGATCAAGATCGAACTCCATCTGGGCATCGCTCTTGCGGGTAAGCATGGTAAAGCGCACCGCATCACGCCCGACTTCATCAATCAGATCACGCAGAGTAACAAACGTGCCTGCCCGTTTAGACATTTTAACAGGCTGTCCATCACGCAGAATATGCACAATCTGGCACAGCACCACTTCAAGCGGCACCGTATCACCCGTAATCGCCTTAATGGCGGCCTTCATGCGTTTGACGTAACCACCGTGATCGGCCCCCCATACGTCAATCATCATCTGCGCACCACGGGCTACCTTATCTGCATGGTAGCCAATATCGTTCGCAAAATAGGTATTGGTGCCGTCAGATTTGCGCAGTGGACGATCTACATCATCCCCAAACTGAGTGGAACGGAACAAAAGCTGCTCACGCTCTTCCCAATCTTCCGGCAACTTGCCTTTGGGGGGCTCCAGCACACCTTCATATAGCAGGCCCTGCTGTTCCAGCTTGCTGATGGCTGCATCTGTTACGCCACGGCGCAGCACTTCGGCTTCTGATGTAAACACATCGTGGTGCACACCAAGGGCTGCCAGATCCTCCTTGATAGCCGTGAGCATATGCGCCACGGCAAAACCACGCACTGTTTCCAGCCATGTGGCTTCCGGCGCTGGCAGGGGCGCACCATCTGCATCGGTTTCTGTCAGCTTGTTCCCGTATTCTGCCGCCAGCTCCATACCTACTGGAATAAGATATTCACCTTGATATTGCAGGCCTCCGGGAGCTAACGCAGAAAAATCATCCTGCGTCATTTTGGTGCCAAGAGCTTGCAGGTAGCGCCAGTAAGCCGCCCATGCCAGCGCTTTTACCTGTGCACCGGCATCATTAATGTAAAATTCCTTGGTAACGGCAAAGCCTGCCTTGGCCATAAGGTTGGCAAGGGCATCCCCCACCACAGCCCCACGGCAGTGGCCTACATGCATAGGCCCTGTTGGGTTGGCGGAAACATACTCCACATTCACCCGTAAGCCTTTGCCTGCCTGAGATGCCCCATAGGCTTCACCCGCACGCAACACTGCGGGCAGAACACGACGCATGACATCGGGCTTAAGTGTAATGTTTACAAAACCCGGCCCGGCTGCGGCTACAGAGGCAACACCATCCACCTTTTGCAGGGCGGCGACCAGATCGGCCGCAATATCTGATGGTTTGCGGCGTGCCACCTTAGCCAGCAGGAGAGCAGCATTGGTTGCCATATCTCCGTGCGCGGGGTCTCGCGTTGGGGTCAGTTCCACGCGAGCCAGCGTTTCTTCCGGCACATTGGGCAGCAGTTCCTGCACAATGGCCAGAACATGTTGGCGATAACGCTGAAACACACAGTCAGACATAAAACACTTAACCCCGTAATAGTAAGAAAGCGCTGAAAGCGCGTTTATCAGCCTGCAACAGACAGGTCCGTCAACCGTCTATGTTCTTCCATAGCGTAGCGATCTGTCATGGAAGCCACATAATCCGCCACCACACGCCGTAACCCTGTGGCATCTTTTCCCTCTGCCTCACGCTGCCATTCAGCTGGCAGCAGGGATGGCGACTCCGTAAGCGTATCAAAAAGTTCTGCCGTAACGTGCCGGGCCTTGTGCGTCATCCTATTCACGCGCCAATGACGATACAGGTGGGCAAACAGAAACTTACGAATACCTTTATTGGCTTGGGCCATCTGCTCCTGAAAGGCCACAACAGGGCCGGATGCCGCGCGTATATCCTCCACATGCCGAGGGGCCAGATCCTGCAAGCGTTCGCGCGTACAGATCAATACATCTGTCACCAGTTTATGAATAACACGACGCACCATTTCATGACGGATACGCTGCAAAGTGCGTGTATCATGAGAAGGCAGATCAGCCGCAGCCTTCCGCACTTCAAACAGTTCTTCCCCCACTACGGGCACATCCACCAGATCATCCAGCGAGAGTAGGCCTGATTTTACGCCATCGTCCAGATCATGCCCGTGATAGGCAATATCATCCGCCAGTGCCGCCACCTGTGCCTCGGCAGAGGCATATGTGGAAAGTTCCAACGGGAACAGTGCATCTAATTCCAGCAATCGTGCAGGAGCACGTTTAACTGGCCCATTATGCTTGGCCAAACCTTCCAATGTTTCCCATGTCAGGTTCAACCCATCAAATGCCAGATACCGGCGTTCCTTCAGCATCACCTGCCGGAGGGCCTGTGTGTTATGATCGAACCCACCCCATTCCTGCATATGGGCAGCCAGCGCATCTTCCCCCGCATGCCCAAAAGGCGTGTGCCCCAGATCATGCGCCAGTGCGACGGCTTCTGTTAGATCTTCATCCAGCTTCAGAAACCGCGCCATGGAGCGGGCCACCTGCGCCACTTCCAAGGAATGTGTCAAACGCGTGCGAAAGAAGTCTCCCTCATGGTTCACAAACACCTGCGTTTTATATTGCAGGCGACGAAAGCCCGAAGAATGGATTACTCTATCCCGATCACGCTGCCACGGTGAACGTGTGAGAGATTCTGGCTCATCATAAAGGCGGCGCGCCCGGCCTACTCCTGGCTGAACGGCATAGGGCATCAGATCCCTGCATTCTGTCGTGTCTGGCACTCCTGCGGTTTCCTTTGCAGCACGGTCCACCAGCCTGTTGCCGGTATCCAATCCGGATGAAACTTACAGGAGTTTAGAATATTCCGCCAAAGTTGACTATTCTTGGCATCTTGCCCCTTCAAACCAGAGGGCGCGCAAGCTATTTAAGAAAGATGACCCAGCCAACACCCTTCTCCGTTTCGGAATCTGCGGCAAATCGCATTGCCAGTGTAATTGCCAAAAAGCAGGCAACTGCCACCCCAGAAACGCCAGCACCGGTTGCCATGCGTGTCTCTGTAGAAGCCGGAGGATGTAACGGCTTTCAATATCTTTTCACGCTTATTCCCGCGGCTGATATTGAGGCCGATGATACGCGCATAGAAAAAAATGGGGCGTTGGTTGTGGTTGATCCGGCCAGTATGGATTTGCTGTCTGGCGCAGAGCTTGATTTTGCAGACAAGCTGATGGGCGCGCATTTTGCGGTGAACAACCCTAATGCAGCATCTTCCTGCGGCTGTGGCACAAGCTTTTCCGTGGCATGAAACTTGCAACTTGGAATGTAAACTCCGTCCGTCAACGCATGGATCTGGTATTGGATTGGCTGAAGCGCGAACAGCCAGACGTGTTAATGATGCAGGAAATCAAGTGCGAGACGGATCTATTCCCCAAAGCTGCCTTTGAGGATGCTGGGTATGGCTGCGCCGTAATAGGGCAGAAATCCTACAACGGGGTTTCTACTCTTGTGCGTGGAGATTTTAGCATCACGACAGATCACCTCCCCGGCTTTTCAGACCCGGCAGCACGATATGTGGAAGTGCGCACCCAACATATTGTGCTGGGCAATTTGTATCTGCCCAATGGCAATTCAGGTGGAGAACAGGGCTATGCCACCAAGCTTGAGTTCCTAAATGCCTTAACAGCGCGCGCGCGCCTTTTACTAGCTGAAGAAACAGATTTTGTGTTGGCGGGTGACTACAATATCTGTCCTGCCCCTATAGATTGCGCCCCCGGAGCCCTTGGCCCAGAAGATGCTCTTGTGCGCCCACAAAGCCGGGCTGCGTATCGTCGCTTACTCTGGCTGGGGCTGACAGATGCTTTGCGGGCAGTGCATCCAACAGGCGCAGCTTATACATTTTGGGATTATCAGGCCCGCGCATGGGAGCGGGATTGCGGGCTGCGGATTGACCACATGCTGCTTTCCCCTCGCCTTGCAGAACGTCTGCAAACGGCTGAACCTGATAAAAATGAACGCGCAATGCCGCGCCCATCTGACCATGTGCCCTTTATTGTCACGTTGAAAGACCCAGTAAAATCGGGCGCTTAAGACGCAAAAACCCCGGCGCCATTCTACTATTGCGCTGGGGTTAAACAGACGTGATTAAAGGTATCAGGCTTTGCTTAGCCTTACAGAAAGAAAATTCTTTAAAACCGCGTTAAGCAGCTTAGCAAACATTTCCTTCAAACCGTTTCAAACCGCCGGAGGGGGTGTTTGAAAATCTGCAGCCTTACCGGCTTTTATAGCCTGCGCAATCAGCTTCCACCTTCTACACACCAAGTGAGGATGCCGGAAATGATAGTAAATACTCTGCCTATTTTTAAAAATAATCTTTGATATAAAATACAGAATGATATTTGCATCATAAATATACTTATTTTTTACAAATTTTCTTTCAATATAAACACGGTTTCGAATAGAGAAATAAGTGCGGGAAAAGTTTTCTTCTTCACGCAGCCAGTGTTGCAATACGGAATCATTGACCTGCCATGATAGTTCCAGATCTTTTAGAACACTGTTCTGGCACGCCCAAATTTGCCCTCCGTTTTCTGTAATCCGTAGGGTAAAATCGTAATCATCAAAATAAAGAAAAAGCCGTGCATCCGGCAGACCAACTTTTTGAATCCAGCTTTTATGAAACCAGAAACCACCATAAGCCGACATCTGCATTTGCAGGCATTTCAACCCATCTTTCTGCCAAACCTTTGCTTTTTGTTTCCGCAACAAAGTCTGCATGGAAAAGCCGAAAAATGAGTTTTTTGTAATTCCGTGAAACTTACAGGTTTTAAAAAGTTTCTTATATGTTGTTTTATCTTCCCTAAAACCACTGAGACATACTTGCTTACTTGCCCCCATACTTATCCATGCTTTGGAAAGAAATTTCAGGGAGTTTGGCTCAGGCCTGTTATCATCATCCAGCACCCATATATGCTGTGTGCTTTCACGCAAAGCCGCTGCCTGAATAGCCGCATGAAAACCACCGGCTGAACCCGTATTGGTTTGCAGGCGAATAATGGTAAGCCGATCCGCCCCGAATATTTCTGGCAATCTGGCAATTTCTGCCGCCACACTTTCTGCCGTGCCATTATCTACAACAACGGCATGTCCGGCACCGGCGCTAAAAACACCTTCCAAAACCTGCTTTAGAAAATGGACACGGTCACCATACGTAACAATGGCTGCGCATGTTCCTTGCAGAACTTCCTGCTCATTCCGTTCAAGATTATCGTGCATGCACATGTCTGCCCGTTGTGAAATGCCGTTATAAGTCGTCAGCCGAAACAGACTTCCCAATGGCAGAAACCATAAATGTGGCAAACATTGCCACGCTCCCCAGCATATCTAATGCCGTGGCTTATCTGGCAATAAACAAAGGCAGTTTCATGATACTCTCATAACATTTTTGCATATCATCATCCCGCCGCAATGCATCTGGCTGCCACATCAATGCCTGAGAAGAAACCTGTGGTGACACCAAATGGATATAATTCTGCTCGGCCAGAGTGGTATGCCACTTCTCAAAGCATGTCCCACTTCCCAACCAACCAGAACGCACGAGCCTGTTGCGGATAGTGTGTAACCCCAGCCAATCTACGCTGGCTTGCAACCATTCCATGAAGCTCTGCTTAGTCCGTAATGGAAATAGCCATACAGGCACCCCCGTACGGCACGCATCTGCCAACATGGATGCACTATCTCCAGTTACAACAAACCTGCTGGCCTCCTGCAAAAAACTCTGGAAAGGGTTAACGCCTTTTCGGAACGTGTAAATCTGCATTGGAATGGTTTTACTTATATCCTCCAGCCAACCTTCAGCCTCTACAGGAGTTCTTGGGCTGGTAAGCACATGCAATGGTTCATGGTGTGCCTGTGCCAGTTTATGGCTGAAACTTAGAAGTTTATATGTATCCTGCTTATCCAGAAAAAACTGCTTTGAGGGCGCACCATACAAAACAACCGTGCCGCCATGCCGCGTAACTGGATTTGCTTGCGGTATAAATCTCTGGTCTTTATCCGCGCCATTTAAGGGAAATCTTAAACGCAATACGTTGGAAGCTGCTGGATAATCATCCTGCGGCAGAATAATTATCAGATCCAAATCTGCTGCGGGCACATGGCTTGGCCGCCCTAATTGCACAATGGCTGGCGTGTTTTTACAACGCGTTCGCAACGCCAAGGCCGCCTGCACTGCATTACCAAAAGACAGAATTAACCGGAGGTTTCGGGTATCCGGAATCTGCTCTGGCAAGCTAAAATCTGCCTGGAGTGGAATAATCTGGCACGGCAATCCAAGCATATCCGCCAAAGCCCTGCACTGCGCCATTTCACCGGCACGATGTGTATCCAGTATCCACACCTCATATGTATCAGAAACTGGTGCTGCCTTAGCCATTGCCTCTTCCAAAATCCTGCTTTCGGCTCATCAACAGGTAAGGCACAAGCCGGGTTAGGAAGATTACCAACTCGCCTATTAATGTTGCCAGACCGGCTCCGGTCATCCCTAACCCAGAAGTTAGGAAATACAGTAAGGGCAGTGTTACGCACATTGTAAACAACCGCCCCAGCAAAATCTGATGGGCACGATTAAGAGAAACCAACAAAGGTTCTAGCGGCACATCCCACAAGTCCAGAATGGCAGTTAATGTCATCAGCAGCAGAAGTGTGCGGGTGCCAGACCACGGCACAGTCAGCAACACATGCAACAACCAAGGCCCCAACACAAACACAATCGCCAGCACCGCTGCCGAGAACACACCAAGCACTTGCAAGATACGATGCGTTACCTGCCGGATAGATGCCCAGTCTCGCTTATCTTTCAAGGCCACCAGTTCTGGATACAAAGCTGGTGTCATCATCTGGGCCGGGCGCGCCAGACCATCAGAAATCTGCCACGTTACATTATAAATGGCAGCACTCTGCGGGCCAAGAACGGCACCTACAATCATCACCGTTAAGCGCGAAGAAAGCCGTGCAAGCGCCTGATTGATGCTGACAGAAAAAATAAAGCGCCAGATACCCTTGATAGGGCTTACCCAAGGTACGCCGAATATACGGAAATTCTGCAACCCATCTGAGCGCAAAAGCAGATACGCGCCCATGCCGTAATTGATAAAAAATGATGCAACAGTTGAGAAATACCAGATCACCAAAAAACTGGTAAAAGACCAATGCCAGAACAGCCCCGCAAGGCTACCCACCAAACGGATCAACCCGCTTCCGCTATCTGCCAGCACAGAGAGTTCGTACCGATCCAGCAACCGCATCACGCCCATAGCGCCACCTGTGTTCATGAACAGAATAACTGTCATGTACCAAAACGGTGTAGCGGAAGACGCATCTCCCCAGCCTAAAAGATTTCCGAACCATTCACACAGCAGCAAGGCAACGCCCATACCTGCCACAGCGCCTACGCCATCCAGCAGCATGCAATGGCGTAAGAGCATCTGAAACGGATGCCTGTCTCCCTTACGGTACAAGCTACTGCCGTATTGCAGCAAAGGTTGCCAAGATTGAAACCGCAACCCTGCTGAACAGGAGAGAACAAAAGAATTGATAAGCAGCAGAACACCATAATCCTGCAAGCCCAATGCACGTGCGCAAACTGCTGTGGTTATAAGTGATAGAGCCGCGCAAAATCCACGTCCCCCCAGAATATACCCGGTATTGCGAAAGACACGGACAAACAGAGCCTTAACCTGACTATTCATCATGCGTGCGTCTTACCCCAACCCGTATCTGGTCACTCATCTGTTTCCTCCCCGGCATAGTGACCCCGCTGGGCTGAGGCCTTGCCTGTTTGGGCTGCTTTAGAAGACTCCGCCAGCCAAGACAAATCTTGCACGCATTTTGTGCTGTTGTGCTGTACAGCCCTTCTTTTATTCACAGTTGCGTGAAAATAGCCCCTCTACGCGCCTCTTTGGGGGGTAGAACCCTTGCGTGATAGCCATTTTTCATCACACTGCAAGGCGCAAAAGCGGCTTTTTCCTGCGGATCTTTATCTGGAGAGCCTGTAGGAATCTGCTCTGTTTCAACTCAATCAAGGAGACAGGCTTATGGCTTGGACTGCACCAAAAGTTACCGAAATTCCGTTGGGCGCTGAAATCAACAGCTACGTTTGCGGCCAGAAGAAATAAGTCGGGGTTATGCCCAGCTTAGCCGCCAGCCATTACCGGTTTTAACGCCGGTTTTGCACTGGCGGCTTTTTTATTTAGATGTGTTGTTATGCTTGAAATTGTTGTTCTTGGTGCAGGTGCGGGTGGCGGCTTTCCGCAATGGAACTCTAACGCCCCGGCTTGCCGCCGCGCCCGTGCGGGAGACCCCGCAGCCCCTTCCCGCACGCAGGCATCTATTGCCGTAAGCGGAGATGGCCAGCACTGGTATGTACTCAATGCCTCGCCCGATCTGCGCACCCAGATCAACCAGACACCGGATATGTTCCCGCGTGAAGGGTTACGCTCCACCCCCATTTCTGGCGTTGTGCTTACAAGTGGGGAAATAGACGCCATTACGGGCCTGCTCACCCTGCGCGAGCGGCAGCACTTTAATCTATATGCCACACAACCTGTGCTGGATCAGCTTAACGCAAATCCTATTTTTAATGCACTAGATCGCACGCTTGTGCCGCGCCACGCCATGCAACCGGAGCACCCCATTTCCTTGGTTCCGGCTGAGTTTAGCATCATGCCCTTTATTGTACCGGGCAAAGTCCCCCTTTACGCAGAAAAGGCCGAAAACCCTGCTGAAATCATGAGTAACGGGGAAAACATTGGGCTGGAAATAACGGATGGCCGCGCCCGAGCCCTGTTTATTCCCGGCTGCGCGATGATGACAGATGCCCTACGCAACCGCATAAATGGCGCAGATGTTGTATTTTTTGATGGCACGTTGTGGACAGATGATGAAATGATCCGCGCCGGACTGGGCAGCAAAACCGGGCACCGCATGGGCCACATATCCATTGCGGATGAGCCCGATGGCACCATTGCCGCCTTCCGCCCTTTACATGTGAAACGTAAAATTCTCATCCACATCAATAATTCCAACCCTATTCTCTTGGCCGATTCACCAGAGCGCCATGCCGTAGAGCAAGCAGGATGGGATGTTGCATTTGATGGAATGAAAGTCTCGCTATGACCACCCAACTGCTCACCCCGAATGAACTGGAACAAGCCCTGCGTGCCATAGGCGCAGAACGCTACCACAATCTGCACCCTTTCCATCGCGCATTGCACGATGGCAAACTGAACAAAGGACAGGTTCAGGCATGGGCGTTGAACAGATATTACTATCAGGCCAGCATTCCCGCTAAAGATGCCTCTCTTCTCGCACGCCTTCCCACTGCCGAATTGCGGCGTGAATGGCGGAGACGGTTAGAAGACCATGATGGCACAGAACCGGGCTCCGGCGGCGTAGCGCGCTGGCTGAAGCTTACAGATGGCCTGGGGCTGGATCGTGCCTATGTCGAATCACTCGAAGGTCTGCTGCCTGGCACAAAGTTTGCTGTAGAGGCATATGTGCATTTTGTGCGCGAACGTTCTGTGCTGGAGGCTATTGCTTCCTCCCTGACAGAACTGTTCTCCCTCACCATTATCAGCGAGCGTGTTTCGGGCATGTTGCAGAACTATGCCTTTATTACCGAAGAAACACTGGCTTACTTTAAGCCGCGCCTGACACAGGCACCACAGGATTCTGCTTTTGCGCTTGCTTATGTAAAGGAGCACGCTCGCACAGTGGAACAACAGCAGAGTGTGCTCAACGCACTTAAATTTAAATGCGGCGTGCTATGGTCCATGCTGGATGCGCTGGATTATGCTTACGTCACGCCCGCTCGTATTCCACCGGGTTCTTTTCGCCCAGCAACTGCAGCATGAGCCAAACACCGGATACTTCCATGATTTCTGAAAGCAGTATCCTCCGATTTGCGCGGGGCACACGCCTGCAATATGACCGCGTGCGGGAAGTATGGTTCATTCAAGCACCTGAACGCGCCTTTCATGCAGACCCTATCGCGGTTGAAGTGCTGCAACTCATAAATGGTACCCGCAATGTGGGCGATATATTAGAGCTGCTCTGCCAAAAATTTTCCGCCCCGCGGGATATTATTGCACGGGATGTGCTAGCCCTTTTACAGGATCTAACCACCAAGCAGGTGTTGCTGGCAGTATGAACATGCCTCCCCCTCCCATGAGCCTGCTTGCAGAACTCACGCACCGTTGCCCTTTACAGTGCCCTTACTGTTCCAACCCTTTACAACTGGAACCCCGCACGCAGGAACTCAGCACACAAGACTGGAAACGTGTGCTGAGCGAAGCATCTGAAATGGGCGTATTGCAGGTTCACTTTTCTGGCGGTGAGCCTATGGCAAGGCCAGATCTACCCGAACTTGTCGCTCATGCCGCCAAAGTAGGATTATATAGCAACCTGATTACCTCTGGCGTGCTGCTCAATGCCAAAAGCCTGCAAGAACTGGCTGATGCTGAGTTGGACCATATCCAACTTTCCTTTCAGGATGCCGAAGCTGAAAGCGCAGACCATATTGCCCATATGAAAGGCGCCCACGCCAAAAAGCTGGAAGCAGCACAACTTATTAAGGCCGAAGGGCTGCCCCTTACACTGAATTTTGTAATCCATCGGCAAAACTGTGAACGTGTGCCAGCTATGCTGGCCTTAGCTGAACAGCTTGGGGCCAGACGCATAGAAATTGCGCATACGCAATATTATGGCTGGGGGCTACTCAACCGTAATGCGTTACTGCCCAGCCGTGCTCAGGTTGAAGAAACAGAAAAAATTGTTGCTGAAGCACGCACCCGTCTCGCTGGCCGCATGAGCATAGATTTTGTAACGCCAGATTATTATGCAGACCGGCCCAAACCCTGCATGGGGGGGTGGGGCCAACGCTTTCTAAACGTTTCTCCTGTAGGCAAAGTGCTGCCATGCCATGCTGCAGAGAGCATTCCGGGCATTCAGATGCCTTCTGTTACAGAACGTTCTCTCGCCGATATCTGGGAAAATGCACCCCTGTTCCGCCTGTTCCGTGGCACAGATTGGATGCCCGAACCATGCCAGTCCTGCGCGTTCAAGGAAGATGATTGGGGCGGATGCCGCTGCCAAGCCTTGGCTCTAGCGGGAGATGCTACGGCGACTGACCCTGTGTGCCACCGTGCACCGGATCATGATCTTATTGCCCAAGCTATAACAGAGCGCCCAAAAACGCCCCCACCTTTCCATTATAGGCGCTATGGCAACGCCAAAGCCTCAAGCAGATAAAAAATTACCCAACCAACCCAAATAAGACAATCGGGCTGGTTGGGATAAACCTTAAAACAGATTAAGCTGCTGTTTTACGATTTGCCTTGAAAACACCGCTAGCAAATTCCCAGCACCGCCCAACATCACGAATAACGCGTGCAATGGCAGGCGTGGTTGTTGGGCGCAGCAGGCGTGGATCATAGCCGGAAAAACGCCGGTCATCCTCATCCAGACAAAGCTGCATGAAATCAGGCAGATTGATCTGAATGTTGGTAACTTCCTTGGTGCCAGTTACCGTAAAATTGTTGTCCTGCGTATGTACCTGGCCGTTATCATCCACCGTGCGCACAAGAGACAAGCGCTCGTAGCCAAGGAATGCCCAAACAGCCAGAACCTTCAGCTCAAAGTAAGGCCGACGCCACCAGGGCATAACAGCCCGGTTCCATGCCAACCAGTTGGCAAACAGAAGAATATGGCGGCATTCCTCCTGCATGATAGGTTCAAACGTGTCTGTCAGTTCAGGCGGAAAATAGCCAGAACGCTTGGCCAGTTCGAACATGCCAAAGGCAAAAAAACTGTCCGCACATTCAGAAAAACCTGTCACCAGATACGCCCACTCAACATCCTTGGGCTCAACGTAAGGAGGTTCCGGCGCCATAGGGATATCATAGGCTGCCACCATTTTGGACAGCACTTCCTTATGCCGGTTTTCCTCCCACGCATTGCGGGAGATGGCATCCTTCATATCCGGGTCTGTAACCAGATTAGCATAAGCAGCCATGCGCAGGCGCGCTTTGCCTTCCGTCTGCACGGCGATATCCCAGATAGGCAGGGACGTTATGCGCTTGAGCGTTTCCGGGTCCAATTTAGGCCAATTGATAACGGATGGCCTGTAAGGATTAAACGTCTCGCGGAACATTTCCGCCAAGGCATGTTTATGCGCCTCAGACCCCGGCGTAAGCGGCCCTTTTACGGGGCTTACCCAATGGCGGGCACGATAATCAGCCTCTTCCACTGCAGCCTCATTGGGCGGCGGAGGCAAATCATCCATGCTTTCAGGCAGATGAGAATAGATATCGCTCAGAGAACCCATGTGAGGAACCTGTTTTCTAGGGATCTTGCCTCATACGACACCCAACCTTTTGGGCAGACATTCTGGCAGATCCAGTAACGCAAACGCGCCTGCCTCGCCCAATCCAAAGTTGGAAATGCGAAGCAGGCGCGATGTGTATTAGTGCAGATCAGATAGCTTTGAAATGATCTTGGTCACTAAGCCGTAATCAATCGCTTCCTTGGCAGACATCCAATAGTTGCGATCCGTATCTTTTGCGACTTTTTCATAGCTATGGCCGGTTTCTTTAGCGAAAATCCGGTTTAGCCGTTCACGCATCTTGATAATTTCACGCGCTTCAATGTCGATATCCGTTGCCGGACCACGCACGCCACCCATCGGCTGATGCAGCAAAAAGCGTGTATTGGGTAAGCAGAATCGGCGCTCTTTATGCCCGGCGGCAAAAATCAGCGCACCAGCAGATGCCACCCAGCCTGTGCCAATCATGTTGATCGGGGCAATCGAATCGACAAAGCGGATCATGTCATGGATTGTGTCACCACTTTCCACATGCCCACCGGGAGAATTGACATAGACATCAATCGGCTGGTCAGATTCACCAGCCAGCGCCAAAAGGCGGCCCGTTACATCGCGGGCGATTTTATCATCAATTCCGCCAAAAATCAGCACTTTCCGCTGCTTGAACAACTTGTGTTCCAGTTCGCCATGCGGGGCGCCGGCTGTTTTTTCTTCTGCCTTCTCCGGGGCTGCCGGAGTTTCCGGTTCGTCATCCATCTTGATGGCGTTACGGGGGAAAATGCCCGTCATTGCTTTCTCCGCATGTTCTGTATCTGTGTACATTCTCTTATCCTGCGCTGCCTAAGGCTGCCTGCCAAGGGGCAATCATGTGCTGTCTCGCCAGCCGGGACGGAAAAGGGTAAGGTGCGCTCTGTCTTACTGTCTGGTTTCCATTAGTCGGAGTATCCGCGCTGCCATGCCGCAACCCAGCTTAGAACACAAGCGGACACCCCGCAGCGCCATAGGTCTAAATGCTGTACGGCTTGGAGTGCTCATGGCTTCTGGTGCGCTTCTTCTTGGCGGATGCAGCCCCCATAAGGATGCCGTTGATGGCACGCTTTCTTGGGTGCAGCATATGCGCGGTGGGGTTATTGCTTCTCAACGCCCCCCGCCGCCCGGTATTTACGATCCCTACCCGCATGTTGGCCTTACCCCCACACAAGCGCCGGAAATGCCCTCCCCCCAAGATCGCGCGCTGGTAACTCAAGGGCTGATTCGTGAGCGCAATCTGGCTTACCGGACAGTCGCTGCCAATGGCAGCATTATCCCCAATATTCCGCCTCCGCCTTCTGCTACAGCACAGCCTCCGGCAAAAGCGGCCCCTTCTGCTGCGTCCTCCCCCCAGCAAAATGGCGCGGCACAAGATGGCTCTCAACAGGCCAGCCTGCCAGAAGGCGTAAGTGGTGCCATTATGGATGCCGCGGATTCCTCACCAAACCAAAATACGCAAAACGCTGCCTCCCCAACCGGCAAGGCATCTTCCACGGATAGCCACGCTAACAAGGCGCAGGATAAAACGGCAGAAGCCGAACCAGAAGTTGGCATGCCAGCAGTGCGCCCAAAAGCCGCACAAACAGAAATACCGGCCTCTGATATTCCGCAGATTCCAGATGGCCCTCCCACAGCCCCATCTTTTCCGGGCTTTGATGTGCCTTCCGATGCGCATGTGCCAGATACCATCAAGCCAAACTATGATCTGGTTGATGTGAAAGGCACTTCTTTCCATTTTGTGCCACAGTCAGATGTGCTGTCCAGCGGGCAGGAAAATACGCTCAGCAAACTCAAAGCGGATCACCCTAATGGGCCATTCTTTATCCGTGGGTTTGGTAATGCCCTTTCATTAAGCGCGCAGGATCAGTCTGATGCTGTAAAACTTGGGATTTTGCGGGCTCAACGTTTGGCAACAGCACTGGTAAATCTTGGCGTGCCTTCCTCCAGCATTCATGTACGGGGGGATGCCTTTGGCACAGGTGCCAAAGTGGCGACCAGCCCCTGAAACTCACTTACAAAAGTGTCATTCCAGCATTTTGGGCAGAGTGAGGAGTTGCCTGTTCTGCTCTGACGATTACTATGCTTCTTCCCACAAACCTGCGGGGGGTTCCTTACCCCCTGTTTCTTTAGAGCATTAAAAACCCATGACTGAAGAATTCCATCGCATCCGCCGTCTGCCGCCTTATGTATTTGCCTCGGTAAACCAGGCCAAGGCAGCAGCCCGCGCGCGGGGCGAGGATATTATTGACCTCGGCATGGGCAATCCAGATACCCCCACCCCGCAGCACATTGTTAATAAACTACTGGAAACGGTGCAGGATCCTCGTACCCACCGTTATTCTGTTAGTCGCGGTATTCCGGGGCTACGCAAGGCTGTTGCTGGGTATTATGAACGTCGCTTTCACGTTGGGCTGGACCCGGACAAGGAAGTGATTGTCACACTGGGCTCCAAGGAAGGGTTAGCCAATCTGGCTTCCGCTATTACCAGCCCGGGGGACACCATTTTGGTGCCTAACCCCTCCTACCCCATTCATCAGTTTGGCTTTATTATTGCCGGGGCTTCCATCCGCTCCATTCCGGCAACGCCGGATGAAAACATGCTGCGCGCGCTAGAGCGGGCTGTACGCCATTCCGTGCCCAAGCCCACCGCGTTGATTGTAAACTTTCCGTCCAACCCAACGGCCTATCTGGCTGATTTGGATTTTTATAAGGAATTGGTTGCTTTCTGCCGCAAGGAAGAAATATGGATTCTGTCTGATCTGGCATATGCTGAAATCTATTTTGGTGATCTTGTGCCTCCTTCCATTTTGGCCGTGCCGGGCGCGAAAGATATTGCTGTAGAATTCACATCTCTTTCCAAAACCTATTCCATGGCTGGGTGGCGCGTAGGCTTTGCTGCGGGTAATGAGCGCCTAATTGCAGCACTTACCCGCATTAAATCTTATCTGGATTATGGTGCCTTCACGCCTATTCAGGTAGCTGCTGTAACCGCCCTTAACGGCCCGCAGGACTGTGTGGCTGACTTGCGTGCTCTTTATAAAGACCGGCGCGATGTGCTGATTCGCGGCCTACACGGAGCTGGATGGGATGTTCCTTCTCCAGAAGGTTCCATGTTTGCTTGGGCCCCTATTCCTGAGCCGTTCCGTGAAATGGGCAGTGTTGCCTTTTCCAAACTCCTTCTGGAAGAAGCTGGCGTGGCTGTGGCTCCTGGCCTTGGCTTTGGTGAATATGGTGATGACCATGTTCGTATTGGGTTGGTTGAAAACACCCAGCGCCTGCGTCAGGCCCTGCGTTCCATTCGTGGGTTCCTGTCTGCGCATGGTATCTCGCCATCTTCTTCTTCCTCTACCAAAAAGCCGGAGCCTGTTGCACCGTGACATCCTGTTCCAATTCTTCTCCTCTTCGTCTTGGTATTGCCGGTCTGGGCACGGTTGGCGCTGGCGTTATTCGCCTGCTGCGTATGAATGCAGATCTGCTGAGCGCCCGCGCAGGCCGCAAACTGGAAGTGGTGGCCGTAAGCGCTCGAGACCGCACGCGCGACCGCGGCATAGATGTTTCCACGTTACATTGGCATGATAACTCGCTGGATCTGGTTTCAGACCCAGATGTGGATGTTGTTGTAGAGTTGATTGGTGGAAGCGAAGGCCCGGCCCGTGCGCTGGTAGAAAAAGCGCTGGCTGCTGGCAAACCAGTTGTAACCGCCAATAAAGCTCTTCTTGCTGTTCACGGCTCCGCCCTTGCCAAGCTTAGTGCAGACAACAACGCTCCCCTGTTGTTTGAAGCCGCCGTAGCAGGCGGCATCCCTGCCATTAAAACAGTGCGAGAAGGCTTGGCCGCAGACAAATTCCTGCATGTTGGCGGCATCCTGAACGGCACGTGCAACTATATTCTTACCGTAATGCGTGAAACGGGTAAGGATTTCGATCTGGTGCTGAAAGATGCACAGGATCTGGGATATGCAGAAGCCGACCCTTCCACCGATATTGACGGCATAGATGCAGCCCACAAACTGACAATTCTGGCAGGCTTGGCTTTTGGTCGCCCAGTAGCATTTGATTCCGTGCAGGTAGAAGGCATCCGCCAAATTGGCGCCATTGACTTTGCTTTTGCTCGCACCCTTGGCTACCGCATCAAACTTCTGGGCCTTGCCCGGCTGACAGATGCAGGCCTGCAAGCGCGTGTTGCACCTTGCCTGCTGCCACACAACGCACCTATTGCGCAGGTGGATGGCGTGTTTAACGCCGTTGTAGCTGAAGGTGAATTTGTTGGCCGTATCATGCTGGAAGGCCGCGGTGCCGGTGCTGGCCCAACAGCCTGTGCCGTAACCGCGGATCTGATTGATATTGCCCGTGGCCACACCATTCCGGTATGGGGCGTGCAGGCCAGTGCAGAACCTGCATTGCGCGCTTGCCCTGCTGGCACCGGAGCAGGCGCTTTCTATCTCCGCCTCATGGTAGAAGACCGCCCCGGCGTTATTGCAGACATTACAGCTGTCTTGCGTGATTGCGGTGTTTCCTTGCGCAGCATGCTTCAGCATCCTGCGGAAAATGAGACAACACCGTATGTTCCGCTTGTTCTGGTTACGCATCAGACATCAGAAGCCGCCATGCAGGATGCCATCACCAAAATAGATGCATTGAGCGTGGTGACGGACAGCCCTGTGATGATTCGGATCGAAACAGCCTGATTCTAGCCACCTTTTCCGGTATCATAGACTTTTAAGCAAGGATCCTGTTTCTGATGTCTGATTCCATAGGCCCCTCTCCTTTTGTTGTTTCTGACCGCAATCTGGCGCTTGAGCTGGTGCGTGTCACGGAAGCCGCTGCTCTGGCTTCCGCCCGGTGGACAGGGCGTGGCCGCAAAAACGATGCGGATGGCGCTGCCGTAGAAGCCATGCGCACAGCATTTGATACCGTAGCCATTGATGGCATGGTGGTGATTGGTGAGGGGGAAATGGATGAAGCCCCCATGCTTTATATTGGTGAAAAAGTAGGCTCTGGCGGCCCCGGCATGGATATTGCCGTGGACCCGCTAGAAGGCACCAATCTTTGCGCCAAAGATATGCCAAATGCCATTACCGTGGTGGCACTGGCAGAACGTGGTAACTTCCTGCATGCGCCAGATATTTATATGGACAAGATTGTGGTTGGCCCCAATCTGCCCGAAGGTGTTGTTGATCTGGATAATTCCATTGAAAACAACCTGAAAAATCTGGCCAAAGCCAAAGGCAAAAGTGTTCAGGATCTTCTGCTCTGCACACTTGACCGGGAACGGCATGAAGAAATGATTGCCCGTGCCCGTGCTGCCGGTGCGCGTGTGCGCCTGCTGACAGATGGCGATGTGGCTGGCGGAATTGCCGCCTGCCTTGATACCAGTCAGGTTGATATTTATGTAGGCTCTGGCGGTGCACCTGAAGGTGTGTTGACTGCGGCTGCCATTCGCTGCGTAGAAGGGCAAATGCAAGGACGGCTGCTGTTTGAAGATGAAGGACAGCGTGAACGCGCCCGCAAAATGAACCCTGGCAAAGACCCCGATCGCAAGCTGGGCCTGCATGATCTGGCTGCTGGCTCTGTGCTGTTTTCTGCCACGGGGGTAACCACTGGCACGTTGCTGCGTGGTGTTCGGCAGTTGCCGCATCAGGCCATTACGCATTCTCTGGTTATGCGTTCCAAATCTGGAACGGTGCGCTTTATTGAAGGCCACCATAATTTCAAAACCAAAACATGGGCTCCGCAATAAACAGCTCTGAATTGTGATGCAAAGCAGCACCTTGCAACTTACCGAACAACCAGAAGAAACTTCCACGCCTGCTGTATTAGGGGTGGAAGCCAGCTTTGTTGGGCGGCGTTGGGTTTGGCGTGCCGGGGCAGAAGATCCTGCCCTGATGCGTCTGGGGGCTGCTTTGGCTCAACAACTGGGTATTCCAGAAATTGTTGGCCGTCTGCTGGCCATGCGCCAGATTACCCCGGATCAAGCCCCTCATTTTCTGGAACCCAAGTTGCGGGCACTTATGCCCGATCCTTCCACTCTCACGGATATGGATAAGGCTGCTGCCCGCATGGCAAAAGCTGTCCAGAATCGTGAAGTAATTGGGATTTTTGGTGATTATGACGTGGATGGTGCCTGCGCCTCCGCCATTCTTGCCTCTTTTTTTGAAGAACTCGGCTGCACTGTTCATACCCATATTCCAGACAGAATGACCGAAGGATATGGCCCTAACGTAGCCGCACTGGATAATTTGGTGGCGCAGGGCGCTTCCATATTGATTTGTGTGGATTGCGGCACCGCTTCAGCAGATATTTTGTGTCAGATGACAGACAAAGCCGATGTGATTGTGCTGGACCATCACAAATCGGAAGATGCCCTTCCCCCTATTCTGGCAACGGTCAACCCTAATCGGCCAGACTGCCCCTCTGGCCTGCATCATATTTGCGCAGCAGCCCTTGCCTTTCTTGCCGCAGTTGCCACTACGAGAGATCTGAGGCGTGCAGACTGGTTTACAGCAAACCAGCCTCCGCCCGATCTTATGCGCCAGCTTGATCTGGTGGCTTTGGCAACGGTTTGTGATGTTATGCCACTGCATGGGCTTAACCGTGCGTTTGTAACGCAAGGGCTTAAAATTATGGCCCGCCGCCAACGTACTGGCCTGAATGCACTTATGGAAATTGCTGGCGTTACCAAAGCGCCAGATGCTTTTTCCTGCGGCTTTGCGTTAGGGCCTCGTATTAATGCGGGTGGCCGTATTGCAGAAGCAGCCTTAGGCCTCCGCCTACTGCGTTGCCCAGATAACTTTGAAGCACGCCAGATGGCCGAACGTCTGGATGCTGTAAACCGTCGTCGGCAAGGTGTTGAGGCCGATATTCTGGATCTTGCCATGCAACAGGCAGAAGCTCAGAAAAAAGCCGGACACGCTGTTATCATGCTAGCGGGGAAAGATTGGCATCCCGGTGTTGTCGGTATTGTAGCGGGGCGTATTAAGGAACGGTTCAATCGCCCGGCCCTTGTAGGCGCAGAACAAGAAGATGGCACGATTAAAGGTTCTGGCCGCTCTGTTCCCGGCTTAGATCTTGGCACCGTGATTATTGCAGCCCGTCAGGCAGGTATGTTGAAAACCGGCGGGGGCCATGCCATGGCTGCTGGTTTCTCCCTTACAGCAGATAAGCTGGAAGAATTTCATACCTTTCTAGATACTCGGTTGGCGCAGGCTGCCACGCTTCCAGAAAAAGTGCCGCTTACAGTAGATGCGGTGGTGGCCATTTCTGGCGCCACGGCTGAATTAGCACAAGACATGGGTGCCCTTGCGCCGTTTGGTGCTGGAAACCCAGAACCTCTGCTGGCCATACCACGCGTAACAGTTATACGTGCAGATCGCATTGGCCGCGATGGCAATACGCTGCGTCTGCTTTTAAAGGGTGAAAATAACGGCCGGTTGAAAGCGCTTCTGTTCCGCGCGCATGAAAACCCACTCGCGGCCAAACTGGAAGATACAACACGCCCGGCCCTGCATCTTGCAGGGTATTTGCGGGCAGAAAGCTGGAACGGCAGAACAGACGCCACATTTTTCATTCAAGACGCTGCGGCTGCCTGATCGTAAGCATTCCCTTATACGCTCAAACAAATATAAGCATCTTGGCGTTTCCTGCCTGCATGGTCTGCAATTAGGAAACGCCAAAGCTTATTACGTATTCTGGGAGGTTTCTTCGCGCCGGGCCTGAACTTCCTTCTTCATGGCCGCCTGCACTTTTTCAAACGCACGCACCTCAATCTGGCGCACCCGCTCACGCGAGATACCATATTCGTGCGCCAGTTCTTCTAACGTTGAGGGATCATCCTTTAACCGGCGTTCCGTAAAAATCCGGCGTTCACGTTCGTTCAGGTTTTCCATGGCGGAAGAAAGCAGCGCTTTACGGCCAGAAAGTTCCTCATTCTCAGCGTAAACGTCTTCCTGATTGGTGTGATCATCAACCAGCCGGTCTTGCCATTCACTATCCTGATCGGCCCGCATGGGTGCATTCAGGCTATGGTCTGGGGCTGCCATGCGGCGGTTCATATCCACCACATCCTGTTCAGAAACACCCAGTGTTGTAGCAATCTTGTTCACCTGCTCTGGCTTCAGATCACCATCATCAATAGCCTGCATCTGCCCTTTCAGGCGACGCAGATTGAAGAACAGCTTTTTCTGAGCCGCAGTGGTGCCCATTTTCACCAAAGACCAACTATGCAGGATGTATTCCTGAATGGCTGCACGAATCCACCACATGGCATATGTGGCCAAGCGGAACCCTTTTTCTGGATCAAATCGCTTTACGGCCTGCATCATGCCAATATTGCCTTCACTAATCAGTTCATTGATTGGCAGGCCATAACCACGGTAACCCATGGCAATTTTTGCAACCAAACGCAGATGAGAGGTTACAAGCTGATGCGCGGCTTTAACGTCTCCTTTATCGCGCCACAGACGTGAAAGGCTGAGTTCCTCTTCTGGTGTGAGGAGAGGATATTTGCGGATTTCCTGAAGGTACCTTGAAAGATTGTTTTCAGGCCCAACATTGATAACGGAAGATACCATGTGCTGACTACTCCCCTGAACTGGAAACTCCCTTGAATGCTTTGGGTTCCCGTAACGCCCGCAATGCATTCATAAAAAGAGGCAAGATCCAGTCATGCGATGGACAGATGTCTTAACCCTCAATTCCTCTGCCCTCCGTATGAGCGGCAAACTGAAAAGAGGCTCTCCCACCAGTTCGGCTACGGTTTCCAAGGCCTAGTAGGTGCAATAGGGTGCGCTGGAAAAAGCACATGTGTCAAGAATTCTAAGATGCATGGCAGAAGACAGCCATATTTCTGGACCTGTGCAGTCCTGTTTCTCGTTTCCGAATCGAAAAACCTATTCCTGATCAGCCTTCAAGCTGCGTTCCAATGCCTGCATATCTTCCGGCATAGGGGTTTCAAACAACAATTTTTCACCCGTTCTGGGATGTATAAACCCTAACCGCGCGGCATGAAGAGCTTGGCGCGGAAAGTCCAGAGCAGCAGCACGGGCCGCAGAAGACAGCACACGAGAGGCTGCGGGAATCCGACGCAGATACAGCGGGTCACCTATCAAAGGGTGTCCGTTCGCAGAAAAATGCACACGGATCTGGTGTGTGCGCCCTGTGGCCAACTTGCAGGCCACAAGGGCAGCCCCCGTGCCAAAAGCCTGCAACGTGCGGTAATGTGTGAGCGCCCATTTTCCGCCTTTGGGGGTAAGCGCCATGCGCTTGCGGTCTCGCTTATCGCGCCCGATTGCCCCTTCAAAATCTCCCTCCGCCGGATTGGGTAGCCCCCAGCAAAAGGCCAAGTAGGCACGGTCTATCCGACGAGCGGCAAAATCTTCTGACAAGGCTTGATGTGCCATCTCTGTTTTAGCTGCCACCATAACGCCAGAGGTATCTTTATCCAGCCGATGCACAATACCCGGGCGGCGTTCTCCCCCAATACCTTTCAGGCTTTCACCACAATGGGCAATCAGGCCATTAACCAGCGTGCCTGTCTCATTCCCCGGCGCAGGATGCACCACAAGGCCTGCGGGCTTATCCAGCACAATCAGATCATCATCTTCATACAAAACGGTAAAAGAAATATCCTCCCCTTGCGGCACTGCGGGGGCTGCGGGCGGAATGGTCAATTCCACTTTCATGCCAGCACGAGCTATGGCTGCCGGTTCTCTTATACACACGCCATCACACTTAAGGTGCCCTTCTTCAATCAGGCTTTTAATGCGTGAGCGTGAAAGCGTTTCCATTATAGCTGCCAGAAAACGGTCAATCCGTTCTCCTGCCTGCTCTGGCGTTACTGTAAAGGAGAAGGATGTTTCCTTTACGGGCAAAGATGGATCATAACCATTTTGCATTATAACCATCTGTGCCAACACCTATCCGTTTTTCGAGTTTCATGCAGAAGGAAAAGATGAAAACGCACAAAGCCTTTTCCACTGCACACCGTCAAGCACAGGATACTATGCCGGGTCTCAAGAACACGCTGCCAGACCTTACTGCTGTGCAAGTTACATATCGTGCCAGCATCTATAAACGGCTGTTTATCCTTGGTTGTCTGGCTGTTGGGGTTGTGCTTTCACTTGGTGCCAATTTTCTGGTTGGGCCTGCTCATCTCTCTCCAACCCTCTTTTTGCATACACTGTTCAATTCAGCATCTGTACCGCAGCAAACTGCCATTATTGTATGGCAAATTCGGATGCCTTATGCCCTCATGGCTGCCTGCATAGGTGGCGCTCTGGGCTTGGCAGGTGCAGAAATGCAGACAGTTCTGGCCAATCCATTAGCCAGCCCATTTACATTAGGTGTTTCCGCTGCCGGAGCGTTTGGAGCTTCTTTAGCTATTGTTTTGCAATGGCACATTACAGGCGTGCCCGATAACTGGCTGGTAGCAGGGTGTGCCTTTGTGTTCTCGGTCTTCTCCGTTTTTGCATTGGATATGCTAACACGCTTCCGACAAGCCGATACCAGCACGGTTATTCTTTGTGGGGTTGCACTTGTTTTTTCGTTTCAGGCGCTTGTTGCTCTTATGCAATTTGTTGCCAGTGAAGATACGCTGCAAGATCTGGTTTTCTGGACACTCGGCAGCCTCAGCCGCGCTACATGGGCCTCTTTAGCTTTGTTGGCTGGCAGTCTGGTTCTTATTTTCCCACTCTCTTTGCGCTCTGCTGGAAGGCTGACTCTTTTAAGAATGGGAGAAGAACGCGCCGCCAGTCTTGGGGTGGATGTTCCGCGGCTGCGCCGAGCAACCCTTTTACGTATCAGTTTTTTATGCGCTCTTTCCGTTGCTTTTGTGGGAGTGATCGGGTTTGTGGGATTAGTAGCCCCACATATTGCACGCAGACTGGTGGGAGAAGATCATCATTTCAGCCTACCCGGCAGCTTATTCACCGGCGCGCTTATTTTGTCTGTTTCTTCTTTGGTTGCGCGTATTTTGGTGCCGGGCATTGTGGTGCCTCTTGGTATTATTACCTCACTGGTGGGCATTCCATTCTTTCTGGCCATTATCCTTAAACAGCGGCCAATGGTATGACAGCAGGCAAATATTCCTCTGGCCTGATAGCACAAAATCTCACCGTCCATTATGGACGCAATACGGTGCTGGATGATCTAACAACACCTCGCTTTCCACATGGGCGTATCTGTGCCCTGCTGGGGCCAAATGGCAGCGGCAAATCCACCTTGTTACGCGCCATGAGTGGCCTATTACCTGCTCAAGGCACTATTGCGCTGGATGGTCTTCAGCTTACCAGCATGCGTTTGCCTGAACGTTCCCAACACTGCCTGTATCTTCCGCAAGCCCTACCCGCACCTGTTAATATCACTGCGCTAGAAGCTATGCTGGCTGCAAAACGTGTTATGCCCAACAAGCAAGGGCAACGTTTTACTGATGCCCCAAATGAAGAAGATATTGAGGTTTCACTAAGCCTTTTGAAGCAATTTAATATTGCCCATCTGGCATTGCGAAAATTGAATGAGCTTTCCGGCGGTCAACGTCAGCTCATTGGTCTGGCTCAGGCTCTTGGCCGCCAACCGCAGGCTTTGTTGCTGGATGAACCACTTAGTGCGCTGGATCTGCATTATCAGTATGCTGTTACAAAACTACTCACGCAGATCACGCGTGCAAACAACCTTGTTACAGTGATGGTGCTACATGATCTGAACATCGCGTTAAACTTGTGCGACCTGGTTTGTGTGCTGCACGAAGGCCGTATTATTGCCTCCGGCCCTCCAGCGGAGGTTTTAACTCCAGCATTGTTACGCACTGTGTACCGCGTAGCAGCACGCATTGAAACCACAGCCGATAACCACCGCTTTATCGTCATTACCGGTTGCGTATAAGCGGCGATTACGTGCCACAGAATGTATATCTTACGCGCTCTTCAGGCTGGGGTGGTTGCGCATACCGCGCCATATCTGCCTGCTCTGCATAAGGTGATGCGGTAAGGCGCAGCATTTCCTCAAACAGCGTATAATCATCATTATTTACAGCAGTGCCGATCATGGACTCTATCAGATGGTTGCGCGGGATATAACACGGGTTTACGCGGCGCATATTCTCTGCCCGTATCGCTGGTGCATCTTCCGCTTCCTGCGTTAAGCGCTGCCGCCATTGATGCAGCCAGGGCTGCATACCCTCTAACGTATCGGGCACATACTCACCCGCTATCACACGCTCATCACTCAAACTGCGGAAGGTATTGGTGAAATCAGCCTGATGCTCCTGCATCTGAGCAAACAAAGTATGGAAGAATGTTTCATCCTTGGCTTGCTGTGTTTTTAAACCAAGTTTTGCACGCAATCCCGCAAAATATGCGCCATGGAACAGTCCACCAAATTGCTCAAGCGCCTGCCCGGCCAAGGCCACGCCTTCATCTTCATCCTCAGAAAGAAGTGGCAACAAGGCTTCCGCCAAGCGCGTAAGATTCCACAAGGCGATTGTTGGCTGATTGGTAAAGGCGTAACGCCCGCGCTCATCAATAAAACTGAACACGGTATTGGGGTCATACTGATCCATAAAAGCGCAGGGACCATAATCTATGGTTTCCCCTGATACGGCCATATTATCCGTATTCATTACACCATGAATAAACCCAACCAGCATCCACTGCGCGATAAGCTTGGCTTGAGCCGCAATAACCTGCTGAAGAAACTCCAGATACGGCGCTGGGCCTTGTGCTACCTGCGGGTAATGCCGGGCAATGGCAAAATCCGCCAAAATCCGCAGCCCTGCCAAATCCTGCCGCGATGCAAAATACTGAAACGTGCCAACCCGGATATGGCTGGAAGCCACACGTGCCAGAACAGCCCCAGGCAACATGGTTTCACGTAAAACAGCCATGCCTGTTTTTACGGCAGCCAACGCACGAGTTGTGGGAATACCTAAGGCGTGCATGGCCTCACTGACCACATATTCACGCAACACAGGCCCCAGCACAGCGCGGCCATCCCCCCTGCGTGAAAACGGTGTAGGGCCAGAACCTTTAAGCTGCACTTCCCACACATGGCCCTGAGCGTCCTGCACATCCCCCAGCAACAAGGCGCGCCCATCGCCCAAATGCGGATTAAAGCTGCCAAACTGATGCCCCGCATACGCCGTGGAAAGTGGATCCACACCTTCTGGCATTGCACTGCCAGATAACATAGCCACGCCCTGCGGGCTGGCCAGCCATTGTGCATCCAGCCCAAGTTGTTCTGCCAAGGCGTAATTCAACCGGATCAGCTTGGGATCTGGCGCAGGAGAAAGAGGCGCGCTGGCATAAAACCGCTCTGGCAATGCTGCATAGCTTTGTTGGAAAGGAAGTGGTGCCATAACGCATTTCTCCGGAAAAAGACGGAAGTGCCCAGGTGGCCCGATAACAGCCTGCCTTGCCGAAAACAGCCACCTATTCCGCCAGATGCAAAACCGCCCTACGGGACATGCCTGTCTGGCTCTCTGGCACATAAAGCATGAACATGATAGGAAAAGCCCCATCAAGCCTGCCAACTCAGACCTAAGATATAAGAACGTCTGATAGCAAAAAAAGAACCGAGGCAACGGAGCTGCCAGACTATCTGGCTCAGACCCCAGCGCCGTGGAGACAGCAGAACCCATGACCACCGAATCTGACACCGCCTTCAAGATTACCCGCAAAACAGACATTACCCCCGCAGCAGAGCGGGAAGCCATGCTGGCCAATCCGGGTTTTGGCCGCGTTTTTACCGACCACATGGCTGTTGTCACCTATACGGAAGGTAAGGGTTGGCATTCTGCTGAAATCCTGCCCCGCCAGCCGTTGATGCTGGATCCTGCGGCATCCGTATTGCACTACGCGCAGGAAATTTTTGAAGGCATGAAGGCCTATCGCACTCCAGATGGCAGCGTGCAGCTTTTTCGCCCAGATGCAAATGCCCACCGCTTCCGCCATTCTGCCGAACGTATGGCTATGGCGCAGGTGCCTGAAGAACTTTTTCTGGAAGCAGTCACCCAGCTTGTAAAACTGGATAAGGACTGGGTGCCCAAGCCAGAAGTCGGCACACTGTATATCCGCCCCTTCATGATTGCCACAGAAGCCGCGTTGGGCGTGAAACCGGCATCTGAATTCAAGTTTATTGTGATTGCCTGTGCCGCGGGTGAATATTTCTCCAAGGATGCCGGCCCGGTTTCCGTATGGGTGGAAGAACGCACTGTTCGTGCCTCCCGCGGGGGAACAGGTACGGCCAAGTGTGGTGGCAACTATGCCGCCAGCCTAACGGCCCAGATGGAAGGCAAGGAACATGGCTGCCATCAGGTTCTGTTCCTTGATGCGCAGGAACGCCGCTGGCTGGAAGAAATGGGTGGCATGAACGTGATGATGGTGTTTGAAGATGGCACCCTGCAAACACCTCCGCTGGATAGCGGCACCATTCTGCACGGCATTACGCGCGATTCCCTTCTCACCTTGGCGCGTGATCGTGGTCTTAAGGTAAAAGAAGAACGCTACGCTATTGATCAGCTTTATGGTGATGCCGATTCCGGCAAGCTGAAAGAAGTGTTTGCCTGTGGCACAGCCGCTGTTGTGACACCCATTGGCACCTTCAAAAGCACAGAAGGCGGCTGCACCATTGGTAACGGCCAGACAGGTGAGGTCACCAGCAGCCTACGTAAAGCTTTGTGCGATATCCAGTTTGGCCGCGCAGCAGACCCGCATGGCTGGGTTAAAAAAATTGGCTAACTTGCAGGTGCCTTTCCTGTAAACATACTCCCTATACCCCGGCCTTCGCCGGGGTATTTGTCTGTTACAAGCCTTAACACCCTCCAGAAAGCCAGGTGCCCAGTGCTGGACATCAAAACCCAAGGGGCATATCCAACCCCTATGGCTTTCTTTCTGCCTTCCCTTCCGCTTACACGGTTTGCATCAGTATGACAGAAACACCCCATCTGGTTCTGGTAGATGGCAGCGGCTTTATTTTCCGCGCCTTTCATGCCCTCCCGCCCATGACCAGCCCAGAAGGTGTGCCCGTAAATGCCGTTTACGGCTTTACCACCATGCTGGCTCGTTTGCTTAAAGACCATGTAGGCACCCATCTGGCTGTGTTATTTGATGCCAGCCGCCAGACATTCCGTTCAGAAATTTATCCGCAGTATAAAGCACACCGGCCCGAACCACCTGAAGACCTGCGCCCCCAGTTCAGCCTGATCAGGGAGGCCACACAGGCCTTCAATGTGCCGGGCATCGAACTGCCCGGATGGGAAGCAGACGATCTTATTGCATCCTACGCAACAGCCATTCGGGCACAGGGCGGTACCTGCACCATTGTTTCTTCAGACAAAGATCTCATGCAGTTGGTGGGGGATGGCGTTTGCATGCTGGACCCAATCAAGCAAACACCTGTTGGCCCTGCAGAAGTGGAAACCAAATTTGGGGTGCCCCCTACAAAAGTAGTGGATGTGCAGGCCCTGATGGGAGACCCCACAGATAACGTTCCCGGTGTGCCCGGTATTGGCCCCAAAACAGCAGCAGCCCTTGTGCAGGAATATGGCACACTGGAAGCTGTTTTGAATGCCGCACCGGAAATGAAAAAATCCAAGCGGCGTGACATGCTGATTGAACACGCCGAAGCCGCTCGCGTTTCTCTGCAATTGGTAACACTTGCTACAGATGTTCCCCTCCCCGTGCCGGTGGATGAGCTCAACACGCGTGAACCAGACATGCTAATGCTGGCAGACTGGCTGGACCGCATGGGCTTTCGTTCCATCCTCAGCCGTATGGGGCTTGGGCATCCCTCTGGCGCCCACGCACATCGTGCAGCAAAAAAAGTGGCTGCAGCATCTGTTGCCGGAGCCACCACGCCTGCTGATGCCGCGCCAACCACCGATGCTTCTGTACTTTCTGCGCCATATCATGACTATGAAACCGTACGCACAGCAGAAGCTTTGCAAAAATGGATCAGCACAGCGCAGGAAGCCGGTATCTGTGCCGTTGATACAGAAACAGATGGGTTAGACCCGCTGGCGGCTAATATTGTTGGGTTTTCTATTGCAACGGCTCCGGGCAAAGCCTGCTATGTGCCATTAAAACATGAAGGCACTCTGGAAGCTCCTACGGGTGAACAACTTGCTGTTGATGCGGCCCTTAAACTTCTGGCACCACTTTTGCAGGATGATGCCGTTTTAAAGATCTTCCATAACGCCAAGTTTGATCTGCTCATTCTGGATCATGCGGGCATTCCGCTTTCCAGCATCACCGCTGTTGATGACACTATGCTAATCTCTTACAGCCAGTCTGCCGGGTTGCATGGGCAAGGTATGGATGAGCTTTCTAACCTGCATTTAAACCATACGCCCATTACGTATGACAGTGTGACCGGCACAGGCCGTAACCGCGTGCCTTTTGCGCAAGTTCCTGTTGAAACAGCTACCAAATATGCGGCTGAGGATGCCGATGTAACCTTGCGCCTCTGGTATGTGCTGCACCCCACGCTGCGCACCAACAAGGCACTGGCACTTTATGAACAGATTGAACGCCCGCTTTCAGTTATTCTGGCCGATATGGAAAAAGCTGGCATTGCTGTAGATCGTACAGAGCTTGACCGGCTTTCCAAAGATTTTGAAGTCCGTATGCAGGGCATGGAAAACGATATTTACGAAGCCGCCGGGCGACAGTTCAATATCGGCTCCCCCAAACAATTGGGGGAAATCCTGTTTGACGAAATGGGCCTGAAGGGTGGCAAACGCGGCAAGGCCGGAGCGTGGAGCACAGATTCCTCTGTATTGCAGGATCTAGCCGACCAAGGGCATGATCTGCCTGCGCGTATTTTAGCATGGAGACAACTTGCCAAGCTGAAATCCACTTATACGGATGCGCTCTTGCGCCAAGCCGGGCGGGATGACCGCGTGCATACATCTTTCCAAATGGCTATCACCTCCACCGGGCGCTTATCTTCGACTGATCCCAACCTGCAAAATATTCCAGTGCGAACGGAAGAAGGCACACGCATCCGGCAGGCCTTTATTGCGCCATCTGGCAAGAAGCTAATTTCTGCTGACTATTCGCAAATCGAACTGCGGCTACTGGCCGATGTTGCCAATATTCCTGCATTGCGTGAAGCTTTTCAGCTCGGGCAGGATATTCACGCCCGCACGGCATCGGAAGTGTTCAATATCCCGCTTGAGGGTATGGATGCCCTTACGCGACGGCGCGCGAAAGCCATTAATTTTGGCATTATTTACGGCATTTCAGCCTTTGGGCTAGGCAAACAGCTTGGCATTCCTGCTGGTGAAGCGCGCACTTATATAGATGCCTATTTTGCCCGTTACCCCGGCATTCGTGATTACATGGAACGTATGCGGGAAGAAGCACGTACCCATGGCTATGTTCTCACACCTTTTGGCCGCCGCTGCTATGTGCCGGGCATTCATGAAAAAAGTGCTGCCAGACGCCAATATGCCGAGCGACAAGCTATCAATGCTCCCTTACAAGGTGGTGCTGCAGATATTATAAAACGCGCCATGGTTCATTTGCCACTGGCTCTACAAAAAGCAGGCTTTGGCGCAACACGCATGCTCCTGCAGGTGCATGATGAACTGTTATTTGAAACAGATGAATCAGACGCTGAAGCTGTGGCAGAAATTATTAAAAACGTTATGGAAGCAGCAGCAGATCTTGCTGTTCCGCTGGTTGTAGAAACCGGAATAGGCCAAAATTGGGCGGAGGCACATTAAGACCATGACACCGGCTGGAAAACGTATAGCCCTCATGACCTTTGGCGTGCTGGCTCTGGCAGCCGCCGGAGGCTACACGGCCACTCACCTGGCCTTAAAACACGGCGTGCAACTAAACACTTATGGTAACGAGGTGGGAGGTTCCTTCCGCCTGATGGATTCCACAACTGGCACCATGACGGATCAGACCTTCCGTAACCGTTGGATGCTTGTTCTGTTTGGCGCCACACACTGCGCAGAAGACGCCTGCGCCCCAGCCCTGCGCAATATGTCTGCCGCATTGGATCAGGTAGAAGGTGGCAGGCACAATGCTGTTATCATTTTTGTAAGCCTTGACCCAGACAGAGATGATGCAGAACGCCTGCGCCAATATGGTGAAAGTATTGGCCCGCGTATTGTAAGCGGCACAGCAGCGCCCTTTGCTTTGGCTGATCTGGCAAAGGAATATCATGCCCCTATCGAAAAGGTGCCTGACCCTGAATGGACATATAGCATGCGGATGTCTCCACAGTTTGTGGTGATGGGGCCGGAGGTGCGTTATAAGGGAATGGTTGATGCCCGTGCAGATAGCGCCCATATGGCAGCGGATCTACGCCGTATTATGCAATCTCAGAACGGTGAATGATCTACTCTAAATATACATGACGCCATGCCCTCTATAGCGTGGCATCATGTATGTGTTCTGCATGTCTTTTCTTCTTGCCAGAGCTGTACTGTATTCTCATGTCATTGTTTTCAAAACTTGGTACCAGCTTACGGTTTTATGCATCACTTGCCGTTATTGGTATTATTTTTCTGGCGCTGGATGCAGGATCTTTCCTTCTTCGGCACGCTTTGCCAGAAGGGCCAAAACGCCGCAAAATAGGCCAAGCATGGCTATGTTTCATGGCACGGCTTGCCGTGCGTTATCTTGAAGCTGCCGATATTTTGGAATGTGATCTAACAGAACTCAATACACTTAAAAACGTTCCCAACATCATACTGGTTGCCAACCATCCTTCACGGTTGGATAGCCTTATTCTGGCCTCTGCCTTGCCGCATCTGGTTTGCGTTACCAAAGCCTCCATCTGGGAACGCCCAACTCTGGGCAGTACATTACGCACTGCGGGCTATATCCGGCATGATAGTCTTTTGCGGCTCATTGGCCCTGCCTCTGAACGTCTGCAAGAAGGCAATCAATTACTATTGTTTCCTGAGGGCACGCGCTCCCGCGCAGGAACAGAACCCAGCCCCATGCAGCCAGGCTTTGCTGCTATTGCCCAACGCACACGCCTGCCAGTGCAGACCATTTTGATCAAAACAGATTCACCCTATCTTTCGCAGGGTTGGTCTTTTCTAAAACAACCGCCCCTCCCCATGCGTTACCAGATACAAACTGGCCCGTGCTTTCCCGCTCCTACCAGAGATGAAGCTAGTGGGCGCGCATTACTTGAGACTGTTGAAAACTGGCTGAAAGACCATCTAACTTAAATGCAAAACAGGCCCAGCATGAGAGTTTCATACTGGGCCTGCATCATACGAAGTGTTCCTAACTTTACCTTATTCCTGAGGAATAGACGGTAACGTAGAATCCACTGTGATAGGGTGATCCCCCTGAAGGATCTTTTTAACTTCAGCCTCGCTTCCCACTGCGGGTGGTGATCCACGCAAAGGCATACAGGCGGTTTCCTTTACTGTCAGCATTGTCACAATACCAATACCCCCTGCAAACATGAGATAATATGCAGGCATTAGCAAATTACCCGTATGCCCAACCAGCCATGCTGTTACCAGCGGTGTTGTGCCGCCAAACATTGAAACAGATACGTTAAACGCCATGGAAAGCGCCGTATATCTAATCGGAGTATAAAAAAGTGCTGGCAGAGTAGAAGGCATACTGCTGGTAAAACAAACAAGTGCTAGGCCAAGAAGCATCAAACCCAAAAAGATCAACCAATCATTCCCGCTCTGCAACAGCAGAACAGAAGGAATAGAGAGAACCAAAAGGGCAACACAGGCCCCGATAATCATTGGTCGGCGGCCCAGTTTATCGCTTAAATACCCACCCATAACATTCAGTGGCATCATCATCAGCATGACAATGATAATCAGCAAAAGCCCTTTGCTTTCGGCGTATCCCAAAGCAACCGTCAAATAGCTGGGAATGTACGTCAGCAACATGTAATCGGTTACGTTAAATACCAGAACAAGACCCATACACTTTAGCAACTGCCGCCAATGCACACGCAGCAGTTCACCCCAACCGGGCTTTTCATCATCCCGCTGCGCGGCCTGTTCGGCGTATGCCTGAAAAGCTGGCGTTTCTTCTAGCCGGGAGCGCATATACACACCCAAAAGCCCTAGTGGGCCTGCAATTAAAAAAGGAATACGCCATCCCCATTGCAGCATGGCCGTATGGCTAAGGCCAATCTGCAAAGCTGTTACAATACCAGCACCTGCCACATAACCAGCCAGAGTACCAAACTCCAGCCAACTCCCCATAAGCCCCCGATTTTTATCGGTCGAATATTCCGCAATAAAGGTGGCTGCCCCGGCATATTCACCGCCAGTTGAGAACCCCTGCACCAAACGAGCCAGCAGCAATAGCAAAGGCGCCCATAAACCAATTTGAGCATAAGACGGGATAAGGCCAATGGAGAAAGTGCCGATTGCCATTGCAATCATTGTAAAAGCCAGAACTTTCTGGCGGCCGTACTTATCTCCCAGCGGTCCAAAAACCATACCGCCAAGAGGCCGCACCAAAAATGCTACGGTAAACGTAGCAAAAGTTGCAATCAGACGGGAGGCAGCATCATCCGATGGAAAAAAGACTTGCCCCAGTGTGACAGCAATATAGCCATAGACACCAAAGTCGAACCACTCCATGGCATTACCCAAAGCTGCCGCGCCTACTGCCTTGTTTAACATCTGGGCATCAACAACAGTAATGTCCTGCGGCTTCATCTGTTTACGGCGCTTAAACCAACCAAAATGCGCGTGCGCCGTTCCAGAATCTTTCATAAAATATTTCCTCACCTCTTATTTCATACGTAATGTGCATCTAAAATATTATCATTATGTAGAAATTTATTCAATATTTTTCTAAGCTATACTATTTTATGATATTTCATACGATATATTCATTTATGTATTTAAAATCAATACTTTAAATTACCCAAATAAATCCAGATTATATAAAACAAACCGATAGATCAGAGACGAAATACCAATACGAAGGTTGCATTTTTGAATGAAAAATTTTTGCGTTCCCAGAGGAACATCTCATAGTCATGAGTGGTTATAAGAAGGCTTCTGTTTTGATAGGCCCATCGTCTCTCACCTGCCTATACTCAGCAAAGAGAAAGCCCTCATGTCACGCATAAACCAAATCATATACACTGGAATGGCTTTGGGATGCCTGATACTGCCAGCTTTGGCGCACAGCGCTCCTAAACTGCAGAAGCCTACCCCCATGCCGCAATCTTCCATTTATTCTGATGGAACGGGTAATAATATGGTCGACAAACTTAATAACGCTCAGCTCGATCAAAATTACCGGGGGCCTTACTACTTTCCTGGGCAAAAAATCCCGCCTTTTAAAAGCACACCACGCAATCAATTAGAAAATGCTGAAGATTTTTCTAAAACAGACAAAAATAATCCTGTAAAACAACAAAGAGAAAATACTGCTATCTCAAAATAAAATACACTCGTTAAGCTATTCCCCTATTTGTAATTTAAAATAGGGGAAATTAAAGCCTAATTTATTTCGGGATTATCAGGTGTAACAAAGAAGCTCCAGCAACAAATACTATGGTGCTCAGTGTCCAGATCGCCACAAACCATCCAATCCGTGCCCCAATATTTTTTGGGGCACCATCTCCATTTCCCTGAACAATTTTAGTGATAGCCATCTGTTTCCGTTACCTTTCCGCGAAACACACGATAGGAATAAATTGTGTAGGTTAGGATAATTGGCAGCAGAATAACTGTGCCAACAAGCTGGAACAATTGGCTACTTGGGGGAGCGGACACATCCCAAAGTGTCAGACCCGGCGGAACAATATAAGGCCAAACCGTAATCCCCAAACCAGAAAGGCATAAAAAGAACCAGCCCAGAGCACATAAAAATGGGCCCTTGGAATGCTCATGCCGCAAACCACGTACAAACAGCACCCCCAACACAGCTACAAGAATTGGCACAGGAAGAACGAGAACGACATTTGGCCAATCTGTCCAACGGCGTAAATAAGGTGCATGCAAAAGTGGTGTCCAAAGACTTACTGCAATAATCCCCAGAAACAGCCCTATGGCCAATTTACTGGCCCAGCGGCGGCAAGAAGCTTCCAGCACTCCAGTAGTGCGCCAGATCAGCCAAGTTGCCCCCAACAGGGCATAACCACACATCACGGCTATACCGCATAGAATACTAAATAGCGTCAGCCAATCAAACGCGCTTCCGGCAAAAGCTCCATCAACAACTTTTACGCCCTGAACAACACCTCCAAGAATGGCACCCTGACAGAACGCCGCAATACCAGACCCAAGCATGAAACCAACATTCCACAATGTCTCACGGCCTGTGCCATGCGTCATGACCCGGAATTCAAATGCTACACCACGAAAAATCAGCGCCAACAACATAAGAATGATCGGAAGGTAAAATGCTGGCAGAAGCGTGCCATACGCCCCGGGAAATACGCCGTAAAGCACAGCCCCACCAAGTACCATCCATGTTTCATTACCATCCCATACCGGCGCAATGGTGCTGACCATTACATTCCGGCGGCCTGGGTCCCGCTCCAATGCAAACAGCATACCAATACCAAGATCAAAACCATCCAGAATGACGTAGATCGAAATAGCCGCCACCAAAATAACGGCCCATATAACCGGGAGCCAATATGTAAGATCCATTGTGCTCAAGCTCCTTTACCAGAAGAAGATTCAATAACTTCCGGGTGCATGCGTTCTGCCAAAATATCGGATGCATTTGCGGAACTTGCCTCTGGCTCTCCCTCTTGCGGCTCATGCCCTAATTGGCGCACCAAAATGCCAATGCCAGACCCAAACACAATGACATACACCACAACAAAAGCTGTCATTGTTACAGCCATACTTGGCAGCATAATTGGTGAAACGCTCTGTGATGTTCTTAAAAGACCATAAACAGTCCAAGGCTGCCGCCCCACTTCCGTAGTAACCCAACCACAGAGCAGGGCCAGAAAACCAGCCGGAGCCATACACACCGCAACACGATGAAACACAGCATTTGTAAACAAGGTGCGTGTGCGCCGCAGCCACAGAGACCAAAAGCCAACCAGCATCATGAGCACACCAAGCGCAACCATGATACGAAAGGAAAAGAAAATAACCTGTGAAGGTGGACGTTGATCGCGCGGGAAGTCTTTTAGCCCCGGCACTTTACCTTCCAGACTATGTGTTAAAATCAGGGAACCCAGCAGCGGAACTTTTACTGCATAATCCGTGTGCTCGGTTTTCATGTTGGGGATGCCAAACAAAAGCTCTGGCGCGCGAGACGTTGAATCCCAATCCCCTTCCATAGCTGCAATTTTTGCTGGCTGATATTTCAGGGTATTCAGGCCATGCGCGTCACCCGCCATAATCTGTAGCGGGGCCACAATAGCTGCCATCCACATGGCCATGGAAAACATGGTGCGCACTGGAGCCGTGGCCACTTTTCCTTCACGCCGTGCCTTAAGCATGTGCCACGCACCTGTTGCGCCAACAATAAAGGCAACAGACAAAAAGGCTGCCAACCCCATATGTACCAGCCGGAAAGGGAAGGACGGATTAAAAATAATAGCCAGCCAATCTGCTGGCAAAAAACGCCCAGTTGCGGGGTCTATCATATAGCCACGTGGCGTTTGCATCCATGAGTTGGAAGAAAGAATCCACGTCATGGAAATTAAAGTGCCTATAGATACGCAGCATGTGGCGGCAAAGTGCAGTTTACGCCCCACCTTGTTCATGCCGAACAGCATGATGCCTAAAAATCCGGCTTCAAGAAAAAATGCTGTCATAACTTCATAAGACAAAAGAACCCCGGTAATGGGGCCTGCCTTTTGAGAAAAAACCGACCAGTTCGTGCCGAATTCATACGACATCACCAGACCGGACACGACACCCATACCAAAAACGATCGAAAATACCTTGATCCAGTATCGATACAGATCAAGAAAAACAGAACGTCCGGTTTTCAGCCAGCATCCTTCCAATACAGCCAAGTAAGCTGCCAGCCCGATTGAAAAGGCCGGAAAGATGATATGAACACCTACAGTAAAGGCAAACTGGAAGCGCGCCAAAAGAAGCGCAATATCATGCGCAGGTTGCATAGGTTCTTTCCAAACTTATAATTAGTGGTATTTTGACCGAAAATTGACATTGGATAGCAACAAAAATTCTATCTATACGCCATAAATGCTATAATTACGCATTATGCACCGGAAACAACACCTCCATGATTTGGTATTTAAAATAAATCAACAGAAAATGTTCGTCCAAGACCTTTTGTTTATCTTATGATAAAAGATACTTATCATGAAAATTTATTATCCGATGGATGCGTTTATTTGATACCACCTTCCATCTTGCCTCAAATATTCATCTGCCTATGCTAGGTATCAGTCGTGATTATATAACGCGTTATGCATTCAGGAGTTCCCTCACAGTGGTTACACCGCAGCCAGTTGATACGAAATTAACACAATCAGCCCTTTTCCTTGTGATGACTCTGCATGATGCCCCTACAGTTCGCACTCAGGTTTTAGATCTCCTTGGCGATATTTCGTCACTTGTGCGAGGTGTCGGGTTTCGTATTCCAGATGGCAAATTAAGTTGTATTACCGGTATTGGATCAAACGCATGGGATCTGCTTTGTGGGGCTCCTCGCCCAAAGGAACTCCACCCCTTTCAGGAAATTAACGGCGTGCACCATGCCCCCTCAACACCGGGAGATCTTCTGTTCCATATCCGTGCCACGCGTATGGATTTATGCTTTGAGATGGCAACAGCCCTGACTTCCCGCTTGGAAGGTGCTGCAACAGTTGTAGATGAAGTGCACGGTTTTAAATATTTTGATGCACGAGATCTACTCGGTTTTGTTGATGGCACCGAAAATCCAACAGGCCAAGCAGCGTTTGCGGCAACAGTTATTGGAGATGAAGATCCATCTTTTACGGGTGGCAGTTACGTTATTGTGCAGAAATACCTGCATGATCTTAAAAAATGGAATGCCATCCCAACTGAAGTTCAGGAACACATCATTGGCCGCAAAAAAGTATCCGACATAGAGTTGCCCGAAGCAGCCAAGCCCAGCTACGCGCACAATGTTCTTACAAACATTGAAGAAAACGGACAGCAACTTCAGATTGTACGTGACAACATGCCTTTTGGAGAAGTGGGTAAAGGAGAGTTTGGCACATATTTTATTGGCTATGCGCGTTCTCCTGCACGCACAGAGCAGATGTTACAAAATATGTTTATCGGCAAGCCTCCTGGCAATTACGATAGAATTCTGGATGTAAGCACAGCGGTAACCGGGTCACTTTTCTTCATTCCCACGAGTGACTTCCTTGACGATGCTCCCAACATGAGCACAGAAAATATTCAGGCATCTCCAGAACCTGCATCTGCTTCTCAAAACACAAAACCTCTTCACGGTTCCCTTGGAATTGGATCATTAAACAATAAGGACGCCTGAAATGAACAACCTACATAAACATCTTGCACCCATTTCCCACGTTGCCTGGACCGAAATTGAACAGGAAGCTTCTCGCACAATCTGCCGCAATCTGGCCGGACGGCGCGTGGTTGACACACCAGAACCAAAAGGCACAGCATTTTCCAGCGTTGGTACTGGCCGCAATAAACAAATCAGCTCCCTGAGCGATGGCATACAGGCCGTACAGCGCGAAGTGCTTCCCCTTGTGGAACTGCGGGTTCCCTTTACCTTATCGCGCGAAGAAATTGATGCTGTAGAACGTGGCTCTCTGGATTCTGATTGGCAGCCCGTTAAGGATGCTGCCCAGAAAATTGCTTTCGCAGAGGATCGTGCCATTTTTGATGGCTATGCCGCTGCCGGAATTACAGGCATTCGGCAGGGATCATCTAACCCACATACAAAGCTGCCAGCTTCTGCAAAAGATTATCCGCATGCCATTACTGCTGCATTGGATACCTTGCGCCTTGCTGGCGTGAATGGCCCCTATTCTCTTGTTCTTGGCACCAAAGCCTATCAGGCTGTAAGCGGTGGAGATGATGTTGGCTACCCTGTTCTCAAACATATTGAGAGCCTGATTGAAGGTGAACCCATCTGGGCTCCGGCTATTGAAGGTGCTTTTGTTATCTCCAAGCGCGGTGGAGATTTGCAGCTTGATATCGGGCAGGACTTTTCCATCGGTTATCTAAGCCATACGGCAGAAACCGTTGAGCTGTATCTTCAGGAAAGCTTTACTTTCCGCGTGCTTACAAGCGAAGCGACTGTCTGCATCGAGTAACTTTTTGATGAGGTGTCGTGCCATTTACAATAGAATGGTAACGACACCTCACTTAAACGCCTAATAAATATCAGTATTTATCGGATTTTATAAATTAACTATTTATTCGTATTCAGAAAAAACAAATCTTGATTGAGATATTATAATATATTCTCAACTTCACTATATAATATATAAAAAAATTTTTACTTTGTGATTTGCATTTTAATTTAAGTAAATTCGATAATACTCACCTATAAAGTCAATATATATTTAAATAATACATATTAAGTTTATTTTTGTGAAACATTTTATACATTAGCTCTATGGCATTTCGATTCTGCAATGACTTCCCTGATCCTGCGATTACTGTTATTGCATTATCGAAACAAGGTGCGTTCCATAAAATATATTGCAGATTTCGCACTGTCTGTTGTCATGGAGATAGAAATTTTGGACACAAAAACTTCTTCATCCCACCCTCTTCAACAGACTTCAGAAGGATACAAACAAGCTTTAGGCAAACGTCAGATCCAAATGATCTCTATCGGAGGCGCTATTGGAACTGGTCTTTTTCTGGGTGCGGGAAGCAGGCTTCAAGCTGTAGGGCCTTCTCTTGCAATAGTTTACCTAGTTTGCGGTATTTTTTCCTTCCTTATGCTCAGAGCACTGGGGGAATTGGTTATGTACCGGCCTACCAGCGGTAGTTTTGTTTCCTATGCGCTGGAATTTCTAGGGCCTCATGCTTCTTATGTAGCAGGTGCGCTTTCATTCTTTAGTTGGGCCATGACAGGTATTGTCGATATTACCGCCATAGCCCTTTACATGCATTTCTGGGGTGTATTTGCTGCTGTTCCGCAATGGGTTATGGCGTTTATGGCCCTTATGGTTATTACATCAATGAATCTGATTGGTGTAAAATGGTTTGGCGAGATGGAATTCTGGTTCTCGCTTATTAAAGTTGCAGCACTTTTAATTTTTCTTGTTGTTGGAAGTGCTATTTTAGGCCTGCGCGTTCCGATTGATGGACATACGACTGGCCTACAGTTGATTACTGAGCATGGAGGCCTGTTCCCTCATGGGGCACTTCCTGCACTCGCCCTGATGCAAGGCGTTGTATTTGCCTATTTCGGCATTGAGATGATTGGCACTGCCGCTGGTGAATGCCAGAATGTACGCGAAATCCTGCCATCCGCCATTAACAATGTTATCTGGCGGATCATTATTTTTTACGTTGGCACTGTTACTCTTCTTGTGCTGCTTCTGCCATGGTCCTCTTATCAGGCAGGCATTAGCCCATTTGTTACATTTTTTTCCAAACTCGGTATTCCGGGGATGGATTCCGTTATGAACATTGTGGTGCTCACCGCAGCACTCTCCAGTCTAAACTCAGGCCTCTATTCCACAGGCAGAGTACTTCGGGCTCTGGCACTTAACGGTTCCGCACCACGTTACCTATCATATATGAACAAACAATCTGTTCCCGCAGCAGCCATTCTCACAACTGTTGCCATTTATCTGGTTGGTGTTGGATTAAATTACCTGTTGCCATCACAAATTTTCGAAATCGTAATCAACATGGCATCTTTGGGGATTATCAGCACATGGTGCTTTATTCTCTTATGCCAGATCAAATTACGTCAGGCCATTAAGGCAGGTCGTATTGCCCCTACGGGTTTTGCAATGCCCGGTGCCCCTTTTACATCTTGGTTAAGTATTGTGTTTTTCCTTTGCATTTTACTGCTGATGGCACTGGATTACCCAACCGGCACCATGTCTATCGCTGCCATTCCATTATTGGCTCTTGTGCTGATTATTGGGTGGAAAACCTCCAACCAGAAACCACAGAATATTGTTCCGCAAACACTCTCCTCTGTGGAACTTACCGATGATGCAGGCTTTCCATGTGCGGAAAACAATCAAGTTTCCAAGGAGCACATTTGATGAGCATTATTTTCAGATATTTTTCTGATAAATCTCTGCGTTTTCTTCTGCCCCTTGCCCTATCTGCCATCACTGTAAGCACATATTCCCAAAGCGCATGCGCGGCCGATCAATGGTACACTGGCTCTCTGGTTTCTCCTTCAGGCCCTCTCTCTAAACAGGGCATGTTTCTTTTAGAACCCTATATGTACTACTCTGTACCTTCAGGTATGATCGGTCCGCACAATAACAATGTGCCCATGTCCTCCCCGCGTCAGCAATCGGTTACCAGCTTTACCATTTATCGGTACGCCTTAACGGATTACCTGAGCATTCAGACCACGCCAGCTATCAGCTACCGGTGGAAGCATGGAGATACAACCAGTAGCGGCCTGAAAATTGGAGATGTGCCAGTTGATCTCATGTGGCGCTATCTTACGGCAGATCCCAAACGGTTTATTCCCACACTCAACCTTATTACCGGCGTTTCCTTTCCTACAGGTGATTACTCTCACCTCGGACGCTCACAGGATGGCGTTGGCAGCGGCGTTTACACATATCGCGCAACATTAACTGAACAATCCACATACACCATGCCCAATAACCATGAGTTGCGGTTACGGCTATGGGCAACCTTCCGGCGCGCTCTTAATTCTGCTCATCTAAGAGATGTTACCAGTTATGGTACCACACGCGGTTTTCGCGGCCACGGACAGCCCGGCATGTATGGTGAAGCAGGATTTTCCTTGGAATATGGCATTACACAGCGATGGGTTTTTGCAATTGACGTGGCACGAGATTGGGCTAATGGCACCCGCCTAAAAGGCCATTATGCTTCTGGTTTGAAAGTAGATGAACTGAGTTCCGGTTCGGGAGATTGGCAGGTTGCCCCAGCACTAGAATACAACTGGACACCTAATTATGGCGTTATTGCTGGTGTTTCCGTGTATTATGCGGGACATAACACATCCCGCATTGTATCACCACAATTTGCCTTTAACGCATTATACTAACTAGATTTACAGAACTCAGGTCATTTCCCTTATTCATTATTTTCCTACCCCCCACTCATGAGAGGGGGTTTTTCTTCAGCGCCTCAGCCAGTAGCTGTTCCAGTATAAAAATCATCACTTGTAATTATGCCCATAAAAGGCATTTCCATATGAGTATGCGGACCTATACCTCCCGGCATTACCAATAACCCTGCGGCATCCACAACATCACAACCCGTTGGTGTTTCTATCGTGTTTGCTACATGAGCAATTTTTCCATCTGGGCCACACAGAATGTCCGCCCGCATACTGCCTTCTGCTATAATAAGCGCTCCGCCTTTAACATGAAGCAGGAAGAGGACTGCCTTTCTGTTTTCCAATCGTTAAAGGGTAAATGATATTTTGTATCGAAATCGTATTTTTATTCTGGCTAATTGGTCAATAATATATTTCGTATTCGAATCGTAATGTAGGAAAGCATTATGGATGGAACACATCATGCAACACATAATAATCGTTTAATAAATGAAGAGTTAGAACCATCTGCTACACGCACATGGCAAGGAAAAGATTATCTGTTTTTATGGATGTCGGACATTCATAGTGTAGCAGGATACATCACCGTTGGAAGTCTATTCACTTTAGGCCTTCCACTATACGATGTATTTGCAGCCCTACTTTTTGCTATCCTACTCGTACAATTAGCCTGCAACCTTATAGCCGTACCAAGCTTTAGGGCATCGGAAAATATTGTATGTATCTTGTGATACGGAACAACATCACAAAACACTGTAGCTCTACAGCTCAATTGAACTGACTATTTTTAGAGGAAAATCATGTTATGGCGGAGAGAGAGGGATTCGAACCCTCGGTACGCTATTAACGTACACACGCTTTCCAAGCGTGCGCCTTAAGCCACTCGGCCATCTCTCCGACGCGAGAGAGGTAATAGCAAAATTTTCGGAACAAACAAGACCTAAAGCGGAAAAAATAAAGTTTTTATCTCAATCAACGGCTGAAGTGCGCGCATTATGGATAAAACGCGCAATTGCATCCGGATTCTTAATGCCAGGCGCAGTTTCAACGCCGGATGAAACATCCACCGCTGCTGCTCCGGTTGTTGCAACGGCTTGTCCTACATTTTCGGGATTTAGCCCCCCCGCCAACATCCACAAATAAGCAGGCTTCCAACCTTGCAGCATATCCCAGTTCAAGCGCTGCGCATTACCACCCGGGCGTGTTGCATTAACTGGGGGCTTAGGCTCAATCACAAGCCGTTCCACTATGCTTTGTTGTGGCAAGTCAGCCTCTGAGGCAACTGGAATGGATAACCAAACAGGCAGCCCAAACTTGGCTTGTATCTGCAAGGCGCGTTCAGGCGTTGTATAAAGCTGCAATATATCTAGATCGACCTGACCCAACACGCGTTCCAAATCAGCATCGCCAGGGCGTACAAAGAGCCCGACTTTCTTGATGCCATCTGTAACCCGGCCAGCTAAAACCTTTGCCCGCAATGCATTTATATAGCGAGGAGAGCGTTCAAAAAAAACAAAGCCGACCCAATCTGCGCCATATTTCATGCAGGCTTCCAGCCCGGCTTCTTCTGTAATGCCGCAGATTTTTACGCCTGTCCGAACGCTGCTCATAACCTACTCCAGCTATATGCAGCAGATTTATGCTGCCAGTTCCGCAGCAATTGCTGCTGCTGCTGCTGCTGGATCTGCAGCCTGAGTTATGGGTCTTCCCACCACAATCCAGTCTGCTCCAGCAGCGCGTGCTTCCGCAGGCGTCATAACGCGTTTCTGATCACCCTTAGCTGCTCCTGCGGGCCGAATACCTGGCGTTACCAACACAGGCTTGTCACCCAGAGCTTCTCGCAGTGCCTTGAGTTCATGCGCGGAGCAGATCAATCCATCCATCCCGGACTTCATTGCCAGATGCGCCAAGCGCAAAACCTGCGTGCGCGTATCATCCGGCACACCTACTTCTGCCAAGGCCTGATCATCCATACTGGTCAACACAGTTACAGCCAGCAGTAATGGGCGCTCTCCTTCCGGGAAAGCCTCATCACATGCCTTGCGTGCAGCTTTCATCATTTCTGCACCGCCAACAGCATGCAGTGTCAGCATACGAGGGCGCAAATGAGAAAGCGCTTTTACAGCGGCTCCCACAGTATTGGGAATGTCATGCAGCTTAAGATCCAGAAATAAAGGCCTCTGCCCAGCTAGATCTGCCACAGCCTGAAAGCCTGCTGCATAAGCAAATTCCATACCAAGCTTGATAACACCCGCAACACCTTGCACCGCATGCGCCCATGCTTTGGCCTGCGCCGGGTCTTGCGTATCCAACGCCACAATCAAACCTGTTTGCCTTGCTGTATCAGACATGTGGTTCTGCTCCATTTGCAGACGAAACAGGCGGAGTCGCTATGGCTACGGGCGCTGGGGCCACTGGCATGCTAGATACGGCCTGCACTTGGGCAAGCTGCGCTTCCAGTTCTTTTACATGTTGCTCTGCCTTGCGCGCACGCCGGCGTTGCCTGAATTCTGCCGTCCACAAACAGAAAGCTCCCAGCAAAAAGGCAACAGCAGCTACCAACAGCGCCAACACACCAGCTGAAGACTTCCAGCTATATGTCAGCAACCACATATCGAGCGGATCCTGATTACTGGCACTGAACACCACAAGCGCCAGCAGGAATGGGACAACAATTATCAGCCTGATCATGGCATCAAGTCGTAGCCGTATCACACGCAAAGAACAAGCGACTGGATACCATCAACCGCAAGCTTAATGATAAAATATTTCACACATTTTTAGACCGTTGCCAGAGCTACAACAGAAAAGAAGTTTATTGTGTTTCCTCTCGCCGCAACTGTCTGAATCTGGTAGGGCTGGTGCGGATTATATTGTTTTGCTCATTTTTCCTGAATAATGAGCTATTTTTGTTTGCGACATTACTCCTGAGGATCAGACATCCATCATGAATACCGAAACTGCAGATTCACTTGGCGGCGCATCTCACACATCTCCTGCGCCGTCTGTTATGATGGGAATCCAATATGTTAAATCTGTTGAATTTCAGGTTCTTGGGGCACCAGCCATTTACTCACGCGTAACAGAACGCCCTCACCTTGGTGTTTCTGTAGATGTACGTGCCCATCAAATGGGTGAAAACCAGCCGAACTTTGAAGTTGAACTGATCTTGCGCTGTCAGGGGCACCTTCCTGCACAACGAGAAGGGGAAGAAGTTGTCCCCTTATTTGATGTGAATCTGACTTATGCAGGTATCTTTACGCTGCAACATGCAACAGCAGAAACTTTTGAAACCTTACTTCTTATAGAAGCACCTCGGCTTCTTTACCCTGCTGCCCGCAACATGTTGGCCACTCTATGCCGGGAAGCAGGCTTCCTACCCGTTATCATGCAGCAGATTGACTTTGCGGCATTGTGGCGCAACCGCCGTGCTGTAGGCTGAAAACAGCATTCAGGCCCTTTGATTTCCATACCTGAAAACGAAAGATGACAGACTATGCCAAGTAAAGCATCCGAAGCTTTATGGTACCCCTTTGACGCAAATTGGTACCGCGCAGAATACGGCGCAATTATGGATGCTCTGTTGTCTTTTTCTGACCATGAGCTTGAACAATGGTACAAGGTCGAAGGGGCGTCCTCCGGCCATTCACCCAACAGATATTTCAACGAAGAATGGTACCGGGTAAATTGCTCCGAGGCAGCAGAAGCCATTACAAACGGCACCTGCGTTTCTGGCTTTGAGCATTACTGCAATGGGGGATACAAAAGCTTTTCTCCACATTACCTATTTTCCGAACGGTATTATCTTCAGCGCTACCCCGATATTTCGGAGCAAAATTTGCAAGCTGGCGGTTTTGTAAATGGGTATGACCACTTCCTCCGATCCGGCGATAAGGAAAAGCGCTCGGGCCATCTGTTTTTTGATCCAAACGTCTACATGCAAAACAGACCGACTGACCCAAACCTGAACAGCCTTACGCCATTTATGAACCTGCTGCATTCAGCACACACACTACCCAATTCCATTACGCTGTCTGATCACTTTAATCCTGCATGGTATCGTGCTCTCAGCCCGGATGCAGTTATGGCTGTGGAATATGGTTTTGCACCTAATGTGCTTTATCATTTCCTCAGCACCTTTACGCCTGATCGTTTCTAAGTTTTCCTTTCTGCTTTACAGACCCGTATTTTCCTGCGCTGAAGGAAGAAGCCCATGCTTGCTCTAACACAAGGTGACCCGGCAGGTATTGCGCCTGAAATTACTGTAAAAGCATGGCGCATATTGCGCGAAAGCAAGCTCCCCTTTGTTTTTGTGGGAGACCCTACCCTTCTGGAGCAACATGCCCCATTACAGGCCGTGCGCTATCTGGAACAGGGATCGGATATCTTCTCCCACGCTATTCCCGTGCTCCCCCTCCGACTGGCAACACCTGCCTCTCCCGGAGAGCCAGACCGTCAGAATGCATCCAGTGTTATTGAAAGCATCCGTCTGGCCGTAGAATTAGCCCAGAATGGTGAAGCCTCCGCTATTATCACCAACCCTATCAGCAAAGAGGTTATTCAAAGCGCGGGCTTCAAACATCCGGGGCACACCAGCTATCTGGCAGAACTATGCCATGTGCCTGGACAGGAAGTGATGATGCTGGCTGGGCCCTCTCTCAAGGTTGTGCCTGTTACCGTACATGTCTCCCTCCGGCACGCACTGGAGCAGTTAAATACAGAGTTGATTATTAAAACAGCCCGCACAGTTGCCACTGGGCTAAAACGCGATTTTGGCCTGAAAGCCCCGCGCATTGCCGTGGCCGGATTAAACCCTCATGCGGGAGAAAACGGCTTGATGGGGCATGAGGAACAACAGATTATCATCCCAGCCATTAAAGCCTTACAGAAGGAAGGGCTTAATATTACCGGCCCCATGCCGCCAGATACCATGTTCACACCCGCAGCGCGCAGCCATTATGATGTGGCTTTGTGCATGTATCATGATCAAGGGCTGATCCCTCTTAAAACACTGGATATGGCAGAAGGTGTGAACGTAACGCTAGGGCTGCCCATTATCCGCACATCGCCCGACCACGGAACAGCCTTTGACATTGCGGGCCAGAACAAGGCAGACCCAAGCAGCCTTGTTGCTGCCATTCGGTTGGCCGCACAGCTTGCGCAAAACAGAAGGAACACAGCATGACTTCAGCTATCCGGCTTGGCGTCAACATTGATCATGTGGCCACCATTCGCAATGCACGTGGGGGCACATATCCAGACCCCGTTGCTGCGGCCCTGTTAGCTATTCAGGCTGGTGCAGATGGTATTACCGCCCATCTGCGTGAAGATAGGCGCCATATCCGTGATAAAGATTTAGAACGCCTGCGTGCAGAAATTGCGGCTCCCCTTAATATGGAAATGGCTGCAACAGAAGAAATGGTTGGCATAGCCCTTGGCTTGCACCCCCATGCCTGCTGCCTTGTGCCTGAACGGCGTGAAGAACTAACTACAGAAGGCGGTCTGAACGTAGCGGGGCAACTAGAAACACTTACACCAAAGGTGCAAAAACTCGCACAGGCAGGCATCCGTGTTTCACTGTTTATAGATCCCTCTCCCGCACAAATAGAAGCTGCCGCCAAAACAGGCGCACAAGTTGTCGAACTCCACACTGGCGCTTATGCAGAAGGGAAAGCGGGAGAACTGGAACGCCTGCGTGCCGCAGCCATGCAAGCAGCCTCTCTTGGATTGGAAGTGCATGCTGGCCACGGGCTGACATTTGAAAACGTTGGCCCCATCGCCAGCCTGCCAGAACTGCGAGAACTCAATATTGGGCACTTTCTGATTGGACAGGCCATTTTTGATGGTCTGGCAGCCGTTGTGCAAAGCATGAAACGCCATATTGCAGAAGGCACGGCCCTTTAAGATGGAAGAACCACAGGAATACAAAACACCCAAAGCCTTACTTGTAGCCGTTATTGGCATGGGTGTACTGATTGTGGTGGGTGTTGTGGTATTGGCAGGCGTACTTATTCATCGCATGAGTAGTAAACCCACTCTGCCCAACCTTCCACCGGTTGCGCTATCGGATACGGCTCCATCTGCCAATCTTTCCACGGCACATGCTACATTACCTGCTGGTGAACACCTGTTAAGCGTAACACGCGTGCGGGATAACGTATTGGCCCTGCATGTTACAGAACAGGGGCAAGACCGGATTCTGTTATGGGATGTGCCAACCGGCCAGTTGCGTACCGGGCTGGATATAAACGCGGCACATTAACACTATGTCTTTGCTTTCTCCCCTTACCGCCATTGGGCTTATGAGTGGCACATCACTTGATGGCGTAGATGCAGCTCTCATACAAACTGATGGCACACGTATATTCCGGCACGGCCCAGCGCTGACCGTGCCTTATACGGCAGAATTACGGGCACGCCTGCGCCGCATACTGGATGAAGCTCCTCAGCTTGCGTCTTCTGATCCTGCATTACTGTCTGCAGAACATGATCTGACAAAGGTGCATGCCATAGCTGTTGAAAAACTGCGCCAAATGGCACCTGATATGCCAGCCGATCTTATTGGCTTTCATGGTCAGACCATTCTGCACCAGCCTGGGCGCACATGGCAGATTGGCAATGCTATTGCGCTTTCTTCTGCTACAGATTTGCCTGTTATCCATGACTTTCGCAGCGCTGATGTACACGCAGGCGGAGAAGGTGCTCCGCTGGCCCCTTTATATCATGCAGCCCTTTTGCACGATCAGCCACGCCCCGTTGCAATCCTGAATATTGGAGGCGTTGCTAATCTTACTCTGCTGACCTCAAAAGGTGAGATTCTGGCCTGTGATACAGGCCCCGGCAATGCTCTGCTGGATGACTGGACTTTCCGCCATACTGGCATCCCCTACGATAAAGATGGGCGCTTGGCACGCAGCGGTAAAGTGTCTGCATCTATTCTGAAGCAGCTCGTGGCACATCCATTTTTTAGCAAACCAGCCCCTAAATCTCTCGACAGGCTAAGCTTTCATACAGCCTTGCAAAATATTGCTGCGCTCTCCCCGGCAGATGGAGCTGCCACACTGGTTGCCTTTACTGCGGAAACCATTGCCCGCACGCCTTTACCAGAGCAGCCTCAAGCATGGTTTGTATGTGGCGGCGGTCGACATAACTCTGCTATTATGGAAGTACTTACTCAACGGTTACCCGGCCAAGTCTCTCCGGCAGAAATTCTTGGATGGAATGGGGATGCGCTGGAAGCCGAGTGCTTTGGATTTTTGGCTGTAAGAAGCCTGTATGGGTTCCCTTTATCACTCCCATCCACCACAGGTGTACCTGCCCCTCAACAAGGTGGCCGGTTAAGTTGCGGCGGCATTACACCATGGAAGGCGAAAGCTGTTTTAAACACGAAATTGCAGTATAATATTGCTTAATACATTTCATTGAACAGGAAAGACTCAAAACCATGAAACGCTTTCTGGCATTCGGCCTGTTGCTTGCTGCCCTTGGCGCGCCGGTACTAGCCTGTTCTGCAAGTGCGCAAACCGTTATTGACGGCAGCGATAAAAAGGCATCCCCTTTTGTAAAAAATACACTCAAGACGCTTACAAAACGCTTTCCGGATACCCACCCTTTTTTCCGCGCAATAACTACGCACCCCAATGCAGAAAAGAAGCAGGTTGTGTGTGGGGAAATCAGCCTGAGTTCCAGTAAAACACCAGAACCCGATAGCTTTATGCTGTTTGGTGCTACGGAAGGTGAAAACGCACCTATTGTTTATGAACCTCGTGAAATCCCACCATCTATTGATTCACGTGAAGTAAATCTGTGGATCAATCACGGAGCGGATCTGGCAGATTTGGAAGAAATGGGTTGCGTGCCAGAGGGCAGCTATCGGCAATATGGCGATAAGCTAAACCAAGTTTTACAGAATAAAAAGCACAGCGCCACACGCTAAAACATCAAGCTGTTTTTTCTGCCCCACTACAAACAGCACCCCCTGTTTGTAGTGGAAAAGACACAACTTGGTTTCTCGAACCAAAAAGACATACAGAATAATTGACAGGCGGTAACTTTCATCGCCATCCTTCTCCCGGTCACGAACAAAAAAAACAAAATGACCGGGTTTTCTGTAATGAAATATCTGAACCTCCTACTCGCCCTGCCCTTTTTAGGGTTACTTTGGACGCCCCTGTATAATAGGCACGATCCTGTTTTGTGGGGTTTTCCATTTTTCTACTGGTACCAATTCGCATGGGTACCAGTAACGTCTGCTCTTATCTGGATTGTCTGGAAAAAGGGGCAAAACACATGAGCACCATAAACCCTTGGGCGCTTGGCGTTTTTGTTTTCTTTTTTGCCGCGACCATTGTTGTTGGCAGTTCCATACAATGGATACGCGGCCTGTTTCATGCCAAACGTGATACCGACAGCCATGAGGAATGGTCACTCGGTGGGCGAGAATTTGGGCCGTGGGTAACATGGTTTTTGGTGGGAGGAGACTTTTACACCGCTTATACGGTTATTGCAGTACCTGCGCTGGTATATGCGGCGGGAGCATATGGCTTTTTTGCGCTGCCTTATACCATTATTGTTTATCCCTTCATTTTTCTTGTTATGCCAAAGCTTTGGAAGATTGCGCGCGCAGGCGGGCACGCAACAGCGGCAGATATTGTAAAGGCACGCTTTAACAGCCGGGCACTGGAAGTGATTATTGCCTTAACCGGGCTGGTAGCGGTTATGCCTTATATTGCGCTCCAGCTTATTGGTATCCGTACTGTGGTGCAGGCTTTAGGATTACCGGGCGATCTACCACTCATTATCGCCTTTATTTCCCTAGCTGCTTACACATGGTTGGGAGGGCTACATGCTCCGGCACTTACGGCCTTTATCAAGGATATTATGATCTATATTGCCGTGCTGGTAGCGGTAACTGTTATACCCCTACACACCGGCGGTTACAGTGCCCTGTTTGCCTCTGCGGCACATACAGATACGGTGCTTAAAACCGGACAAAACTTACCTTATGCTACCCTTGCGCTTTCTTCCGCTTTAGCTGCATTTTTATATCCTCATACACTTACGGGTATTCTGGCGTCTCGTTCAGCAGATACCATCAAACAGAATGCTGTTTTCTTACCCGCATACACCATTGTATTGGGGCTTATAGCCATGCTGGGCTTTATGGCGCATGCGGCTGGCATTAACACCACCAATACCTCCATGGTTGTGCCAATGCTGTTCCAAAGTGTATTTCCTGCATGGTTTGCCGGTTTTTGCCTTGCTGCCATTGCCGTAGGGGCATTGGTGCCTGCGGCCGTTATGGCAATTGGCGCGGCCAATCTGGTCACCAACAATTTGCTTCCCCCACAGGCAAATCCAGTACGCACCAGCCGCATTGTAGCTTTTATAGTAAAAATTGGCGCACTGATTTGCGTATTGTTCCTGAACGCGCAGTTTGCCATTGATTTCCAGCTTTTGGGAGGCGTGTTTATTCTACAAACATTCCCTGCGCTTATTCTGGGCCTGTTTCGTGTGCGCTTTTCTGCCGCCGCTATGCTAACTGGGTGGGCTGTAGGCACAGTTTTTGGTGTTAGTATTTGCTGGATGGACGGCCTAAAACCTATTCACCCCGTTAATCTGGGGCTATTTTCTGGCAATATTTCTACTGGCCTTCTTTCTCTGGTTATCAATATTGCCATAGTTGCACTTGTATCCGTGATGGCCCCCGCCAAACAGAATATCCCAGCTAATACAACTGTCTGATGCACAACAGGTGTTAAAAAAGGAAGGCTTATCCCAAGCCTTCCTTTTTTCTTAGAAAATCTGCCGTTCCCATTAAAAATTCAGAAAAACGGTTGAAGCTTTTTTTCGATTTCCCGTTTTCTGAAATTCCAGTGTCTGGTCACGCACAAGCTGATAGAGATCTATCCCTTTCTGGCGTGCGGGCTCTTCCAGTTCTGCGTAGATATCTTCAAGCAGATAACCTTTTTGTCCTACTTGTCGTGCAAGTAAAGGAGAACGATTCTGCTGACGACATGTTTCCAAAAACACACTTAAAGCCGCCTCACCTTGGGGCTGTAAGTCCATGGGAGAACGCGCCAGAAAATCCACCTCTGCGTTCAGGCCTATAAAAACCCCACGAAACATACGGCTACCGGCATTAAAGCTGATAACAGCCGGAATGCCGCCGATAAACATCATATCCCGACCAGAAACCGACATTGCTGGGGATCTGCTCCTTCTGTTTCAAACGTAGGTGCTGCTATACTCTTTCCATGCTGTGCCAGAGAGCGCACATCACCGCAAACACTTTCCACACAGAGCTTTCACCATGAAAGACAATCGTTCCGTGCAAATGGATTTTCTTTTGCCAGATATCCGGCCAAACTCCGTGCAGTTGGATGCCGGAGCCGTATTATTGCCCGGTTTCGCTTTGCATGATGCTGAAGCCTGTATGCTGGCTGTTCACCGCATTACGCAGCAAGCGCCATTTAGAAAAATGTACACCCCGGGCGGAGGGCAGATGTCTGTTGCCATGACGTGCTGCGGCCCATTTGGATGGGTTAGCACATCACAAGGCTACAGCTATACCAGAGTAAACCCTTTTACTGGCCAACCTTGGCCAAATATGCCTACCATTTTTCAAACTTTGGCGCACAAGGCTGCCCAAAAAGCTGGTTTCGCACAATTCCATCCCAATGCCTGCCTTATCAACTCTTACAGTCCTGGTGCACGCATGGGCCTTCATCAAGACCGCGATGAAGGATGTACGGAACAGCCTGTGGTTTCTCTCTCATTTGGCTTGGAAGCGGTTTTTCTGTGGGGTGGGCTAAAAAGATCAGATCCTACTCGACAAATTTTGCTCAGGGATGGAGATGTTCTGGTGTGGGGTGGGCCTGATCGCTTACGCTTTCATGGCATAAAACCCATTCGGGCTGGCACACATGCCAGAACAGGAGAAACCCGCCTGAATATTACCTTTAGATTTGTGGCGACTTGAACCAATTGAATTTTCTCATGGTGTTTTCTTATAAGGCAGAAATATATGCCCTCTTCTTTTAGCCGTCGTATTTTGCTTACGGGAGCAGTAAGCCTATTCTATTCCTCAACAAAGAAAAGCATGGCATCCGATACCCAAAACAACTTTACACAAGTGGAACGCATTTTTCAGGATGCCATCAAAAACGGTAAAACACCGGGAGCCGTTGCCGCCATTGCCCATAAAGGCCAAGTGGTTTGGAAAGGTGTGTTTGGGCAACGCGCACTTGTACCTCATCCAGAAGCCATGACATGGGATACGCTGTTTGATATGGCGTCTCTTACCAAAGTGCTCATTACTGCTCCGGCCATCATGCAGTTGTATGAACGTGGATTAGTCCAACTAGATGTGCCGGTTTGCCATTATCTTCCTGAATTTTCCGGACAAGGCAAACAGGAAATTACTGTTCGCCAGTTGCTCACGCACTATTCCGGTTTACCGCCAGATCTGGATCTTTCAACACCGTGGACAGGCCGTAATACAGCTATACAGATGGCATTTTCCTGCACGCCCATTCATCCTGCGGGAGAGCAGTTTGTTTATAGTGATATCAACTTTATCCTGCTTGGGCTGATTGTAGAAAAGCTCTCTGACCTGACCTTACAAGACTACGCAACACAAAATATTTTCAAACCACTGGGCCTAAAAAGAACCTTTTTTACTCCAGCTCCCACACTTTCCAGCACAATTGCCCCTACTCAGTATGATGAAAAGGGAAACCTTCTCCGTGGCATCGTGCATGATCCCACAACACGCCGGATGGGAGGTGTTGCAGGTCATGCAGGATTATTTTCCTGCGCGGATGATATGACACGCTACGCCATTGCGCTGCTCAACAAACGCGCCGGGCGTTCTTCTCCTTTTCCACTTAAGGCAGATACACTGGTCATGATGTCATCCCCGCAGCAACCTGCGGGCAAAACCGATCAACGAGGTTTAGGGTGGGATATTGCCACTCATTATTCTACCCCGCGAGGTGATTACTTTCCCATAGGATCGTTTGGCCATACCGGTTTTACAGGTACATCTCTGTGGTTAGTGCCGCAAACAGATAGCTTTGTTCTGATTTTAACAAACAGGGTTCACCCTTACGGAAAGGGCAATGTTATTGCCTTACGGCATGATGTTGCCTCTGCAGCGGCTTTGGCTTTAGAGCACCTTTGAACAGCAACTTTATACAGGCAACTTCTTTTCAGTGTTCATAAAGGTGCTCACCTATAAACACCGAAAAGAAGTTGCCTAACATATAAAAATTTACCCGATAAATTTAGGCTCAGGACTCATTCTTTGAGATAGAAGATGACGCTTGCTGCGATATGGATTGCAGACATGAAGGTATGAGCGCACCGGTCATATCG
>NZ_VHON01000037.1:0-214844 GCF_008690365.1 Acetobacter sp. DmW_136
GTGCCCCCCCGTGGTGGAAACCGCGTCCACCGTTTCGGCCCGCAGTTCATCCGCAACCTGCTTAAGCTGCTCAACCGAGAGATTGCGCAGATCCGCCGGATACTCAACCCGGTCCAGCGCAGGAAAACGCCCTAACGTCGGAATCGGTGAAGGCGCGCTCTTGTCCTGAGAACTGTCCATGCGATCGTTTCCATCTTTTTGTTGCGGGCTGCTGTCTGGTACCTGGGCGGATGACGCAACCCGAAGTGTGTCTTACGCCGCGTTTGCATGCCGACAGACATCGCGATCCGATGGCATGTGGTTTAATGTTTCACGCAAGAACGCAAGTATTGAAACAAAACAAGCTGGTGATTGTGGCCTTTTTGCAACAGGAGTGTGAAAACACTTGAGCTTGACAAACCACACAACATATATGCAGGCCAATATCTTCTTTCATGCGTGGCCGCGTAACGCGTGTATTCAGTATGCTGTCTGACCACCTGATGGCTCAGGGCGGAAATACTTGCCGCGGGTAGCACGGCCGCGTTTCTTGTTACACACTGAACTGAACAAGTTCTTTCCAGTCACGATACGGGCGTAAGTGATGCGCCGGAGCGGGGGTTTATGGCCGTACCGATAATGCAGGCCGTCAGGGTCGGCAAATATGTCGTCACACAGCATCTCAAGAAGCGGAAGCGCTATCCGCTTGTGCTGATGCTTGAGCCGCTTTTCCGTTGCAATCTGGCATGCGCAGGTTGCGGGAAGATCGACTACCCGGCTGCCATTCTCAACCAGCGCATGACCGTGCAGGAATGCATGGATGCAGATGCCGAGGCAGGCGCGCCAGTTGTGGCTGTGGCCGGTGGTGAACCGCTGCTGCACAAGGAAATGCCGCAGATTATTCGCGGTCTGATTGCGCGTAAAAAATACGTTTACCTGTGCACAAATGCCCTGCTGCTTGAAAAGAAGATGGATGAATATGAACCATCCCCCTTCTTCTCTTGGGATGTGCATCTGGATGGTGACAAAACCATGCACGATTCCTCCGTCTGCCAGGATGGGGTGTATGAACGTGCCGTGGCAGCCATTAAAAAAGCCAAGGAGCGCGGCTTCCGCGTTTCCATCAACTGCACCCTGTTTGATGGCGCAGATCCGCAGCGTGTTGCCAGTTTCTTTGATGAAGTGATGGCAATGGGTGTGGACGGAATCATGACCGCACCGGGTTATGCCTACGAACGCGCACCAGATCAGGAACACTTCCTGAACCGCCAGAAAACCAAGCAGCTTTTCCGCGATATCTTCCGTTTGGGCAAAGGCCACAAATGGCGGTTTACGCAGTCTCCGCTGTTCCTGAACTTCCTGGCGGGGAACGAGCAGTACCACTGCACGCCGTGGGGCAAGCCGCTGCGTAACGTGTTTGGCTGGCAGCGCCCGTGCTATCTGCTGGGTGAAGGCTATGCCAAGTCCTTCCGTGAGCTGATGGATGACACGAAGTGGGATGATTACGGCACCGGTAACTACGAAAAATGCGCTGATTGCATGGTGCATTCCGGTTACGAATCCACCGCTGTGATGGATGCCGTGCGTCGCCCTTGGCACATTGCCAAAGTGGCGCTGTTTGGCCCCGAAACAGAAAAACCAATGGCCCCAGAAATCTCGCTGGCAAACCAGCGCCCGGCCCAGTACGTCTTCTCCAAACAGGTGGAAGAACAGATGGACGCCATTGCCGCACGCAAGCCTGCCAAGGCCCCACGTGTGAAGGTGATTCGCACAGCCGAAGGCGCAAACGATGCTCCGGCAGCAAAGCCAGCAGTAGAAGCCACTGCGGCAGACTGATCGGGCCTTCCGAATCGGGTTTTGAAAAGGAGCGGTTCCCGCAAGGGGCCGCTCTTTTTTTGTGCTGAACGCCTAAAACATACCGAATTGGTCCGCTTTATCCGGAAGGCAGACATACTGCCGCCGCATAAGGCAATACGCTTTCCTGTATGGCCTAGCTGTGGCTTTGGGGGAAATCATCCCCTATTCTGCCCGCCAGAAACCCGCCACGCGGGTACCCTACACAGAGGGCATATCGTTTTTCATGGCACTTTCCATTCTTGTCATTTTCTTTTTGGTGTTGCTGAACGCCGTGTTTGCCATGGGGGAACTTGCACTTATTTCCGTGCGTATCCCCCGGCTGGTCATGTTGCAGGAACAAGGCGTACGCGGGGCCGAGCGGGCCATGCGGCTGGCGGAAGACCCGCAAATCTTCTTGCCCACAGTGCAAGTGGGCATGACACTTGTTTCCATTCTGGAAGGCACATTTGGTGGGGTGCAGATAGAAGCGCACCTTACCCCCATGCTGGAGCGTATTCCGGCCATTAAACCTATTGCCCCGCAGCTTTCCATGATTGTGGTGGTGGTGCTGATTACGGCCATTATGCTGGTGCTGGGTGAGCTTGTACCCAAGCAACTGGCCCTGCGCGAACCAGAAAAAGTGGCCGCCCGTCTGGCTGCACCGCTGGAGGTTCTGGCCAATGCCACCCGCCCGGTGGTGTGGTTGCTGCGCCAGTCTTCCAACGTGGTTCTGCGCCTGATGGGTGCGGCAGATGCCGTAAACCAGACGCTGACGGAAGAAGAACTGAAAGCCTACATTGCAGAAGGCGCGCGCTTGGGCGTGCTGGAGCATGAAGAACGCACCATGATCGAACGTCTGCTGCGCCTTGCAGACAGGCCCGTGCGTGCCATCATGACTCCCAGAAATGAGCTGGTATGGATAGACCGCCATGCCGGGCGCGAGGCACTGGTGCAGGCACTCAAGCAAACCACCTATGCCCGCCTTGTGGTGTGCGAGGGTGGGGTGGATAACCCCGTGGGTGTGGTTCTGGCCAAGGATATGCTGGACCGCGTTCTAGACGGCATGCCTGCCTCTATAGAGGCAGGTTTGCGCCCAATGGTGGTGGTGCCAGATAGTATTTCCGCGCTGGATATGCTGGAGCGCATGCGCAGTATTCCACTGGGCATGGCCTTCGTGTTTGATGAATACGGGGCGTTTGAAGGCATTGTTACGGCGTCTGATTTGTTTGATGCCATTGTGGGGGAAACTTCGCACGAGCCTCAAAAACTCACGCGCCTGAACACAGAACCGGCCCCAGATGCGGTGCTGATGCTGGATGGCACGGAATCCGCCGATGAAGTGAAAGACCAACTGGCCATCAAAACCCTGCCGGAAGAAGGCAGCTACCACACGCTGGGCGGCCTTATTCTGGCCCTTCTGCGCCGTGTGCCAGCAGTGGGGGATAAGGTGGCTTACGAGGGATGGCTGTTTGAGGTGCTGGAAATGGAGGGCCGTCGTGTTTCCCGCGTGCGGGCCAGCAGGCAGCCTCTGGCGGAAAACTGAGAGGCCACCACGCGGGCAGGTATTTGGCCTGCCCCAAGGGGCTCTCATGCAGCCTTGCCATAGGTTATAAAAAAGGGGCGCAGCCGGTTAAAGCTGCGCCCCTTTTTGTATGCGATAAGCCCTCTAAACCTGCACCGCAGAGCCTTAATGAAGGGTGCGGGTGTTGAGCGTATGCGCCAGTGCTTTTTCATCCTCAAAGTCTGGCCATGTGCTTTGGGCCAAGGCTGTAAGAGAAGGTGTCGGCAGCTTCATCTTGGCGGCATACATCCACAGGTAAGCAAGGGTGTGGTGCACGTAATCCCGCGTTTCTGTGTTGGGCAGCAGCTCCATAAACAGCAGCGGATCATTAGCTGCAGGGCCGGTGGAACTTTCCCAATGCGCAAGGGCGGAAGGCCCTGCGTTATAGCTGGCAAGCAGGCGGATAATATCTCCACCACGTGCCTCTGTGTGGTTGCTCTGGCGCGTTAGCCCCGCCAGATACTGCACATAGCGCTGCCCGATTTCCAGATTGATGCTGGGGTCATGCAGGGCTTCGGCGGAATGCACAAAATGGTGGTTCAGATTGGTGGGGGACTCGCTGGTGACAAAATCAGCCGTAAGGGGGCGGATCTGCATCAGGCCATGTGCCCCTGCGCCGGAAACAGCACGTGGGTCGAAGTTCGATTCCACACGGGCCAGTGCGTAAACAAGGGCAGGGTCCATGGTAAAGCCGTGCCGGGGGCGCAGCTGGGGCAGGGGTGTATCCTCTGCATTCTGCGCCGTGGCGGCATGGGTGTTCAGGGCATCGGCCATTTCTGTAGCCAGATCATGCAGCCCGGCTGTTTGCGCCACAAGCTGGAAGGCCCGCGCCAGTGTCACGTCTCGCAGGTCTGGCCATGCGCGGCGGATGGCGTTTTCTGCCATTTCCGGCTCACCAACTTGCAGCAGGGCAAACACGCGGCGGCCTACTTCGGAACTGCCAACGGCTTCGATATCAATTTCCGTTAGCACCGGAGCGGAGGACGCACTGTTATCCGGAACGGGGTTGTTTTCTAGCGGTTTAAAGCCAATAGCGTGTGTATGGGCGTTAGAGGCCGCATGGTCTGCCGGGGCTGGCTGCAACATCCGATAGGCCAGAAGCCCATAGAAACTACGCGGGAAAGCTGCCGCGTGTTGGAGCCACACATGCTGAGCATGGGCATTGCCGGTTTTTCCGTGCCCACGTGCGGCCCAAAAGGCGCAGGCGGCCCGCATTTCCGGCATGGCGCGCGGGGCGTGGGAGGCTTTTTCAAAAAACGGAATGGCTTCTGCGTAGGCTTGCTTCTGCCACAGGGCCAGCCCTGTAATGTAGCTGGCCAGTGGATTGCGCTCGCGGGAAAGATGTACAGCCGTGCGGCCAATATCCAGCGCCATATCCGTTTCACCCGAAACCAGCATGGCCTGTGCGGTTTCCGCTTGAAGCTGGGCCGCGTAAGCGGGCGTCATGCCCGGTGTAATGCTGATAAGGTGCAATGCACTGTGCACGCCCTTTAGCCCCCATGTGGTGCGTTCGCGCAAGGTGCGGTCTAGCAGGGGGTTACGGGTGAATTCCTGCGCCAGTGGGCCAGCCGCAAGGGCGGCGTGGGCCGGGGCTAAGTGGTCTGCCGGTGGGGCAGGGGGTAACGGGCCACCCCGTTCAGGCAACGCGGCAAGGCGCGCCCATATGGCCGGAGCATCGGCATAGCTGGTGTATTGTTTCAGCCAGTTCCGCAGCTCGGTCGCGTTGGGGTGGTAATTCGGGTTTAGGTAACGGTCTGCCTGTAGCTCACCCAACAGGGTGGAATCTGTGAGATGCGTGGTGCTGCTAATGGCTTCCGTGAACGCCCCCTGCTGTTGCAGGCGCAAAATAGCGCGCACCTGAGTGGCAACTTCCGGGGGAAGAGGTTTGGGGAGTGTAACATCATCACCTTCGGGGAAAGCCTGGCGTGGCAGAACCATAGCCAGCTCTTCGCTGTACGGTTCTGGCCCGGCTTCCGGGGGCTTGGCATGGGCTCTCGTCACAACGACGGAAGCGCTGGCCAAAAGGGCGGCACCAGCCAGAATGGCTTTTGCCGCGATCTGATGAGGAATTTGACCTATCGCTCGCATGGCTGGCGGGGTCTAGGCCCTTCCAGCCTAAAAGGCAAGTTTCCTGTCTGTAAGAAAAGGGAAAGGTTCTTCAAAAATTGTTGCATTCCCTGTGGTGAATCGCTGGTCAAGCTGGAAGAATTTCTATGATTTGCGCAGGTATTCCCACGGTTTATGCAACGTATTTCTTGCTGACATATTCTGTAACATCTGGCGCAGCGCTTACGCTTACATGCGTGTGCTGATTACATGCTTTGGCTGTCTTGGCGCAGGGTATCCATCACCGTCATCAGTGTTGCCCATATTTCACGCCGTGCAGCGGGGCTGGCCCGAAGTTGAAGCGGATGGCGCATGACCATAACCGGCAACGCAGGCAACCCCGGCAAGGTAATCTCCTGCCAGTTGCGGCGGGGCAGATCCGTTGTTTTGCCGAGCAGCATCCGGGCAGGCAGCCGCCCGCATAGCAACAGGCGCTGGGGGGCAAATAACGTTATGGCGCGTTCCAGAAAGGGGCGGCAGATGCGCTGATCCATCTCTGTTGGCGCGGTGCCCCCGGCTGGTCGCCACGGCAGGGCCGTAGCAAGGGCCAGTTGGCTGCGTTCCAAAGGCAGTGGGGCCAGCATGGTATCCAGCAGGGTGCCACATAGGCCCGCAAAAACCTGCCCGCTTCTATCTTCATCCTCATCCGGGGCTTCCCCAATCAGCATTAACGGGGCGTGGTGTGGTCCGGCGGGCATAAGGGTGTGCATGGCAGCGCCGCGCAAAGGGCATGCCATGAAGGAATCCATCGCCTGAAACAGCTCTTCTGGCGTAGTGGCGGCGGCGGCAAGGCGCTGCGCCTGTTCCACTGTATCTGCAAAGCTGGTGGGGCCAGGCTGCTGCTGTGGGGGGCGTTGCGCAGTGGTGGCAGGTGCCGGTGTTCTGCCCGTTCCGAGCTGCGGCGGTGTGTACGGTGGCGCCTGCTGGGGCGTTTTGCCCCGTAGCGGAGGCAACACAAGCCCGGCCCCGGCGTGCCGATGATCGACCGCAGCATCGGTTACAGCAACATCCACGCCCCATTCCGTATAAAGGCGCAGGAGAGACAGAGCAGCTTCCATCATATAAACCGTATCATAAAGCGGACGGTTTGGTGGTTTGGCGCGGGCGCGTTAGACAAAACCAGTCGTTCATGTCGTTCCTTTCCGCTCTGCCAGAAGGGGTGGGGCATCCGTGGGCGGCCTGCCCGGTTGCCACCGTATCCTGTAGATAGGGTTCTTATGCTGTTTTGTCGCCTTCTGCCTACGGTTTTCATGCTGCTTTCCGCCACTGTGCTGGCTTCTCCGCTGTATGCGGCCCAGCCCGATACATCTGGCGCAGCCCTTAAAGGGGCCGAACCCAAAGCAGATACTGCGCTTATGCATGCGCCTGTCGGGCATGTCGATTCGGGGGCGTTTCTAAGCGCCGTCATTGCCGTTCGCAGGGGGGATGACCTTCAGGCCGCACGCTCTTTCCGCCAGGCCGCAGCCGCAGACCCACAGAATATGGACCTGTTGAAGCAGGCTTTTGTGCGCAGTGTTATGGCGGGGGATGCCGATGCGGTGCCGCTGGCCCACAAGTTGGATAAGCTGCCCGGCGCGCAAAGCGTCATCTCCGCTTTGGTGTTGGGGAACGATGCCGCTGCGCGCGGTGAGTGGGGCGAGGCGCTGACCTATTACCACCAAGCACGCACAGACCCGCTGACACATCTTATTATGCCGCTATTGCTGGCATGGTGTGAACAGGCCCAAGGCCATGCGGATGCGGCGGTGGAAAGCCTGACCCATATTCAAAAATCTGTTCTGGTGCCGTTTTACACGCTGCACGCCGCCCTGATTGCGCAGGTAGCAGGCCAGACAGACCGCGCAGGCCAGCTTTTTGATGCAACGCGCAAGATCATGCCGGGGGGTGATCTGCTGCTTACCCGTTCCTACGCCGCATGGTTGTGGGAGCACGGGCAGAAAGAAAAAGCCCGCGCCGAGCTGCGCAAGCTGGAAGGGGATGATCCAGTTCTGTTGCTGGCTGGCCCGCAGCTTCAGGCCACCATTTCGCACTTCCCGGTCACATCGGCGCGCGGAGGTATTGCGCGGGCTTACATTCTTACGGCGTTTTTGCTGCGCCAACAGGGGCGGGAGCAAGCCCAACAGGCCGCAGCCACAGGCGGCATGGTGGGGAATGATGCCAACCTCTACCAGTTTAACGAGGCCGCACGCCTGATGCTGGGCTTTGCCTTGGCGATGGACCCCACATTGGCTGAAGCCCGTCTGATGCTGGCCGAAATCCAGATTGATGAAGACCACGGGGCTGCTGCGCGTGAAACATTGCTGCGCGTGCCGCAGTCTGATCCCATGTCCCCCGTGGCGCGGCTGCGGCTGGCGGTGCTGGATTCCACGCCCGATCAGGCCACCGAGGCGGTAAACCTGTTGCGCCCGCTTGTGGCCCAGTTGCCAGATCAGATTCTGCTTCAGCGTGCCTTGGGCAATGCGCTGGTGCAGCAGAAGGACTGGAAAGGCGCAATTGCCGCCTATACCAAAGCCATAGACCTTGCCACAGCCCAAAAAGATGTGGATTGGACGCTGCTTTTCCTGCGCGCCATGGTGTACCACGAAATGGGGGATTGGCCCCACGCGCGGGATGATGCCCGCGCCGCACTGGCTTACGCGCCAGACGAATCCATGCTGCTGAATTTTCTGGGGTATTCTATGGTGGAGCGGCATGAAAACCTGCCCGAAGCCGAAAAACTTTTGCGCAAGGCGCACCAGCTTTCCCCCGATGATGCCGCTATTACAGACAGCCTCGGCTGGGTGCGCGCAGAGCGTGGAGACCTGAACGAGGCGCTGGATCTTTTAGAAAAAGCCGCAGAAAAAACACCAGAAGACCCGGAAGTGAATTATCATTTGGGCGAGGTTTACTGGCGGCAGGGCCGCAAGACCGAAGCCATAGATCAGTGGAACGTGGCTTTGGGGCTGCACCCTATTCCGTCGGATGAAGTATTGATACGTGCTGCGCTCAAGCGTGCAGGTGTAGAGCCGGATGTAAAAAAAGCAGATCAGGCCGCGCCCGCTAAAGTTGCGCCGCAGGATAAAGGAACACACACGCCATGACAGTTGATGTTCTGGATGTTGCAACCACAACCCTAACAGAAATCGCACCAGCAAAAATCAATCTGTATTTGCATGTTACTGGCCGCAGGCCAGATGGATACCACTTGCTGGATAGCCTTGTGGTGTTTGCTGGCGCTGGGGATGTGCTGCGTTATGAGCCGGGTTCTGAACCTCTGCATCTCAAGCTGGAAGGCCGCTTTGGCCGCGCCCTTGGGGCAGATGCCGCTGGGGCCGATAATCTGGTTATGAAAGCCGCCGCAGTGCTGCGTGATCTGGCCGGGCCAGATGCCAATGTGCAGGGTGGCTGCCTTGTGCTGGAAAAAAACCTGCCCGTGGCCTCTGGCATTGGTGGGGGTTCGGCAGATGCCGCCGCGGCCCTACGCCTGCTAAACCGGGCATGGAACGCGCAGGTGGGTGAACCAACCCTGTTCCGTGTAGCGGAAACATTGGGGGCGGATGTGCCCGTATGCCTGCTAAGCCAGACCGTGCGGATGGAAGGTATTGGGGAAACCCTTACCCCCGCGCCGCGTTTGCCAGAGTGTGGCCTTGTGTTGGTAAATTGCGGGCAGGCTGTTTCCACCCCGGATGTGTTCCGCAAAAGAACCGGCGATTTTGTGCCTAGGGCTGCTTTGCCGCAAAGCTGGCCCAATAGTGCTGCTATGGTGGAAACCTTAAAGGCGCAGGAAAACAGTCTGGAAGCTCCGGCATGCAATGTATGCCCGCCCGTTAAGCGGGTGTTGGCCGATATTGCCATGCAACCAGAATGCCAGTTGGCCCGCATGAGCGGTTCTGGCGCCACGTGTTTTGGTGTGTTCCCTACCGTAGAAGCCGCGCGAGAAGCGGCAGACAGGTTGGCAGATGCACACGCCGCATGGTGGGTGTGGGGTGGTGCTCTGGTTTAAGAGGCTTTGCCACACCATATCAGCGTAAAGTTTTTTGGTGAGCCGAAAGGGCGCAAGCCTGTTTTGGGGTAACCGAGGGTAGGAGGTTATATGTCTTCCAAGCTTGATCTGTCTCTTTCAGCAGACCACACAGAAGTACATCTTAAGGTGCTAGAGCAGGAAGATCAGCCTGCGGTAGATATTGCGCTTTCGGTAGAAGACATCACCCGGCTGATTCAGGTTTTGGGCCAGTGCCGGGAAACAATGCTGGAAGGTAAGGAACTGCCGCCCATAGAAGGCGCTACTTTTACACCTGTTACGCGCACCAAATGGGCGCTTCAACCCGAAGCCAGCACGGATGGCTCTGTTCTGGCTTTTCAGCACCCGGCCTTTGGCCCGGTAGGGCTTGTGCTGCCACCAGCAGATGCAGACCGCCTGATGCATGGTTTGCACATGCACCAGCAAATGCGCCAGCAGCCTATTAAACCACGCGGGCGTTTGAACTGATTTCTGGCTGTTTATTCAGATGGCATCATTAAGGCCGCAAAAGTTTGCCCCGTGCAGCAGAAAAACCACACGGGGCAGAAAGCAGGCGTTCAGGATTTCCGGCAGTTACGAATATGCGCCATCAGGGCGGTAAGGCTCATGGCCGTAAGCGCACCAAAAATGCTTGCCCGCAAGCTGCTGGAAACAAAAAAGGTTAGCGGGCTGTCCACCCTGCGGGAGTGCTCATTAAACGGGCCTTGCGCCCCAAAGGAACCGGGCACGGATTTGTATAAATCATCCGGCTGCGGGCCTTCTGCCCAATCATGCTCCATCTGGGCCTTATAGCCTTTCTCTGCCAAGCGGGCTTCACGGCAGCCGGGGGCAATCATGTGCCACAGGGCGGCAAAGCTGTTGGTGGCGCCAATGGAGATAGAGCGGCTGGTGCTAAAGGCGGCACGGCAAATGGCTTCTGCCGCTACTTCGGGTTCATACACCGGGCCAACGGGTTTTAAGCGCTTGCCCGTAAGGTTGCGTGTCCAGCCATAATGGGGGGTGTTGATGGCGGGCAAATCCACCATCACCACGCGAATATTATCGGCATCGTGCCGCAGCTCTGGGCGCAGGCTTTCACAAAAACCGCGCAGGGCAGAACGTGCCCCGTTTTCTGCTGCCTGAAGCGGCATGCCGCGTAAATTGGGGGCCAGATCCAGATTGATAATAGCCCCTTGCCCGCGCCGACGCATAACGCCAAGTGCGGCCAATGTGCCGTTTACGCTGCCCAGATAGGTTACCTCTGTGGCCCGGCGGATATCATCGGCAGAAAGAGTGGAAACCTGCCCAACAACCGTGGCCCCGGCGCAGTTGGCCCAAACTGAAATGGGGCCAAGTTCTGTTTCAATACGCTCTGCCGCATCCTGCACGGCTTTGGCGTCTGAAACATCCAGCGGAATGACCAATGACCGCACAGAATGTTTGGCCAGATTTTCTGCTGTTTCTTTCAGCCGGTCTTCATTGCGGCCCAGCAGGGCAATATCAAACCCGGCGCGGCCCAGCGCACGTGCCGCCGCGCGGCCAATACCGGCGCCTGCGCCTGTAATCACAGCTATCTGGGTTGGCATCCGCGTTTTTTCTCCCGGTTATCACTCAAGCAAGATGTTTAAAATCTGGCTACCATTTTGCGCTGCAATCGGGCAGGGCACAAGCCACAGGGCAGGGGTTCTGCCCCGCGTGGGCTTTTATGCAAGGGCCAGACTTACAGATATTTCAGCGCAATAATGCCGCCTAAAAACACGATGGCAAATGCCCCGGCCACCAGCGGCAGGCGTTTTTCCAGAAAATCCTGAATAGGGGCCCCAAAGCGCCACAAAAGGCCCGCCACCAGCATAAACCGCACACCGCGCGTTACAAGGCTGGCCAGCATAAAAGGCAAAATGGCAAAATGCGCCATGCCGCTGGCAATGGTTACAAACTTGTAGGGGATAGGCGTTAGCCCCTTAAGCAGAATAATCCACACACCCCATTGGCGGAATTTTTCCTGCAAGGTCAGCAGCGTGGCCTCGGCATGGTAAAAATGCACAATCGGGCGGGCTATCGTATCCAGCAATGCCGCCCCAATCAGCCAGCCCAGCAGGCCACCGGCCACACTGGCTACCGTGCAGATGGCGGCATAAACCCATGCCTTTTGCCTATGTGCCAACACCATGGGCACCAGTAGCGTTTCTGGCGGAAGGGGGAAAAAGCTGGCTTCTGCAAAAGCCAGCGCCGCCAGCCATAAAGGCGCGTAGGGGCTGGCGGCGTGCCGCAAAACGCGGGCATACAGGCGGTTTAGCATATGGGTTTAAATACTACATTCGTTCGCGGCGCAGAACATCCTCCGCCTTGGCGTGGATGGTATCATATTCTTCCTGCGTCAGGTTCCCCCGGTGCAGCATTTCGCTGGCCCGTGCCAGCGCATCACGCGCATGGGTGGCATCGGGAATGGGGTAGCGGCGGCCGGGCAGGGCAAAGGCATCATCGGGCAGGGCGTTGCGTTCTTCAGTTGTCAGCTTAGACATGGTTGGTCTTCCTGTCTTCCTCACACAGTTCAGAGGCACTTTCCAGTTCGTCCAGTTCCGCCATGGCAGCTTCTGCGCTGGTGGTGGGAACATCGGAAACCGGTGTGCTGCTCCGCACTCCCGCTGCCAGAGGATGCTGTGCGGGAGAGACTTCTAATGTTTGTGTCACACGGAACGCCGTCAAGACTGCAAAAGAGCCAAACACTATCGCCCCCAGCGCTTGCCCGGCTTGCACGCCAAGCGGGCCAAAGCGTGCGCCCATCATTACAAACGGAATGGTGCCCAGCGTGGCCCGCCCCCAGTTAAAGGCGGTGGAATACAGCGGAAAACCAAGGTTGTTAAAGGCGGCATTCGCTACAAACAGCATGCCCACAAACAGATAACTGCCGATTGTCCATGTGCAGAACATATGGATAAGGGCCGCGGCATCGCCTTGCGCATCATACATGGCCACAACGCCGTTTTGCGCACAAAACAGGAGCAACCATGTGGCCCCAACGCTCAGAATCACCAGCTTGAGGGCTGCACGCAGGGTTTCTCGCACACGGTCGCACTGCCCGGCGCCAAGGTTCTGGCCCATAATAGGGCCAACAGATCCGGTAAGTGCAAAAACCAGCGCAAACAGCACAGGCACCGTACGCTCGATAGAGGCCTGCCCTGCAACAGCGGCCAACCCAAAGTGCGCCATGGCCTGCGTAACGTACACACCCCCAACAGGCGTGGCCAGATTGGTAAGAATGGCCGGAAAAGCCACTGTGGCCACGCGTTTGGTATCGGGCACAATTCGGTGGGCTTGTGGCATGGCCAGCATATCGTGCCGCAATGCGCCGCGCAGGCCCACTGTTGCCACCACCGCGCGTGAAAGCACTGTGCTGATAGCCGCCCCCATAAGCCCTTCATGCAGCCCAAAAATAAACAGAGGGTCCAGCACCGCAGCAACTACGGCCCCCAGCAACGTAATGTGCATGGAGCCCTTGGCATCCCCCACCACGCGCATAAGGGAGGAAGCCCCCATACCCGCACAAATAAGGGGTAAAGCGGGGCTAACGGTGCGCAGGAATGTGGTGGCGTTGGCCAAGGCCTCACCCTGCGCGCCAAACAGCAGCAGAATGGGGTGGGCAAAAATCATGGTGCCGATACCCAGCACCATTGCCAGCCCGATCATGACAGTAAGGGCGGAGGAGGCAATGCCGCGTGCCTCATCCGCACGGCCTGCGCCAATCTCACGCGCGGTGGCGGCACTTATGCCAATGGTTAGCCCGATGGAAACAGCAATCTGCAAGCCAATAACGGCCCCGGCAAAGCCAATGGCAGCCGTAAGGGCGGTGTTACCCAAGTGGCTGATATACACCATATTGAGCATATCCACCGCAAACACTGCCATAAGGCCAATGGCCCCGGTGCCAGCCATAACCAGCACGTGGCGCATGATGCTGCCGGTGGTAAAGCAGGCCTTGTGGCGTCCGCTAGGCGGGGAGGGCCGGTTCATTCATGCTCCGTGTGGGCTGTGCTGTGTGCGCGGGCCGAGATGGGGGTTGAGTATGTCATGACTTGTGCCCCATGCGAACAGGGAGAACACGGAACATCTGCCCTGAAAGGCGTGCAAGCCCGAATAACGGGCTGCAAGAACCGCGTTTAGAGGGTAGGCGGCGTTTCTTCGGGCTTTTCTGCGTCTGCCTTGCGTTCCAGCGGGCGGCCTAAATACGCTTCCAGCACCTGCTCTGTGGGGCCATCCATACGTACCTGCCCCTGATCCAGCCAGATCAGGCGGTTGCACCAATCGGCCATTACATCCGCCATATGGCTGGAGAGCACCAGAATATCGGCACGGGAGACAAGGTTTTCAAGCCGGGCACGGGCACGGTTACGGAAGGAGGCATCCCCCGCCATAAACCATTCATCCATCAGCAACACATCGGGCATGATAGCCGTGGCCAAGCCAAAGGAAAGGCGCACCATCATGCCCGAACTGTAGGTGTTTACGGGCAGGTCCATAAAAGCGCCAAGGCTGGCAAAGTTTTCTACATCGACCTCAACCTGCGCGGTCTGCTCCTTGCTGAGGCCAGAGAACATGCCGCGCAGGCGAATGTTCTCCCGCCCGGTTAGGTCCATGTTCATGCCCAGTTCGGGGTCTAGCAGTGTGCCAATGCTGCCGCGCACCGTAACACTGCCGCCTACGGGTTCATAAATACCGGCCAGCGCGCGCAACAGCGTGGTTTTGCCCGCCCCGTTGCCACCTACAAGGCCCAGCCTGTCCCCCGGTTGCAGGGTAAAGCTTACACCTTTAAGCGCCTGCACCACCACGCGGTCTCGGTTATCGTGCATGAAGCGGGTGTTGAGCGTACGGCCCAGTGTTTTGCTGAGCGATTTGCGCAAGCTGCGGGCATTGCCATGATACAGCGGAAAGGTGATTTGCAGGTTTTCAACCGCAATATCCGTCATGCGCTTTACACCCAGTATGCCAGCCGTGTGCGCATGCGGGCGAACAGGCAGAAGGTTGCAACAATCAGCACGGCAGACCACCCAAGGGCCGCAGGCCATACGGCGGTTTGCATGATATCCCCGGTAAAGGGCGCGCGCAAAATTTCAATTAACGGAAAGAAGGGGTCTAGCAGCAGCCAGGCCTGCCCGGTTGTCATCAACTGCGGAGACCACAAAATGGGTGTTACAAAGAACATCACCTGCGTCAGGCTGGCGATAATGGGGGGCACATCCCTAAACCGCGCGCCCAGAATACCCAGCAGCAGCACGGCAAAAAAGCAGTCCACCAACCACAGGCCTGTGGCGGGCAGCAGAGTCCATGTCCATTTGGGTGCAACGTGAAACCACAAGAACACCCCGGCCACTACGGGTACGTTATGCGCAAATACCAGAATGTTGCGCACCGCCACGCGCAGCACATGCAGGGAATACGGCATGCGGGCAGCATGGATAAGCCGCGCGGCCCCTGTAAAAGTGCCACACCCTTCCTGCATGGTGCCGCCTACAAAGCCCCATAACACCAAGGAAAGGGTAAGGAAGGGCAGGTAGGTGTGCACATCTGTGTTGAGCAGATACGCATACAGCACGCCCATGGCCGCTACCATAATGGCCGTGGTGGCCGTAAGCCAGAACGGCCCCAGAATGGAGCCACGATACCGCAGCCGAATATCCAGCCAAGCCAGCGTAAGCCCCAGCCGGGCATGGCGGAAGCCGCGCGCAAAATCTTGGGCGGCATGCACAAAGTAGGAAAAACCCCGTTCTGGCACCAAATGCAGCACGGGTTGGCCCTCTGGCTGGGGGGCGTGCTGCGGCGCAGCCGAAAGAGGGGGCTGTTTTTTTGCGGCGCGTTCTTCCTGCGTATCCGGCAAGGTGGGCGTGCTGTTCATGGTGTTTAACGCGATAGAGAACCCAGCCTGTTTGTGCAAGGTTGGCTTGCTTTTTATGCTGCCACTATGGCCTGCCATATAAGCCCGTGCAGCCCTAGGGGAGCGCGCCATTTGCGCAACGATTGGCAGGAAAACACTCCGCAGAGATGACAACAGGCCCCGTGGTTGCTACACCCGGCCCGCCGGAGAGCCCTTTTTTCGTTCCACACCTAAGGCCGGGAACCGTCCTTGTCATGAAAATCGTCGCCTGTAACAGCAACCTCCCACTTGCCGAAGCCGTTGCCGCGGAGCTGAACCTCCCCCTCTGCAACGCCACCGTGCGCCGCTTTGCGGACATGGAGGTGTTTGTAGAAATCCACGAAAATGTACGTGGTGAGGACGTGTTCGTTATCCAGAGCACCTGCACCCCCACAAATGATAACCTGATGGAACTGCTGATTATGCTGGATGCGCTGCGCCGTGGTTCGGCCAAGCGTATTACCGCTGTCATGCCCTATTTTGGTTATGCCCGGCAGGATCGTAAATCCGGCCCGCGCACGCCTATCAGCGCCAAGCTGGTGGCGAATCTGCTGGTGGAAGCCGGTGCCAGCCGTGTGCTGACACTGGATCTGCACGCCATGCAAATTCAGGGTTTCTTTGATATTCCGGTGGACAACTTGTACGCCGCACCGCTGTTTGTGCGCGATATCCGCTCCCACTATGGGGACCGCGATCTGATGATTGTCTCCCCCGATGTGGGGGGTGTGGTGCGTGCCCGCCAGTTGGCCCAGCGCCTGAACACGGATCTGGCCATTATTGACAAGCGGCGTGAACGCGCAGGCGTTTCCGAAGTGATGAACGTAATTGGGGACGTGCGTGGCCGCCATTGCCTGCTGGTGGACGATATTGTGGATAGCGGTGGCTCATTGTGCAACGCAGCCCGTGCCATTGCCAACCAAGGCGCCGCATCTGTGGGTGCATACGTCACCCACGGTGTGCTGACAGGGCAGGCCGTGGAACGCGTTGCCGATTCGCCTATCGAAATGCTGACGCTAACAGACAGCATTCGCGCTACGGAGCAGGTTATGGCTGCGCGCAATATCCGCCAGATCACCATTTCTGGTCTGTTGGCGCGCGCCATTCATGCTGTGGCGGATGAAAGCTCCGTTTCCTCCCTGTTCGATTGATCCGAGGCCCCATGAGCACGCTTCTCCCCCGCCCATACTGGTATTTGCGCCACGGCCAGACAGACTGGAACCGGGCTGGCCTTTCTCAGGGGCGCACGGATGTGCCCTTGAATGAAACCGGCATTGACCAAGCCGTGGCGGCGGGAAAGCTGCTTGAGGTTGCCTTGCGTGCAGCAGGGCAAAATGGGGTTACGCGCATTGTGTGCTCTCCGCTGGAGCGTGCTTTGCGTACAGCTACGATTGTGCGAGATGCCCTTGTTACCCACGGCCTGCCAGCTTTGCCGCTGGATGTGGATGCGGGGCTGGAGGAAGTCTGCTTTGGTGAGCAGGAAGGCCAGCCGATTGGGGATTGGTATGATAGCTGGATTGCCGGTGAATACACGCCACCGGGGGCAGAAACATTTGCTGCCCTAAAACAACGTGCCGCAGATGCCGTAAACCGCGCCACACAGGCCCCCGGTCGGCCCCTGATTGTGGCACATGGGGCGCTGTTTCGTGCTTTGCGCGCGGCCATGTTTCTGCCCGCCAATGTGCGCCTGCCCAACGCTATTCCGCTTAGCTTGGAGCCAGAAGCAGAGAACCGTTGGAAGTTGCAGGAGCTGGCAGACGCGTAAGCGTTAGTTCCGGATTTTGTAGAGTTCGAACGAAAGATCAGACGCGTCTATTTTGTGGCGCGTCTTTTTATGTGCTGTGCGCACGGCATACACCTGCTGATAATGGCTTTGTAAAACAGCACATACAGGCTGTTCTATGGCGCCAGTCTGGCACCCGGCATAAGGCAGCATAACAAAAGCAGGGCGCTGTGCCAGATCATCCAGATAATGCTGTGTGGTCTGTTTTTTAAAAATGATGTCTATGTGATCCCGAAACAGGTAACGGTCTGCGCTTATCAGGTTTGCCATGTAATAATGGGCGTGATGGGCACGAATATTCAGTACCTTTTGCCCGGCAGCCATATTGGCAACTTTGGCGTAATCTATTTTTTCTAAATTTTGGTGCAGCGTCAGGTTTACCTGTATTTCCTGCCCGCCGGAAAAAAGCGTAAGTGCACAGGCGGGTGCCAGTGCACCTATTGGCAAGGCCCCTTTCTGTTGTGCCAATAGCACCAGCATGATGCTAACAGGAGCAAACCACAGCCCGGAATAATGGCTGAACGGATGCCCGGAAAGAAGAACCGCAGGCACAGAAGATACAAACCACAGCGTAAGCAGCGTGGTATCTGGTGTAGGGGCTGTTTTAAGGATGGATTTCTGCCCGAACCATTTGATGAGAATGGGCGAAAAAACCGCCAGATAAGCTGCAAGCAGCAGAACAGCCTTGATGCGTTTTGAAAGCTTGGCGCTGTAAGAATGTAAAAAAGTATGTTGCAGGGTAAAGTAATCTGCCAGCGCATGGTGCCCCTGCACCAGATAAGGCGAGAATAAAACCACCAATCCACCGCATGTGCCAAGGGCAAACAAAACCACGTTGAAAAGAGGGCGTGTGTTTGTCAGCAACAGGAAGCACACAGGCAAAAACAGGCAAATGCCTTCCAGATAGTTGATGTTAACCGTAAGGCCAAACGTAGCCCCAGCAGCCATAAGCAGCAGGGCGCGGTTTGTCTGCTGTGTGGTTGCAAATGTGCCTTTGCGGGTAAGCCAGATAACAGCCAGTTCTGTTGTTATCAGAAGTGTTTCTGTGTTTCCGGCCAGCAGTTCAAACGGCGCACCCAGCAACACCAGCGCAGCAAAAACCCATAACCAGCGTGTGTGCCAGATACTGCGTGCCATAGCCGCAAATGCGGCAAGGGAAAGGAGAGCCAGAACCGTAAATTTGCCAACAGGCAACGGGGCAGTAAGTGCATCCCACACGCCGTAAAGCACATAAACGCCTACAGGTTTGTGATCGAACACATATTGGTACGGTAGCATATGCTCTTGCAGCATGCCGCGGCCAATAAGTGCGTAAAATGTTGTATCAGCCGTGGAAAAAGGCAGTATCAGATAAGAAAAAATATAAAAAATACTGCATAAAGAAATAATAAAAACGAATATCTTATTTCTTAAAATATTTTGTAGATCAGACATTATCCTTCTCCTGCTTGAAGGTCTGGATATTCATGCAGGGAAAAGGAAGTAAAGGGTGAATAAGTTAAATAATTTTCTAAAAAGCATGGCAGAACAGCCAGTTGGCGTTTCCGCCATGCTTATTTTATCGGTGTTGAATACATCATACGGCAGACGTGTGTTCCTGCGGGGAAATGCGGCTTCTTTGCGGGAACAGGGCCGGATCATGCAGGGCACGCAGGCGCACGCAACGGGGCAGAAGCCTGCGGATAATGTGCATGGTTGCGGTATCGGAAAGCCCTGTCTGTTCAGAAAACCAGTCCAGTTCTTCCTGTAGGAAAAAGCCGCGCACTTCTGCCTCAGATGCTGGTGGGCTGTGGGGGGCGGTCTGCCAACGGCGGATGGTGGAAAGCATGCCCATGGCTTCTGCCCGCTGTTCCAGCTTGCTGGGCTGATCCGGCGTGGGAACAGGGCCAAGAACTTCGTTTAAAGCGCTTAACAGGCCGGATTTGTTAAACCACGCGGCTGTTACAAAATCTCCCACGCTCGAAATGGCGTTGGAAACGGAGTTCAGGAATGTCATGAAAACCTCCCGTATTTACAAAAGGGGTGCATACTGCCAACGGCGCGCAGGTTAAGAGAGTTTCCATGTGCCGAAAAAATAAAAACCGCCCCTGAACCAAGGGCGGTTTTTTACAAACAGAGCATCTGCCACAGCCAGCGGCCTTAAGCCATGTGGTGCGGCAATGCCGGGCGGGAGTAACCGCCTTTTTCTGTATTAGTCCTGCAATGGCAGCATAAAGGTGCCATCATCCAGCTGGATACCACGCTGGGCGGCGTGGGCGCAGGTTGCGGTGCGGATGTCTTTGTCATCCACCGTGTTCAGGTCAATCATCTGGCCGGGGCCAACCATCAGTTGTCCTGCACCGCCAGCGGGGTATGCGGCATCGTTTTTCACATCGCTGCGTTTTGCAAGGGAGCGACCGAGAGAGCGCACCGTTGTATCATCATCAATGTTGTGGGCGTAACAGTAGTACATCAGCCCGGCAATGTTGCCGACAGATGCGTTATCTACCGTGGGGCCGGGGCCAACTGGTGCTTCTGGCACAGAAGCCACGCCAACATTGGCAGCATGGGCAGGTGCAACCCCGGCAGCCAAAGCCAGGCCACATACGGCAGCAAGGGCCGCTTTGCGCAGTGTGTTCATGGGTGAACCTCCTTTGTGAACAAGTTTGATGGGGCTCACTATCGAACCGGCCCGGATATGCGGCAAGAGCCTTGGTTGCCGGTCTGTTATGCAGAAAATATTGGTTTGTTATCAAAAATCCTGCATGATTTGTGAAGTTTCGTGATCTAATCGGACAATAATAGTCCACATTATCACATGGATGTGAGTGTATGGATGCTATGCCTGTATTGGCAGGGGTGCGCATGGTTATTCAGGCTTCTTATACGAATACTCTATAATGCTCTTTCTGTATTTTTCTTACACCTGCGCAATCTTGCCTACTGGCATGTGTGTGCTGGGCTTCCTATATCCAAGATCGAATACATACTGAACGTACATGCCGTTTGCCGCTGTGCGGGCCAGATGGCGTAAAGATGTAAAGCAGGGAGCCGATTTGAATGTCTGATCTGATTGTTCTGGGTTTTGACCACGTTGATGATGCCACCAAGGTGCTGACAGAATGTCGCGCCTTGCAGAAGGAATACCTGCTGGATCTGGAAGATGCCGTAGTTGTTACGCGGGATGCACAGGGTAAGGTACACCTGCACCAGAGCGTAAACCTTGAAAAAGCTGGGGCTTCCTGGGGCCTGCTTTCTGGTGGTTTCTGGGGTGCGCTGGTGGGCCTTTTGTGCCTGAACCCGCTGGCTGGCTTCCTGATCGGGAGTGCCGTAGGGGCCGGTGCTGGCGCGCTGTCTGGCAAGTTTTCTGATTACGGGATTGATGATGGCTTCATCAAACAGTTAAGCGATACCATCCCGCCCAACACCTCTGCTCTGTTTATTCTTGTGCGTAAGTCTCAGCCGGAAAAGGTTCTGGCCGATCTTAGCCAGTTCAAGGGCCATGCCCGTATCCTGCAAACCTCTCTTTCCCCAGAAGCAGAAGAAAAACTCAAGGCTGCCTTGGGTCAGGTTGCTGCGGCGGAAGCCAAGGCCTGAGCCATCTTTTAGGTATCAGCCTGCACTGTGTGCATAAAAAACCCCCGGTGGCAGAAGCACACCGGGGGTTTTTTAGTATTTTAACGCACAGAACGAAAAAAGTTCACAGCCGTTTGCCCATTTCTTGCCGCAGGGTGTTGCAGCGCTGGGTATATTTTGCGGCCCGTGTGGCGGTAATCCAGTTGATAATAAATGCCGCTGCCAATGAGAGGAACGAGGCCGCAGTGAGCAACTGGCCTGTCAGATAGATTTTCTCATCATAATGCAGGGCGGAATACCACAGCAAAATCAGGCTCAGCACAGCACCAATAAAGCCAGAAGCACCCGTAAGCCGCATAAGGGAATCTTCCACCAGTTCAAAGGCGGCGGTCTCACGCCATAGGTCAAACAGGCGGCGGTCAATGTCTCCCACGTTTTCAGCGTGGTCTGCCTTTTCGGCTTCTGTGCGCTTGTGGGGGTTTTTGCGGTGGATCTCCAGCTCCTGCCGGGCCTTGGCAAAAACCTTCCGCCGTTCCTGAATGGCGGGCAGGCTGATATCCACAAAACTTAAAATGGCAACATTCAACCCGGCGGAAAGCTGAACAATGGCCTGAAAGTTGCCCCATGTCATATCCATTGGTCTGGCTCCTCCACGGGCTGGATATCCTCGTATTGGAGCCGTTTTCTGGGGCAAAATGCTGGTAAAATCAATCCACGCCAGTGTGGGGGCTGTGGCGCGTGGGCAGCGCCACAGCCGGTAACACGGTTAAAAACCTTGGGAAATCCCGCCCAGAATGGTGCGGCGCAGCCCATATTGCGGGGCCCCCACGCCAATGCCGGAGCCATCGCGCAGCTTGTAGGTGTGATCCCCCAGATTGATCACATCTATGCGGAACTGCGTATCCCCCGGCCATGCGCTGCCGAATGTATGGTGTATGGTTTCCACGGCAGAGAAGTTAACGGTGGCGTAGGGTGTAAGGGCCACCCCGTTGGGCACAAGGCCATCGGCCCGCAGCCCGCTGCCATATACCATGGTGGCAGATAGCCGCAGCGGAAAGCGCGTTTTATGGAAGAAGGAATAGGCCGCCCCGGCAGAGGCCGTCCAACGCTGATCGTGGTCCAGATGAACCCAGCGGTGCTGAATGTAGGCCAGATCATCCGGTTCCATATTAAACTGTGCGCTGGTGATATCCTTACCAATGGCGCGAGACCACGCAAAGTTGCCATAGAGTGAAAGCGGGCCATGATCGTAAGAGGTGCTGACCTCATACCCATTCACCTGCCCCCGGCGATAGTTAAAGCCACTTAGGATAATTGGGGCGCCAAACTGGCCTTCATCAATCAGGTTATGAGCCAGCTTGTAATAGGCATCGAACGAGACACGCCAGCCCGGCAGAATGGTTTGCTCAATACCGGCATCAAAGTAATGGTCGCGCTCGGCCCGCACTTTGTTGTTCTGGTAAACAGAGGGCGCGGCACTGGTGCCCGCAAATTTGTAAAGCGAGGAAGAACTTACAACTTCAAACGGCGGAGGCGTGAAGTAGCGTGAATATCCGGCATGGATCACCCCGCCTTTCCACGGCTTCCACACAATGTTGATACGTGGGCTAAGCTGTTTTTCTGCCGTGTATTCGCTCACACCATCAAAGCGCAGGCCGTAATTGATGGTCAGGTTGCTGAGTGGGCGCCATTCATCCTGCGCATATAGGCCGTAAACCGTACCAGTTTTACCGCTGCCATCGTAAATGCTGAGCGGGGTTGTGCCAAAGGTGGCGTTGCCATCTGCATCCTCACCATCCTGCGCAAACACGCGGGAGAGGGACTTAGAGGTATTGCGTTCTACAAAAAGCTGAAAACCAAAGCGTACGGTGTGATCTTTGGCAGCACGCCATGTCACATCATGCTGTGTGCCCATGGAAAAAACAGAGCGCGCGGCTTGTTGGGCAATGCCGTTATACACCAGATCCCCCAGCCAGTCGGGAGAATAGCGCAGGCTGCTATAGCGGGAGAACACGGAGCTTTGTAGGCTGAAGTCTCCCATCTCTTTCTGCAATGCCAGAATGGCAAAATCTGTAATCTGTTTTTGGTGCTCATCCAAATGCGCACTGTCCACGCTGCCGTTCAACTGCTGCGCCAGATTGCTGCCAGAGTAGGCAGGCATGGCAAACTGGGTTTGCTGGCCGGGGTTGTTGGGCAGTTGGTATTCTGCGTTGGAAACACCGGCAATAAAGCTGATACGCGTGTTTTCATCCGCCGTGTAACGCAGGTGGCCCAAAAAGTGATATTGCTCGCTTAAATCATGAATGGCGTTGAAGGATGACGTTGTGTTTTCAATGCCCGTACGGTCATGCACATAATCTGCCGTGGCAAAGAAATCCCACTTTCCTTTATGAAAACCATATTGCAGGGAAGGGAAAAAATAATCTCGCGCCCCGCCGTAAAGTGAGAGATTGCCGCCAGAATTGGTGGTGCCGTTCTTGGTGTTGATATCCACCACAGCCGCCTGCAAAAACCCAAACTGGCTGGGCAGCGCACCGGTGGTGAGGGACATGTTATCGGCAAAGCGCGTCATCAACGCCTGCCCGAACACACTCAGCCCCTCCGGTAATTGCACGCCATCCAAACGGAATTGCACCTCGTTATGGTCTCCACGCACATGGATCTGGCCATAACTGTCCTGCGCTACGCCGGGGGCTTGCAAAAGCACTTGGTTAAGCGGTGCGTTATCGGCCCCCGGAATGGTTTCCAGCGCCTGCCGGCTGAACTTGTGCACAGTGGCCCCGGTGGAGGGCGAAAGCTCTGAACGCATGCGGTCCAGATGCGCGGTAACAATTACCTGTTCGGCATCGTTCTTGTCATGCGCAATTACTTTTACGCTTTGCGGTTTTGTTTCAGAGGGCTTCTGCTGCTTTGTTTCTGTTGTAGACGTTGTGGTTTCAGCCAGGGCCATGCTGCTGCCCAGAGCAGTTAAAACAGTGGAGCAGAGAAGAAGAGCGGCTGATCGAACCATCATGCTGTGTGCTGCCTTGGTTGAGTGTGGCGGAGGGCGCAGCATGTATTATGTAATAGTATAACATTACAATAGGAATGAGCCGTGTGCGTGCAGCTTTCTGTGGGCTGTTGCACGCGCGCAACAGCTTTGCGCACAGAGCAAGGCATAAAAAAAGAGGCCACATGCAACACGTGGCCTCCTTGCGCATACCGTTGTGCCTACGGGCACAAGGCAGATGTTATTTTGTGGTGTAACCGCCGTTTACCAGAATGGTCTGGCCCGTCATCCACCAGCCTTCAGAAACAATAAAGCGCACATACGGGGCAATATCTTCAATATCTGTCAGGCCCGTTTTGCTGAAGGGAGAAAGCGCTGCTGCCGTTTTGTGGTAAGCCACGGCATCTGCACTTTCCTGCCCGTAAAAGAACGGTGTATCCATGGGGCCGGGGCCAATGGCGTTAACAGAAATGCCACGCGCGCCATATTCCTTGGAGGCCGCACGGGTAAAGTGTTCTACCGCAGCCTTGGAACCTGCATAGGTGGAATAAAACGGTGTGTAAGCCCCCAGCAGAGATGTGACGAGTGTGAGCAGCTTACCGTTATCTGCCAGATGGTTCCCGGCTTCACGGATAAACTGATACGCCACCTTGGTGTTGATGGCGAACATGGAATCAAATTCTTCATCCGTGGTATCTGCAATCGGCTTTTTTAGCACCTTGCCCACGGTGTTAATGGCAATATCTGGCGCGCCAAAAGCGGCTTTGGCATCTGCAAACAGTTTGGCAACAGCACCTGGCTGCGTAAGGTCTGCCTGAAAAGCTGCGGCCTGTGCGCCTGCGGCTTTTACCGCAGCCACCGTGGCATCTGCTTCTGCCTTGCTGGCTGCACTGTGGTAATGGATGGCAATGGCTTTTGCGCCGTGTTCCGCCAGATCCCGCGCAATCAGCCCGCCCAGATTTTTGGCCCCACCGGCTATTAGAACAGTTTTGCCTTTAATGCTGTGATCTACCATGTTGGCTGCTCCCTTGCATGATTGAGGGGGCGATGGATGGTGGCCCCCGTTTTTCTATTGTCATCGTATCAGCTACAATAGCCGGATAAAGCTGTATGTTCTGACAACACTTGCCAGATTTACCGAACAATAAGGCAGCCACCACAAGGCTAACGTGTATGGATAGAATAGATCTTTTTCGTATTTTTGCCCGTGTGGTGGAGGCCGCCAGTTTTACCCATGCGGCAGAAACCTTGGGCATGCCGCGCTCTAGTGTGTCTGCCGCAGTGCAACAGCTTGAAAGCCGTGTGGGTGCACGTCTGTTAACGCGCACAACCCGCTCAGTTGCCCCCACGCCAGATGGCGCCGCGTTTTACGAACACTGCCTGCGCCTTGTGGCGGATGTGGAGGAAGCAGAAAATCTGTTCCGCCAGAGCGAAAGTGCCGTGCAAGGCGTATTGCGCGTTAACATGCCCGGCCGCATTGGGCGGCTGATAGTGGCTCCGGCATTGCCCGATTTTCTGGCAACATATCCCGGCCTTTCGGTGGAACTGGGGGTAACGGACAAGGCCGTTAATCTGGTGGAAGAAGGGTTGGATTGTGTGCTGCGCGTGGGCCCTTTGCAGGATTCCGGCCTGATTGCCCGCCGTATGGGGGAGTTAAAGCTGATAAACGTGGCCAGCCCGGCATATCTGCATCAGCACGGCGCACCCCAATGCCCGGCAGACCTGCTGCATGGGCACGAGGCCGTAAATTATGCCTCCCCCCAGAATGGCCGCGTGGAACAATGGGAGTGGGAAGAAAACGGCCAAACCCACACGCTGGATATGCCGGGCCGTGTAACAGTAAACAGTGCAGAAGCCCTTATAGCCTGTGCGCTGGCTGGGTTGGGGATGATTCAGATACCCGCGTACGATGTGCGCTCTTACCTGCATACCGGCCAGTTGGTAAAAGTGCTGCCCAAATGGTGTGCGGCCCCTTTGCCTATGGCGTTGCTTTACCCACACCGGCGGCATCTTTCCATGCGGGTGCAGGTGTTTGCCGCATGGCTGGAGGAACTGGTGCGCCAGCAGGTTTTACGCCCTGTTTCCGCCGCTCCGTAAAGGTGGCGTGTATGTGCATAATGCCCGTTGCATAAACGCCTAAACACGCCCAAAGAGCGCAAGCCATGTTAACCATAGAAAACATTCTGTTGCTGCTTTTGCTGGCGGCAGTTAGCAGCCTGCTTGTTGCCCTGTTTAAACAGAAGGTTCCGCAGCCGGTTATTCTTATCATTCTGGGTGTGTTTGCGGCGTTGGCGGGCATGCATGTCAGCTTGCAGCCAGATATGTTCATGTTTGTATTTCTGCCGCCTTTGCTGTTTGCAGATTCATTCCGCATGCCATTGCGTGAGTTTTCAGAACTGCGCGGCCCCATTCTGTTTTTGGCCTTTGGGCTTGTGGTTATCAGCACGCTGGTATGTGGCTATGCTATTCATTGGATTGTGCCAGAACTGGGCTTGCCCATCTGTTTTACGCTGGCGGCAGCGCTTTCCCCCACAGATACGGTAGCTGTTTCCAGCCTTATTGAAGGGCGCAAAGTTCCCAATCGGTTGTTGCAGATTTTATCTGGTGAGGCCCTGTTTAACGATGCCTCCGGCCTTGTGTGCTTTCGCTTTGCCATGGCCGATGCCCTTACGGGGGAGTTCTCTTACAGGCAGGCTTTTGGCACGTTTTTAATGGTGGCGCTGGGCGGCTTGCTGGTGGGCGCTGCGGTGGCATGGCTGACTGTTAAGCTTAACCGCGTGCTGGTGCGTCGTGGGTATGATGATTCGCAATCCCAAATCATCTTTTTGCTGCTCTTGCCATTTTTAATGTACGCAGCGGCGGAAGCGGTGGAATGTTCGGGCATTCTGGCCGCCGTGGCAGGCTGCATGGTGCTTAAACTTTCCGGTATGATAGAGGATACCGCCACCTTTACCCGCTTACAGGCCACAACCGTATGGAACATTGTCAGCTACGTTTTTAACGCGCTTATCTTTTTGTTTCTGGGCTTGCAGTTGCCAGAATTGCTGCAACATGGCGTGGCGTTGGGCCATAAATACGATGTGGCTTTGTGGCAAGTTAGCCTGTTTGTGGTGCAAATATACGCCATTATGCTGGCCATGCGGTTTGCAGGCGTATGGACATCCGTTTTTGGCCGTTGGGTGGTGGCGCGTATTGGCAGCCTGCCGTTTGAACCCACGGGCTTTGCAGGCAGCTTGTTGCTGACATTTGCCGGGGTGCGCGGGGCCGTTACGCTGGCGGCTGTGCTCTCTCTGCCAGAAGGAGCGGATGGCACAGATGCCTTTCCCATGCGCGATGCCGTGGTGGTGGCGGCTACAGGTGTAATTGTGCTTTCCCTGCTGGCTGCCAGTGTGTTCATTCCTCTGTGCCTGCGTTTTTTGCCGCACGAAACGGTGGATAAGAATGCGCAGGAAGAAAACATGGCCCGCCAAAAGCTGATACGCGCAGCCCTTGCAGTGCTTACAAAAGCGCGCACGCAGCCGCCGGCGCCCAACCCAAAGGGCACAGCACTGGCTAAGCCGGAGGGGCAAGGTGCCGCAGATGAAGCCCTGCGGCAGGAGGTGATAGACCGCCTCTACCAACTGTATCACAGCCGGTTGGAAGAGGAGGATGAAACGCCGCGCATTACGCCGCTGGATCGTAACCGGGCATTGCGCCATGCGCGTATGGATCTGGCCCTGCGCCTGCAATTGCTGCGGGCAGAACGGCAGGCCATGCGAGATATGACATCGCGCAGAGAGATCAATGACCAAACAGAATGGAAGCTCCAGCAGGAACTGGATTATGAGGAGCAGGTAATCCGCTCGCAGTCTCAGCGCCTCCCGCGGGAGGCCTAAAGCCAGCCTGCCAAACGTGGCGTGCTTTTGTTGACAAGCCACCCCCAGCCTGTAAACCACACCGCATGATGGTTTCCCCTTAGGGGAATGAAAAGGGAACCGGGTGCCCGCGCCGTTGCCTGCAATGGTTTTGCGATATTCCCGGGCTGTCCCCGCAACTGTAAGCGGCATGGATGTGCACGCACAGCGCCTTACGCGCTGGCCCACTGGAACAAACCTTTCCGGGAAGGGGTGCCACAACCGAAAAAACCGCAAGCCAGGAGACCTGCCATCAGCACACAGTTGCAGACGGGGCATGTCAGCCGGGGTGTGCTGGCAGGCTGGGCTAGCGGTTAGCCTATGGGGTGGTTTGCGCCCCTGTGGTGGAAAAGCCGGGCCAGGTCTCGTGGCAACGCTGTTAAACCGCGAGATTGCCTAAAGCCATGCGCCTTAAAACCCTTTTGCTTACCGGCTCATCTTTGCTGCTGGTAGAAACCACTGCCGTTTGGGCGGCAGATGCCCCAACCTCCGTCACATCAACGAGCAAAAATACTGTTGCCACCAAGGCGGCAGCAACACCAGCTACCACTGTTCCGGCGCCACAAAATGCGCCTGTTTTGGCCGGGGTGGAGGGCATGCAAGCTGTGCAAGCGCGTAGCGCGCAGGCTTACCCGGATTACATTACGGTTAGTGCCGCACGGCGGCCCATGCGGGCGGATGAAATTGGCACGGCCATGACGATCGTGACAGAAAAGCAGATACTCACCCAGCAGCGCCGCACGTTAACAGATATTCTGGCCCGCCAACCGGGGCTGAATGTGGTGCGTTCGGGCGGTTTTGGGGGCACCACCTCTATTTTCATGCGTGGCAACAATGCCAACGAGGTAAAAGTGCGGCTGGATGGCATGGATATTAACGATGGCAGCTCCACTTCTGGTGCGTTTGATGCCGCGCAGTTTGTAACTGATGGCATGGGCCGCATAGAAATTTTGCGCGGGCCGCAAAGTGGCCTGTACGGGGCGGATGCCATGGCCGGGGTGATTGATATAACCACCGCGCAAGGGCAGGGCAGGTTCACCCCTTTTGTGCGGGTAGAAGGTGGATCTTACGGCACGTTTAATCAGGTTATGGGCGCGCGCGGCAGTAAGGGAAAGTTCCATTACAATGTGGAGCTTTCTCATTACCGGCAGGATGGCTTTCATGAAATCCCGCGTTATATCGGGCGCTATTTTGGCGCAGATAAGGAGCAGCGCCACCGGGGGGATAGAAACGATAACCGCTCCGCCAATATTCGCCTTGGCTATGATGTGACGCATAATTTTGATCTGGGGCTAACGGCCCGGCTGATCCAGAGCAATCTGCACACCTACAGCAGCTATAATATGGAAGATGAATATTACAGCCGCTTGGGATATTACGGTGATGTCAGCAGCGAGCGTGAACATACCACGCAAAATCAGGCCATTGTGCGGGGCACGGCGCATTTGTCCTCATTTGGTGGCAGGTTCGATCAGGTCATTGGTCTGGGGTATATGACAGGCCGCAGAAGCTGGACAGAAACCGGCACCACGCTGGAAGGCGATGCCTTGCAGTATGATCCCACATATTACCGCACCAGCCGTATCAAGATAGACTGGCACGGCACCGTCAATCTGGATAAATACGGATCTCTGCTTGTGGGGGCAGAGCATTTTCATGACACGTTTAATTCCAACCAAGGAAATAGCGCGCCATCTTCCACGCCGTTCAGCACCAGTGCGGGCATGGATACCACGGCAGGGTATGGGCAGTATCAGGGTAACTGGAACAAGATTTTATATGGTGCGGCCAATATCCGGTATGACGCCAATTCCCGCTACGGCAATTATGTGACGTGGCGCGTGGCTCCGGCCATTCATATTCCGCACAGCGGCACGGTTATCAAGGCCAGTGCAGGCAGTGGTTTTCATGGCCCTTCATTGTATCAGCTTTTTGCCAACCAGATTTCCACCAGCTATGCAGAAAAGGGGAACCCCAACCTGCGGGCCGAGCGCCTGATAGGGTATGATGTGGGCGTAGAACAAACCTTGGCGCATGACAAATTGCATTTTGGGGCCACATGGTATGAAAACCACGTGCGCAACCTTATCCAGTCCGTAAGTTCTTACGAAAATTATTATTCCACCTATTCCTACAATAACGTCGCCCGTGCCCGCATGTATGGCGTGGAAGCGTATCTGGATTGGAAAGCGCTGGATACGCTGGATTTCAACCTGAACTATACATGGACCCACGCGCGAGATGCCTCTACCGGGCAAGAACTCCAACGCCGCCCGCAGCACAAGTTCAATTTCAACACCACATGGCAGCCGGTGGATGGGCTCTCGCTTTCGGGCAATATTCTGTATGTCAGCGGCGCGCGTGATGTGCCTGTTATTTCCGATACGTACCAGTATTGCAGCACATGCGGTAAAGACCACGGATATTTCACCATAGATCTGGCGGCCAGTTATAAAATCAACCGCTATGTAACGGTGTTTGCGCGGGCAGATAACTTGCTGAACCGCCAGTATGAAAGCCCCATAGGCTATCTTCAGCCCGGCCGCGCAGGCTATGGCGGCTTTACGCTGAATTACTGATGCAGCTTTCCGTAATCCTCCGCCGGGTGGGTATGTGTGTACTGGGTGCAGCCCTTGCGGTGCCTGCGCCGGGGGCAGCACGGGCAGAGCGTGTGGCATCGCTTAACCTGTGCACAGATCAGCTTGCCCTTATGTTGGCAGACCACAAGGATATTATAGGTCTTTCCACTTTGGCGCGGGATTGCACGGAATCTGTGTTGTGCCAGCAGGCGCAGGACGTGCCGGTGTTGCAATCCACGGCGGAAACAGTGTTGGCCGCCAAACCAGATGTGGTGCTGGCAGGCCGCTTTACAGCCCGCTTGGCTGTGCGGGCTGCAAAGGAGGTAGGGGCCAAAGTGCTTACGCTTTCCCCCGCATCCTCCTTGGCGGATATTCCAGACCAGATCATGCAAGTTGCCAATGCGGTGGGGCACCCCGAACGCGGGCGGCAGCTTGTAGCGGCATTTCAAGCCCGGTTGGCGGAACTTGCTACCACCCGCCAACTATCAGACCCCATAGCCGTGGTGTATGAGGCCAATGGCTTTGTGGTGCACGCCCATAGTTTGCCCGATGATGTGCTGGCTCATGCCGGTTTGCGTAACTTTGCCACCACGGCAGGCACGCCACCTTTGGGCGGGCGCGTACCGCTGGAAGTGCTGTTGGCTTATCACCCCGATTTACTGGTGCGAGATCCCTCCGGCCCCGGCCATTCTCTTGCACAGGCCATGCTGGCCAACCCGGTTATGCTGGCCATGTTTGCGCCACCGCATGTTGTGGATGTGCCAGCGCGCCTTTGGCTGTGTGGGCTGCCACAAACGCTGGATGCCGTTGCCTCATTACGTCACGCGCGGGATAGCATTGTGGCTGATGGCGCAAAGAATTTTCAAAACCCACCCATTGCGCAGCCTACGGTAAAGGAAACCCAACCATGAAGCCCTTGCGCCCCGTTGTGCTGAACACGCTGTTGGTGGTGCTGGTGGCCGTTATGGCTGTGGCCTCTTTGTGGTGGGGGGAAAGCAGCATTAATGTGCCAGCAGCCTTGGCAGATTGGTGGGCCGGTGCGCATTCCATAGGTGCGGTTATTATGGGGCAGTTGCGCCTGCCGCGTATGTTGCTGGCCCTTATGGTTGGCGGCACGTTGGGGCTAAGTGGTGCGGTGCTGCAAGGCTATTTGCGCAATCCGCTGGCTGATCCGGGGCTTTTAGGTGTTTCTGGCGGGGCAGCCCTTGGGGCTGTTTGTGTGTTCTATACAGGGCTTTTTCAAATAGCCTCGGCTTTGCTGCCTTTGGGTGGTTTGGCTGGTGCATTGGTTACGGCCACGTTGCTTGTGGCGCTGGTGGGGCGTGGTGGCGCATTGGTGCTGTTGTTGGCTGGTGCGGCAGTGAGCAGTTTTACCGCAGCCCTTACCGCACTGGTGCTGAACCTGGTGCCCAGCCCCTATGCCACGTTTGAAATCATGCATTGGCTTATGGGGTCTTTAACAGATCGCACCCTTAATGATGTGCTGCTGGCCTTGCCCGGCGTGGTGGTGGGGTGTGCCCTGCTTATGGGCTGTGGCCGCGCCTTGGATGCCCTAACAATGGGGGAGGACGTGGCCCAAAGTCTCGGTTTTCGGCTTGGTGGTGTTGGGGGCGTGCAAATGCGCGTGGTTGTGGGCACTGCATTGGCTGTGGGCTCTTGCGTTGCGGTTTCTGGCGCTATCGGGTTTGTGGGGCTGGTGGTGCCGCATTTGTTGCGGCCTTTGGCGGGGCATCGGCCATCTCGGCTTATGGTGCCAGCATTTTTGGGCGGGGCTGCGCTTTTGCTGGCGGCAGATCTGGCAGTGCGGCTTATGGCCGGGCGCACAGAATTGCAGTTGGGTGTGGTAACGGCCTTGGTGGGGGCGCCTGTGTTTTTCCACCGTGTTATCTTGTTTAGAAAACGGAACATGCTGTCATGTTAAATGTGCAGAATGTTGGGTTCAGCATAGAGGGCGCGCAGCCTCTCCAAGCTGCCACTGTGCAATTTGAGGCGGGAAGCGTAACAGCATTAATAGGCCCTAATGGTGCTGGCAAAAGTACGCTGTTGCGTATTATGGCGGGCTTGTTACCCGCCACGCAGGGGCATGTGGTGTGTGATGACGCGCCTTTGCAACGGCTTACATTGGCCCAGCGTGCGCGGCTTATGGCGTATATGCCGCAGGATGTGCCGCCATTTCCGCCCATGCCAGTGCGGGAGGTGGCATCACTGGGGCGCTTGCCTTATGGGGAATCTCCCACACAGGCCTTGCATCATCCGGCAGTGGCGCAAGCTTTGGCGGAAGTGGGGTTGCTGGGGTTGGCGGATCGCCCAGCCAGCCAGCTTTCTGGTGGAGAGCGTGCACGGCTTATGCTGGCGCGTGCTTTAGCGGTGCAGGCCCCCATTTTGCTGGCGGATGAACCCGTAGCCGCGTTGGACCCCGCCCATGCCTTGGCGGTTATGCAGGTGTTTTGCAAACTGGCGGCACGGGGCACGTGCGTTGTGGTGGTGTTGCATGATTTGTTGCTGGCCACACGTTTTTGCAAAACCTTGGTGCTCATGCAGCAGGGCCGTATTGGGCATACCATTCCTCCTACCAGCCTGACAGATGAGATGGTGCGCCAAACTTACGGTGTTACCACGCGGCGGGTAGAAAACGCCGTTGTGCCGTGGGATTTATGCACGGCACAGCCAGAGTAAGCAGAGTAGCGTTTTTACACGTGTCCGTGCAGCCATACAGACATATGCTGCGGTAGCGCGTTTGTAAAAATGCGTTCTTAGGGCAGGGTTAATCCGCCTTCGCGCGTTACCAAGGCTTCCACACCCGGTACAATACGCTGGATTAAATCCCCCGCAGGTTGGGGCGTATTGGTGACAACATGGATGGAGGATGAAGCTGCAATGTCCTTGCGCGCTGCATCCAATGTTTCCCGCGCCTGTTCACGCCATCCGGGTGTGCGCTCTGTACCCAGTGCCGCCAGCCCGGCACGGGCAAGGGCGGCCAACCGGGTAGATGCCGCTAGTGCGGGTGTAAGCGCAGCATGGCGGGCTGCAACCTGATGAAACGCGGCATCATTATCCGCCCAGATGGTGAGTTGCCGTTCCAGCTCTGGCTTGAGTTCCACCTTGCCGTTTACAAAGGCAGCAGCCTCGGCATTAAACCTTTCAGCCTCAAAGCTATCTGGGCTGGCAATGTCTGATGGGGTGTTTAAATCCTGTTCCGTGGCCGTTTGCTTATGGCGGATTTGTAAAAATTCGTGGTTATGGGCGTAATTGCGTACGGGGGAAACAGCACTTAGCAGCACACGCGGGGCTTGTGTTTCACCCGCGGCAAGGCGGTCTAGCAGGGCATCTGCATCTTCGCGGCTTTTCAGGCCCATAAGATCCAGTTTATCCTGAGTCATCGCCAGCCTGCCATACAGGGTTTGAGGCACGCAGTTTTGTGGGGTAGACCAAAACCGCTCCGCCACGGCGGCCATGCGGGGCCATAGGCGGGCATCCAGCATGTCTTCATCCACCACTTCTGTCCACAATGCGCCTTCGGCCCCCAGTATCAGGGTTTTTTGCTGCTTTGTTAACGGGGGTACGGGGGCATCGGGTTTGGTGTCTGTGGGGGTGGCAATGGTGCCGCCGGGGCCAGTTGTTTGGGCTGCGGCCTGTGCCTCTGCGGCATCCTTGCGGGTGTCTAGCGGGTCTGTCTCATAATAGGCGGAGGCAGGCAGCAGCCTATCCAGATAATATGGGCCAGATACCACCACGGGCAGGCCTGCCTCTGCGGCTTTTGCTGTGTTGGCTGGGCCGCGCCAGCTTTCTATAATGGTGTGGGGCGGCACATTGGCCGCCAGAACCTCATCCCACCCCATAACGATTTTGCCATCGGCTTTGAGTATTTGCGCCACGCGGTTCGTAAAACTGGCTTGCAAATCAGCAGGTGTGGCAAAATGATGCGCCTGCATGTAGCGCGCAATGCGGGGTGTCAGTGTCCATTGTTTGGCCACCACCTCATCCCCACCAATATGGAATACGGGATCTGGAAACAGGGCGGACATTTCAGCATACAGCCCACGCACAAAACTGTAGGTGGCGGGGTTTGTGGGGTCTAGCGCCGCGCGGTTGATCTCGGCACGGTCTGTTGTGTTCATGGGTAGGACAGAGGCGTATTGTGGGTAGGCCAGCAGCATGGCAAAGCTGTGGCCCGGCGTATCAAATTCCGGCACAATGCGAATGCCTCTTTCTGCTGCATATTGCACCAGATTACGGATTTCGGCCTGCGTGTAATATTGCCCGTGGCTGCTGATTTTTTGCAGGCGCGGGTAATGCCTGCTTTCTACCCGAAATGCCGCGCCATCTGAAAGATGCAGGTGCAGTACATTCAATTTTACCATTTCCATGGCATCAAGCTGCCGCTCAATAGTGGGGATGGACATAAAGTGGCGGCTTACATCCAGCATCAGCCCGCGCCATGTAAAGCGTGGGCTATCCTGAATATGCGCCTGCGCCATAACCGGGCCTGTGGCCTCACGCCGTACAAGCTGCACAATGCTGGCCAAACCATGCAGCACACCAGCAGGGCCTTGCGCCGTTAGGGTTATGCCATCTGGCCCCACATCCAGCGTATAATCCTCCCGCATGGTGGGGGCGGGAAAACTGGCCTCACGCGCATACTGAATGTGGATGGGAAAAGTGTTTTGGTCTTTTCCCTTTTTTGCATTTTCTACATAAACCTCTTGCCCGGCCACTCCACTCATGCGGTTTGCAAAACGTTGCATGGCGCGGGTTAAAAGCGGGGTAGGGGGGCTTTGCCAGATAACCTGCCATTGGGCAGGCAAAGCAAAAGCAGATCCATCCGTTTGCAGCGTACTGGGTGCGGGCATGATAACCGGTGGCTGCGGTGCGTTAAACACTGCGGGCTGCGCGGCATCTGCTCTGGCAGGGGCAAGGTTTGCGCCAAAACCTGCCAGCACACCTACGGCGCACCCGGCGGCCAGAACACGTAAGCCAGTGCGGATGGAAAACCCCTTTATCATGCAATCGCCTTTCCGTGTGTGAGATTGCGGGCAAGTTGGCAGATCCATGTGGCATCACTATGCCATCCGGCCAGTTCTGCTGCTTTTAATACCGCACCACCAATAGGGGGCAGTGTAGCGGGGTGCGGTTTTGTGCCCAACAGGGATGTGACGGTTTGCAGCACAACGGGGTTGTGCATCACGCTACCGCCGTAGCTCCACGCCAAAGGCAGAGGAGAAGGCGGCAGGTTGCTTACCTGTTTGGCCGTTGCGTGGGCCAGTTCTGCCAGATGTCCGCCAGCGGCACGCAGTAGGGCTATGGCGTATGTTTCTTTGTTCTGAGCTAATGTGTGTACGGTTGCGGCTACATCGCCCACGGCGGAACGCGGGTGCGTGCGGGTGCGCAGCCATTCTCGCAGGGCGTCTGGTGCGGTGGGGCCTGTGGTGGGCAGGTTCAGGCTAAGGAGCAACGCTTGCGCAAAAGCGGCAAAAGGCACGGAAGGATCATCCAGATACCGCGTGGCATAGCCTAGCGCTTTGCGGCCTATCCAGTAACCGCCGCCTTCATCCCCCAAAAGCCAGCCCCAGCCACCAGCGCGTGCTGTTTGCCCGTTTGCCCCCACCGCCATGGCGACAGACCCGGTACCCGCCAACACAAACATCCCCGCTTGGCCCGCAAAGGCGGCGCGGTGTGCGGTTTCTACATCATTTTCTAACCACAGCTGCACATTGGGGCCAAGGGCTGCGCGGGCCACCTGTTCCTGCTGGGCGGAGGAAGGGCGTGCGGTATCATACCCTGCCATGCCCAGCACGGCAGATTGCAAAGTGGTGCGTGGCATTTGTGCCAGAAGGTGGCGCAGGTTTTCGGCCCATTCTGGCCTATCAAACGGGTTGCAACCGGGGCCAGTAGCCTGCGCCATTACGGTGGCATCTGGTGCTATTACCACCGCACGCGTATGGGTGCCGCCGCCATCCAGCGCCAGAATGGTGGGGTGGGCGGCCATTAGGCTGAGGCCTCTGCGGGGGTTTTTGCCGCAATACGCGCCAGAGCCTTGCGTAAATGCCCGCCACACAACGTTAAAAGCTGCCGGGCCTGCGGAACATCCAACCCGTGGCGCAGCAGTACGGCCAGCTTGATACTGCCGTTGGCGTGTTGCAGGGCATCTTCTGCCTGCGCTTGTGTGCAGCCCGTAAGATGGCGCAACATGCGGTGTGCGCGCCGCACCAGCTTGGCGTTAACAATGCGCATATCTACCATCTGCCCGCGCCATGTATGGCCCAAGCGGATCATTAACGTGGTGGACAGCAGATTAAGGGTTACTTTTTGCGCCGTACCGGCCTTCATACGGGTGGAGCCTGCCACCACTTCCGGCCCGGTTTGGATCAGCACCGGGTATTCAGTATTCAAAAGGCGTGTGTTTGGGCTGCATGACATGCCAATGCACAGGCTGCCTGCACCCTTGGCAGTTTCCAGCGCAGCGCAGGTATAAGGCGTGCCACCGCTGGCCGCCACGCCAATAACAACATCCTGCGCGGTGGGGGCATGGGCATTTATGGCGCGGCGGGCTTCAGCTTCATCATCTTCTGCCCCTTCAACGGGGTTAAATAGCGCGGCATCACCGCCTGCCAGCATGAGCACCAGCCGCTCAGCAGGCCAACCATAGGTGGGAATAAGCTCTACCCCATCTTGCAACCCAATACGGCCCGATGTGCCTGCGCCCACGTAAAACAGGCGGCCTCCGGCCTCTAACCGCGGTACGGCGGCTGTAATGGCGGCTTCCAGTTGTGGCAGGGCGGATTTTACAGCGGCAACGGCCCCAAGCTGGCTTTCCAGCAGGGCTTCCAGCACCGTGCCTGTAGGCCATATGTCCAGATCTGTGTAGCGGGCATCCAGCGTTTCTGTATGGGCAAGCGGAACAGAGGCAGGCTGGAGCATAACTGGAACCCTTTGTATAAAACTAATGGCGTATTTTCTTTTGTATCACATAGCGCAGGCCGACCAGTCCAAACAGTGTGATCATGCCCAGCACAATCAGCCAGACAAAAGCCAGCGGTTTGCCGTGGGGGTGCAGATACATCATGGCCAGCACCATAAGCGGTACGCTCAGGCCAAAGGCGGGGGCCAATATGCGCGCCTTTAGGCCCGGCCATGCCATGCCAGCTATAAAGCTGGCCAGCATGGGGCCATACCCACATGCGGCAATAGAAAGCCCAACCAGCACGGCAGACTGGCTGCCCTGTGCAAACATGCCCGCGCACACCACCAATGCCACAGCCCAGAACAAGGTAACAACCCGTGCAAACCCAAGGCCGGAAAGGCCAAGTTTGCGGGCCGCCCATGCGCAGGGGGCTGCAAAATCTCCCATTGTGGCGGCTGTCATGGCGGAAAGCGTGGCGGAGAGAGACCCCATAGTGGCTGCCAGTACGCCAGCCAGCATCAGCCCCCGTAAGCCGGAGGGCAGTTCCTGCGCGATATAGGCGGGAAAAATGGCATCTGGCGTGGCAAATCCAGCCTGATGCAAGGTGGCCCCACCATGATGTGCCCATAGCAGCACGCCCACGCCAGAAAGCAGCGCAAACAAAAGGCCCACTCCCACAGCGCTGCCCATAAGGGCCAGCCGTGCATCACGCAGGCAGCGGGCCGCCAATACGCGCTGTACCATAAGCTGATCTGTTCCGTGCGAGGCTACAGAAAGCACTGTGCCGCCCAAAAGAGCTGCCAGTGGCGTAAAGGAACTGGTGAAAGGTGGCGTATGGTTCACAAACAAATCAAACCGCCCCGCAGCATATAGCGTGTGCAGCACACCCGGAGGGGCTACCTGCCACAGCAGGGCAAGGCAGGCGGCAGAGCCAAACAGATACAGCCCGAACTGAATACTGTCTGACCACACAACAGCGCGCAGGCCACCGCACAGTGTATAAAACAGCGTAACCAGCATAATACCGCCCAGCAATGCAGCATGGGGCAGGCCCATATGTGCGGCATCCAACATAGCCGCCAGAGGCAACATGCCTGCAAACAGACGCACAGCTTCCGCCAGCAAGCGTGTGATTAAAAATGTAGAGGACGCCATACGCTGCATGGAAGCGCCAAAGCGCTGGCCCAGCCAATCATACGCGCTGAGCATTTTGCCTGATTGATAAAGGGGCAGAAACTTCCAGGCCACAATGGCGCGGCCTATCAGATACCCAAGGGCCAACCCCACAAAAACCATGCCGCTGCCATAGGCAATGCCGGGCACGCTGATAAGCGTAAGGGTAGAGGTTTCTGTTGCTACAAGGGAAAGGCAGAGTGCCCACCACGGCAGATCACCATGCCCTTCAAGGTATGCTGTGGCGGAGGTTTGGCGGCCAGCAAGCCCCAGCGCCAGAAGGGGCAGGGCTGTAAGGTACGCCAGCATGACCAGCAGATCGGCAAATGTCATATCTGGCGTAAGGGTTTTGGCATGATAGGGCGACGCTAAAAACTATTTTGGAAGAAGAAACAGTGCCAGCGTAGTTTTGCCGCCATGAAAGATCAACAGCTTAGGCGCATGATTTCTTACGTGGGAACTGGAGAAAAGGGCCGCCTTGGCGTGAGATGAAATTATCAGGCACCATATCTGCCTGTCCGGTTTGGCTATGTATGGGTTTGTGGCGCTGTTCCAGAACAGAATCACGCTGCTTTTAACGGGTAGGGGTTTGATGTTATGCGGCTATAATTATGGCAAACAATCTATGTCCTTTATGAAGGAAGCAAGCTTGACCTGACTGTTAATATCCAGACGAGTAAAAGCCTCCTTAATAGTTTGTCTGGCTGTGCCTTCAGTAATATTAAGCGTTTTAGCTATCTCCTTTACAGGAAGCCCATTGGCAATCATGCAAGAAATTTTGGATTGTGCAGGAGAAAGAAAGAAGTTTTTAAGTATTTTTTCTGTATTCTTATTGATATGGCAATCATGAATAATAAGGAACTTTGGGAAAAGAAGAGAAATATCCTGATTGTTTTTTTTAATGTTGTTGAAAAAACCGATTTTCGCAATAAATTTTTTCTGTGATTTTGTTGAGAACGTAACATATGTATCCTTTTCAGTAGAGTTTAACAATTTTTCTATTTTTATTTTAGAATCTTCATATTTGTTTTTGATTTTATTGTTTATAATAAAAATACCATATTGTTCCATATCTATCATCTTATGGTTTGCAAATAAAATATTGTTTTGTTTATCAAAAATGGCAATAGCATACGGCATATTGTCGATAAGGCATTGAAAGCAATCTTTTGTGTTTTTGTTATAATAGAAGTTATCCCCTATATTTATAGCCTGTATAATATGGGGAATAAGCGTGATCAGCTTTTTTTTGGATGTTGAAAGGGTATCGGCTGGGGCGTCGATTGGGTTTTGTATGGATAAAAGAAATTTTTTACCGCGAAAATTTTCAAAAAGGCAATTCTGTAGCCTGCGGACGCCAAAATCTTTGAGATATTCCTGATAAAATGGAGAGTGATCAAGCTCCTTATCTGTTAGAAAGCTATCGTCTATATAACAAAAATCTCCGGGCATACTTTGGGGTTTGTATGATCTTAGCGGAGATTTTCCGCTCCATTGAGAGTAATAAAGTAAGTCAGATTCTTCGTTTTTGCTGCTTCCATAACGCCATTGAACACAATCCGGGTCTAAAGGAACCAGTGCAGCCCCACCTTCATTGCTGCCGTTACAGTATTCTGCAATAGTGGCGAGTGATTTTTTCCATAGACTTCTATTGTCAATAGTTGCGTATATATTTTTTATTATTTCTGAAAGCATGTCTGTGAATATCCATTTTTGAGTAATACTTACTCAAAGAGTACACGGTTGCCCTCAACGGCACGCGCACAATAAGTTAATGCGATACAAACGCAATATACCATTTGGTATAATTATTTTTTTTTCAAACACACCCCATATGGTAGTGGATGATATTTTCCAAACAAAGCGTAATCGGCGCAGGCAAACCATGTAAAAGGGCACAACAAATGGCTGAGTCGATTATCTTTAAGCCGACCAACGGAAGTCAGTCGGTTATCGAGCCAGACAGCAACGGCGTTATCAGCATTAATGAAAGCGGCAGTATTATCGGGACTGCTTATATCACACCAACAGTTCCACTTTCTGATCCTACTCAAGCAACTACAGGCACTATTTCTATAAATAATAATGCTGTTGTTACAGCAACTAGCTGGAATGTTGGGGAAGCGTCCGGGAGCACTGCAACAGTTACCGTTTCAGATGGTGCATCATTAACGCTTGATAACTCAGATAAAATTGCAACAGGTTCCACCGTTGTGGTTGGTAATGGTGGCACGCTTATTCTGGGGGGCTATGCCACAACAACTTCCGGCTTGATTCAGTTTGGTGGGGACGGAGGCACAATTGAAGTTGCCGCCGGAACAACGCCAAGTATTATTGAATACATTACAAATATTTCTTCTGGTGATACCATTATTCTGGATGGTATGGCAGCCGATAACTATACGTATGTGAATGGTGTTTATACACTTACGGATAATGGGCAGCCTATTTCAGGTACGTCATCTTTTCAGCTACCTGAAGCAGATGAAGGTTCTACATTCACTGTTAAAACAGTTAACGGCAAAACCTACCTTACCGCTGATAAAATTGTTTGCTTTCTTGCTGGCAGCATGATCCGCACTTCCGAAGGGGATGTTGCGGTGGAAGATATCCAGATTGGTGATCAGGTTGTTACGTTCGATTGGAAAAACAACAAAGACATCACGCGTCCGGTTGTATGGGTTGGCAAGGCGCATGCCGTGGTGCGCGCAGGTCTGCCGGATGATGAGGCAGGCTACCCGGTGCGTATTCTTAAAGATGCCATTGCAGATGGCGTGCCCTACAAGGATATGCTGATTACCGCAGAACATTGCTTGTTCTTTGATGGCAAGTTTGTGCCAGTGCGGATGTTGGTAAATGGTGTATCCATTTTTTACGATAAGTCTATTCTCTCCTATGATTACTACCATGTAGAAACAGCACAGCATTCGGTTATCACTGCCGATGGTATGCTCACAGAAAGCTATCTGGATACGGGCAACCGTGCGTCTTTCCGTCAGGAAGGCAAGGTGGCAACCCTGCGCGGCGCTGTGCGGAACTGGACAAAAGATGCAGGCGCTCCACTTTGTGTGGATCGCGCTTTTGTTGAACCCCTGTTCCACAAGCTAGAAGCGCGTGAAAACAGTGTAACTGGGTGCCATGTGCCAGTAGAACAGGCTGTTATGGTCACAGATTCCAACCTGCATCTGGTTACGCAGGCAGGGGCAATTATTCGGCCAGTGCGGCAGGATGGCCAGCGTTACAGCTTTATGCTGCCTGCTCATACGCAGTCTGTGCGCATTGTCTCCCGCGCCAGCCGCCCGGCTGATGTTATCGGGCCGTTTGTGGATGATAGGCGCCAGATGGGCGTAGCTGTGGCGGATGTGCATTTTATCACAGCCAAAAACTTGCATACCATTACAGCGCATCTTCAGGCGGAAAAGCCCGAAGGCTGGCATGATACCGATTGGACAGATTGCGCATGGACAAACGGCAACGCCGTGCTGCCTATGGGTGATTTTACCAAAGGTAAAATGGGCCTTCTGTCCATGACCATTCGTGCCGCCGGGCCTTACCTGCTGCATGAGGCAGAGCAAAAAGCACAGGTTTTTTCTGCCTGATTTCAAAAGTTAAGGGCAATAACAGGCTCTACCTCTACCGGGGTGGGGCCTGTTTTATAATGATCGCGTGCTATTTGGGCAGGTTTTTCCAACACTCCAATGCACGTAGGCGGCCCAGCTTAAGGTCTACAATCGGGGGCGGGTAATTTAAATGTTGCGCGCTTTTCCAAGGGGTGTGGATGGTTTTGTTATCCAGCGCCGCCAGTTCTGGCACCCATGTACGAATATATTGGCCTAATGGATCATATTTTTCAGATTGGCCCACCGGGTTAAAAATACGGAACCACGGTGCCGCATCAATGCCTGTGCCAGCGCCCCATTGCCAGTTCATGGCGTTTACGGCGGCATCTGCATCCAACAGGTGTGCATAAAACCAGCGTTCTCCTTTTTGCCAGTCTGTCAGCAGATGTTTGGTTAAAAAGGAGGCCACAACCATGCGCACGCGGTTGTGCATCCAGCCCGTGCGGGCCAGTTGGCGCATACCGGCATCTACCAGCGGAAACCCCGTTTGCCCCTGCTGCCATGCTGCCAGATCTGTGGCATCCGTGCGCCACGGCATGTGGTTAAATTCAGCGCGCAGGTTGCGGGTGGCAAGGTCTGGTGTGGTGAACATCTGCATCCACGCAAAATCACGCCAGCCTAGTTCTGCCAAAAACTTTTCGGCATCTGTGGCCAGTTGTGGGTGCAGGTGTGCAGCATGGCGGATGGCATGCCAGATCTGGCGCACAGAAATCTGCCCCACCCGAATATAAGGTGAAAGCAGTGATGTTCCATGTGTGGCATCGGTTCTGTCTCGCTGTGTTTCATAATCTTCTAGCGCGTTTTCTATAAACCGGTGCAGGTTGGTGTGGGCACATTGTTCTCCGCTTGTCCAGCCGGGCAGGGCGGGGCGCATTTGCGTGCCAACGCGGCCAAGGCGCACGCCTTCTGGCAAATTGAGAGCGCGAGCAGGCACATAACTTTTACCGCGCATGTCTGGTACTGGCAGTGGTGGCGGCGGTTCTGGCAAATCCCGCGCGGCGCGCCACCATGCGGTAAACACACGGTATGGCTGGCCCGCCTGCGTGCGTATGGCCCAGGGTTCAAATAACAAACGGCCGGTGCAGGAGTGTACTGTCACCCCCTGTTTTTTCAGGCTTGCATGCACATCCGTATCTGCCGCAATGCCCGGCGCATCATACCGGCGGTTCCAGAACACATCTGTAGCATTTATGGCCTGCGCCAATGCGGGAACAGAAAGCCGCGTTGGGCCGGATAACATTAACAAAGTCTGTCCCTGTTTATGCAAACTGGTGGCCAGTTGCGCACACGCGGCTTGCGCCCAACCTGCAATGCGGGTGGTGGGGGCATCCTGCAAGGCGGCATCCTGTACATAGGCGCACAGCACGGGCTGCCCCGTTGCGCAGGCCGCGTGCAGGGCTGGGTTATCAGCCACGCGGTAATCATCTCGTAGCAAAACCAGAACAGGGGCGGGGGAGGGTGCATTAACCATACGCCATGTGGTGCCGGTATAGATGTGTACATGCAATGGGGTAGGCTGTATTTTGTGGCGGCGTTGTCTTTGGCAGTCGCTAGAGTGTGAAGGTGCCAAACTATAGCCATGCACGTTGTTGGTGCCGTAACATGCAACTGTAAACACGGCAGGAAAGGCGATTAGCCATGTCAGATTCTTTGTCAGGCAGCTGCGGTGCCGGTGGGTGCGGCCCGCGTGGCCCGCTTACCCCAGAGCAGGAGCAGATTCTGTTTGGCCACGGAACGGAGTATCCCGGTTCCAGCCCACTGAATCATGAAAAGCGCGAGGGGGCGTATCATTGCGCGGCCTGTGGGGCGCTGCTGTTCCGCTCTCACACCAAGTATGAAAGTGGTAGTGGCTGGCCTTCCTTTTGGGCGGCAGAACCCCACGCCGTTGCCACGCACAAAGATACCAGCCACGGTATGGTGCGCACAGAGGCCCATTGCGCACAGTGCGAAGGGCATTTGGGCCATGTTTTTCCTGATGGCCCACCCCCCACCGGCCAGCGTTATTGCATGAATGGTCTGGCGCTGGATTTTAGGCCAGATCCGCAACGGGCAACTTCTGCTGGAGGCGCCACCGCTATGGATCATACAAGTGGCTGGGCCTCTTGAAAGCAGCATGCCTGCTGCTTACGTGAGGGAGCATGACAACACATGCTCTGGCTCATACCGGGTTTTCCTCTTTCCAAAGTGGGCAGTCTGCACACGGGCAGCCCTCTGCGGATGCATTGCGCCGCCTTAAACGGGCGCGCCGTTTTGCGTGGTTGCTGGATGCTGCCATTAGGCTGCCCGGCACCCGCGTAAGGGTAGGGGCAGATGCCATTGTGGGGCTGGTGCCCGGCGGTGGCAGCACGGTTATGGGCCTGCTTTCCTTTTATGTGGTGTGGGAGGCATGGCGCATGGGCCTGCCCCCCAAACTGCTGCTGCGTATGATAAGCAATATTGCCATAGAAGCCGCCGTGGATGTGGTGCCTGTGGCGGGTGATCTGCTGGACATTGCCTTTAAGGCCAACATGCGCAACGTGGCCGTTATGGAAAGCTGGCTGGGTGTACCGCCCTCTGCTGCCACGCGCAAAAAATAAGGCATCGTTTTTAAAAAATATGCCTCATTGTCATAAGGGCTGCCCGGTGAGGTGGCCCTTTTGCATGTCTGGCACGTTAACAGGCTGTTTCAAAAGGGTCTAAATCACCCGAAAACGTGAGTCATACCCTACTGACTTGGGTAGCTTTACCCTTATGCAAAGTAAGCCGCAGATAGCAAAAAAGGCGGGGTATTCACCCCGCCTCCAAACAATTTTTAGTTGAAAAGACCTAATGCGCCACCAATGTCGCCTATGGGTCCCAAACTTTCTTTCAGCTTTTCTTTTTTGAACTGTTGCTGCTCTTGCTGCACTCGTTGCTGATATTCTTGATGAAAAGCATCAGAATGTGCTTTCGCCTCTTGTTGCTGCTGTTCATACGCATTGCTCTTGAAATAGGCTGGCGTAATAGCCTGAAGAACAGAAACAACAGGCTGACCCGACATATACGAAACATTCCAAACAGAAATGGTTTCAAATTTTGGATTGGATAGTTTTCCTGTGCAAACAGGGGTGCCGTCGGTCAATTTATGAGCGACATATCATCGGTTTCAGATATGTCGAGTGATCGTGCAAGCTGCTCTTTGGCGGCTTGCACTGCATCAGGTTTATCGCAGACGTTTTTCCCAAAGGCTTGGGTAGAACCTAGCAATAATCCCGCGCTAACGAGAATTATACCCGGTTTCATAGTTGCCTCATTTCATTGCCCTGCCAAGGGCATAGATGTGCCACCGACACCTCCTGGCGTCGGGCGGTTGGCAGCGTGTGAAACAAAGGTGAACTCACGCCCTACCTATTCCCGCAACAGTAAACAGCTCTCACCGTTCACCGCTGGACAATAAGTCCGGGTGTTCTATTTGGTAGGCCACCCGACATAGGGGCCACCTTGTTTCAGTGCGCTGCCAAGCGCGGCTACATAGTAGCATAGGCCGAAACTGGCAGCTAGGTTTCACTGTAAGCCCTTGATATAGAACGATATTAAAATAAAATTTAATTGACTTGGGTATGCCCTATCGTATAATAGGGAGATGATTGGCGTGGTGTGCATTTGATGGCCTACGATACTGATCTCACTGATGAACAGTGGGGGCTAATCAAACGTCACATTCCTCGCGCCAAGAAAGGCGGTCGGCCACGCGCAACCAATATGCGGCGCGTTGTTGATGCCATCCTGTATGTAGTCGTTCATGGCTGCAAGTGGCGCGGCTTGCCCAAAGAGTTCCCCCCGTGGGAGACCGTTTATCGCTACTTTGCTGAATTGCAGCAACGGGGCCGGTGGCGGCGTATCCATTATGACTTGTATGAGAGGGTGCGAAGGGCCGCAGGCAAAAACCCGCAACCGTCTTTGTTGGTAATCGACAGCCAAAGCGTCAAAACTGGCAAGTGTGCCAGTGCTGAGACCAAGGGCTATGACGGTGGCAAGCGCGTAAAAGGTCGCAAGAGGTTCATTGCCACCGATAGCCTTGGGCTACTGGTTGATGTCTCCGTGACCACGGCCAACCGCCATGACACCAAAGGCGGCAAAAAGGTCATGACCAAATACCGCAAACGGGCCAAAAATCCCCGTTTGAAGAAGGTGGTGGCAGACAAAGGGTTCAGAGGAACCATGTTTGCGGGGTATGTGAAATCAGCCTTCAAGGCCGTGGTAGAGATTGGACAAAACCACACCACAGCCAAGACTGGTTTTGTGCCCGTCAAAAACAGATGGGTGGTAGAACGTAGCTTCGCTTGGCTTGGTGATTGCAGGCGTCTTACGATTGACCAAGAGCGCACCATTTCCCATAGTTGCGGGATGGTGCGTTTGGCCTTCATACGCTTGATGCTGAGAAGGGTGGTGCCTGTTTAATGTGAGGGAATATATCTAAATTCTATCATTCTTTACGCTGTAAGTGGTTTCTGATATTTTAAAAGCAAATTGGAATGGTTACGTAAAAATGTCTGAGAAAAAACCAACGCCTAAGACTAATGTTACAATAAGAACTTCAAAAAGTGGCGGCATAATGCAGGCCCCCACACGGGGTTCTATAGTTCAAGGTGGGATGCCTAACGGCATAAATCCTAGAATTCCGCCCATTGAAACAAAAGGAACTCAGAGTAGAAGTTTAAGACAAAATAAAGTAAAATAAAATTCCCGCTGGAGGCATTAGACAAAAAATGAGCCACGCATACTTAATATAGGTGGTGGTTTTGTCTAATGCCTCTTTGTTGATTTTTATTGCGTATTGATATCCTAATGCATTCGCGTATTTGAAGTCTTTTTCTGATTCTTCTTGGGCTTCTAATATTTGTTGAGGTTCAAATTCTTTGTATACCCATTTTTGAGGTAGCAAAGATACAATACAACATACGCAGGCGATACAACCCAAAGCAGCCATACAGGCTCCCACAGCAATTTTATTTGCTGATACAGAAGCAAATGTTACTGCCGTTGTCAGTGTTACAAACCAACCAAGCATAGATGTCGCTTGCGTCCTCAAAGCATCAATGGTTTTTTCTTGTCTAGTTAGTATGTCAGTGCCACTTTGAAGTGCTTCTTTTATAAGCCAGAATGAAAAATTATTACCATTCACTCCATACTCATCTTCATTTAACATGTCTAAGGTTTCATCGGTATTTTCAGGGGTTGCCATATTATTTTCCTTAATTTTTGTTCCTATTTATAGGGCGATTATAGCAAGATATTCATATTAATATAATGAACTTCATCAGATTATATGTTGTGTTATCGCAACAATTAGGGCGCAAGTCGCCCTATTATTTTAACCCAAACGGGTAAGAATAACTTTTGCCCTAAATTACCCCATTATCGGTCAAACTGCCCAAGTTTGTAGGGTATGACTCAAGAAATTTGGCCGTTTACTGACTTATGAAACAGCCTGTAACAGGCAAAACAGGCAGGGTGGCCCGCCACGTTTAGCCTGCGTTGCAAGAAAAAAGGGTGTGGGCGGTGCCATTTTGCAGCACAACGGCACAAATGTCGGTGGTTGGCAGAGGGTGCAGTGCGCCCTGTGTTCTTCCGCCCCGCAGGCAGGAGAAAACACGCCGTGCAACCGCCAGATAGCAGCGCCCCACCCCCTCACGCTCCAACGCCAGCCGCTTCTACGGCCCATGCGCCTGAGGCGCCGCAGCTTGCGGGGCTGGAAGCATCTGTTCACAAGCTGGAAAACACGGTGCGCCGCTTTTACCGGCTGGCCGTTATGGTGGTAACGGTTACGGCGGCCGGGCTGTTTGTAAGCTCTGGCGGCGCGGTGGTGATGGTGGTGTTTGCCTCTGCCCTTGTGGCGGTGGTGCTGCATGCTGTGGCCCGCATTATCTCCCGCCTGTTGCATATTCCGCAGTGGCTTTCTGTCATGCTGTTTGTGCTGGTGCTTGTGGGCGCGCTTTCCCTTGTGGTGCATGTGTCCGGCCCGGAACTGACAGTGCAGCTTTCGCACTTGCATGAAGCCCTTACCAGCGAGCGTGATGCCCTGCACAACATGCTGGACAGCAACCCGCTGGGCCATGCGGTGCTAGATCACTTCCCGCGCTTTTTGGGTGGCAACATGGTGCCAGATGGGCGTGCAGGCTCAGAAGGTGGCATGGATTTTGCAGGCTCCATGACTAACGTGCTGACATCCACCTTTGGTTCGGTTGGCACCATGGTGGTGATTATTATTGCCGGGGTGTATTTTGCGCTTTCACCCCACCTGTATGCCAACGGCATTTTGCGCATAACGCCTGTAGCTTACCGCAGCACCATGCGCACTGTGTTGCTTACAACCGGCCACGCCCTAACCGCTTGGGTGGCGGGCCAGATGCTGGATATGACGGTTGTGGGCATGCTGACATGGAGCGGCCTTTCCCTGCTGGGCATGCCGTTGGCGCTGCCTTTGGGGCTGGTGGCGGGGCTGGCCAATTTTGTGCCGTATCTGGGTACGTTTATTGGGGCCGTGCCTGCGTTGCTGATTGCACTTTCCGTTGGCCCGCGTGAGGCCATGATGGTGGCGGGCCTGTATGCTGCTATCCAGACGTTTGAAGGGTATGTGATGTCTCCCTTCATTCAAAAACGTGCGGTGCGGATGCCGCCTGCACTCACCATTCTTTCGCAAACAATTTTTGGTGCGTTTTTGGGTATGTGGGGTTTTATTTTTGCCTCCCCCATTACGGCGGTGCTTCTGGCTGTAGCCAGCCGTCTTTCCGCACCTCTCCCCCCGAACGAGGAAGTGTAATTGCACCTCATGCAAGGGGCCAAACCGCTGTTTTTTTACACTTTCCCACTGGTCATAATAGAACAGGACATGCAAGCTGATGATGGCAAGAAGTTCCGCAGGAAGGAAACCCCGCATGTCTACCACGCCAGATGCGTATCAAAAATTTCGTCATCTCAGCCCATTTGAACTGAAAGATGAGCTTATAAAGCTGGCCTCTGGTCGTGCCCAGCGCGCCATGTTGGATGCCGGGCGTGGCAACCCCAATTTTCTGGCAACATTGCCCCGGCAAGGGTTTTTTCAGCTTGGCATGTTTGCCGCAGCAGATTCTGCTTTAACCTTTTCCTACATGGCAGAAGGCGTAGGCGGTGTGCCCCGGCGTGAGGGCATAGAGGCACGGTTTGAGGCATTTTTGGCAGATAACCAGAACGTGCCGGGTATTTCCTTTTTGCGCCGTGCCGTATCTTATGTGCGCGACCAGCTTGGCCTGCCCGCAGATGAATTTTTGCTGGAAATTACATCCGGTATTTTAGGCTGTGATTACCCCACACCGCCGCGCATGCTGCGTTATACGGAAAAAGTGGTACGCCATTATCTGCTGCACGAAATGGCAGGCGGCACCATGCCAGAAAGCACAACAAACCTGTTTGCGCTGGAAGGTGGCACGGCGGCCATTAGCTATATTTTTGCATCGCTACGTGAAAACGGGCTGATCAATCCGGGTGATAAAGCGGCTATCGGCATGCCGGTGTTTACCCCGTATGTAGAAATTCCCGAACTGCGTGATTACCAGTTGCAGGAAGTGGCCATTAACGCCTGCCCGGAACAAGGCTGGCAATACCCGGATGAAGAGCTGGATAAACTGCTTGATCCATCCGTTAAGATCTTTCTGGTGGTTAACCCCAGCAACCCCCCATCTGTGCGGATAAGTGATGAAGGGCTGGCCCGCATTGCCGAGATTGTTAAAAAACGGCCAGACCTCATTATCGTAACAGACGATGTGTACGGCACGTTTGCAGATGATTTCCGCTCTATTTATGCCATCTGCCCGCATAATACTATTTTGGTGTATTCCTTCTCCAAATATTTCGGTTCTACGGGTTGGCGTCTGGGTGTGATTGCCATGCACGAACAAAACGTGCTGGATGAGGCACTGGCGGCGCTGCCAGAAGCCGAAAAGGTTGAGCTGGATAAACGCTATGCCTCGCTTACGCCAGATGTGCGCGGCCTGAAGTTTTTGGATAGGCTGGTGGCAGATAGCCGCACCGTGGCCCTTAACCATACAGCAGGGCTTTCTACCCCGCAGCAGGTGCAAATGGTGCTGTTTGCCCTGTTTGCGTTAATAGATGGGCGGGATGCGTATAAAAACGCCCTTAAGCGTTTGCTGCATCGGCGCGAACTGGCCTTGTATCGAGATCTGGGCGTAAAAGCCCCGGATGATGCTGGCAGCACGCATTATTACACGCTGATAGATTTGGTAAATGTGGTGACACAGCTTTACGGCACCCGCTTTGCCCGCTGGTTGATGACACGTATGGATTATCAGACAATCCTGTTCCGTATTGCAGAGGAAACAGGCGTTGTGCTGCTGCCGGGTGATGGTTTTGCCGTAAAACGCCCTTCGGCCCGTGCCTCGCTGGCCAACCTGAACGAGTATCAATACGCTGCCATTGGGGCCGCCCTGCGCCGCATGGCTGGTGAGTATTATGACCGCTACCGGCAGGAAAAAGGGCTGAACAGTAAAGGGGAATAACGTGTTTAGCCAAAACCCTATTATATCATGCAGGCAGAGCATTTTTTAAATCCCGCCTGATATGTGGGTGGCACAGAAAACGCCTCTTCCAACTGTGCAGTTCTAGAAAGATTACAAAATAAAAAGAGGCCCTGTTTGTAAAAGCAGGGCCTCTTTTATGATAGCTGAAAGGTTTGAGAACCTATCAGGCAGAACGTACCTGCGCGTTTGGCTGCACGTCTTCTACAAGCGGGTAAACACCCGTTGCCTGTAGGGTAATGGACAGCATGGCAATTTCGTTACGGTCTGTTTGTGTATCTAGCGGCAGGGTGGCGTTGCCGTTTGTCCATGCACATTCGGCCCACCCCATATTATGCCAGCCAGCCGGTTTGTGAGGCTGAAGGTGCGCTGTAATGGGGGTTGCACGCTTACGAGCTGTTACAAGTTGAATATCAGCCACAGCAACACCCAACAGGCGCCGATCATCCACAAAAGGCCCAACCACATCAGCCGGGCGGCTTGCGCGGGAAACAATCTGAACAGACTGCGTGCCCGGCGGCAGTATAAAGCTGTAATGCTGGTTGGCACAGCGTACTGGCCGGATAACAGCCCCTGTTTGCGTAACAAGGTGCAGGTTGGGGTCTGCTGTTAAGGTGGCGGGTGCGGCTGGTGTCTGGCTGCCTGCTACATGGCTTGCGCGATTTTTGAATTTATCAAAAAGCGGTTTTACAAAATCAACATTCACACATAATGGGGCGGCGGCATCTTCTGCCCATGTGCGCGTTTTGCTGTGTAACTGCACAACCGTGCCATTTTGGCGGAAGCTACGGCGGTTGCCTGTATCCAGATAGCTTTCTGTGAGCACACCATCTACCGAGATTACGGCATGGTCTGCTGTTTCTATATGGTAATATGGATAAGACGTGATGGATTTATCGTAAAAAATGGAAGCGCCATTTACCAGCATACGCGCAGGCACAAACTGCCCGTTAAAGAACAGGCAATGTTCTGCCGTTACCAGCATATCCTTGTTAGGTACACCATCTGCCAAAGCATTTTTTAGAATGCGTACGGGGTATCCGGCTTCATCATCCGGCAGGCTGGGGGTTACAACAGTAAAGGCCTGCCCAGCCCAGATAACCTGCTGTGTGGTTTCTGTGTTGTTTTTCCAGTCATATACAAAAATATCTGTACCTGCCTGAATGTCTTCCACTGCCACATCACCCTGCGGGGTGCGCACCATGCTGCCTGCCAGAAAACATGCGCCTGTATCACTCTGTTCACCAAACAGAATGTAGCCATCGCTGTAGGTTACGGTGGGGGCGGGCTCTACATTGGCGGCGGAAGATGTTGCATACCCTTTAATGGTTACAACCGTGGTGGTTTTACCATCAACGGTGGACTGGATAAGCAGATCATCCCCACTTACGGCAGTGGACAGCGCATCATCACTATAAGATGTGCTGGAGGCAATCTTGATCTGGTCTCCATACACAAAGTTTTCGACATTCAGGGAATCTCCTGAAAGATCGCTTAAAGATGTGCTGCCAATAACAAGTTGCCCACCGGGGATGTTGTGGAAATCAACTTTGTTGCCGCCATCAATATTGGCAATGCCAGAGAATATAACCGTGCCGCCTTCAATATTAAAGCGTCCAGCATTGATGTTGGAATAATTGGTGCCTGCATCTAGCACGCCACCTTTGTAAATATTGTAAACAGCCTGGTTGCCGTTAAAATCATTACCAACGGATAATGTGCCGTTGGTAATATTGTAAACGGCCTGATTACCGTTGAATTCATTGCTTACGGTAAGTGTGCCGCCATCAATATTAATGGTGCCCCCAGCCGCGTTGCTGAGATCTCCACCAATAAGAGCAGGCACAACAGAAACAGTGGCGCCATCTGTAATATTAATGGTTGCCGCATTGAGGTTGAGGTAGCCTGAAATTTCAAGCAACGCACCATTGGTTACGTTCAGCGTTGGGCCTGTGCCCAAACCGGCTGTCGCGTTATCTGGTGGGGTATCAGTGGATTGCGTGCCGCCGCCGTTGTAGTTTGTCCAACTTGTATTGGTGGAAACGGTTGTTACATCATCTGCCATGTTCTTGAGCCTTGAATATGCAGTTGGCTTCAAATCCACAATTTGGATAAGAAATATTTAATATTCTTCCAAAAATACATTAATATTCTCTAAACAACAAAGTTATGAAAATATTATCAAAATAAGAAATAGAAAAATATTTACTTCGAATAAGCACGATTTTTAATAATTTATATTTCATATTCATCTGAATATTCGATATGTAAATGCTGTGATGCAGGAATGCTTTTCTAAAAAGCACAGATATAACAATGAATTATATGATATTAATTTACAAAATTAATAAATGTTATGCCATTTATTTGTTTCTAATATTGTACAGTATAAAAAGCGGCCCAAATATGGGCCGCTTTTCAGAAAGATCTTTTTGAAAACTTTTAGATGCTTGCGTTCATATTTATTCGTTATGCCCAAAAACCGGGCGCGTGCTTTCAAACAGGAACCACGTGCGGCGTTCGGTTTCATCAATCCAGTTTTCAATCAGGCTGGTTGTGGCCACATCCCCGGCATCGGATGCAATAGCATGCACAGCGCGCAGGCGTTTGGTGAGTGTAAGGTTATCTTCCCGCAGTTCTGAGAGCATGTCTTCGGGTGTTACGTAGAGGGCATCGTTATCAGAAATCTTGGTTTTGCGGGCAATTTCTCCCACAGAATGCAGCGTGGTGCCGCCAATCTTGCGGGCGCGTTCGGCCATGGGGTCTGTCATGGCAAAAATCTGCTGGCTTTGTTCATCCAAAAGCAGGTGGTAATCCCGAAAGTGGCGGCCGCTCATATGCCAATGAAAGTTCTTGGTTTTAATATACAGGGCAAACACATCGGCCAGAACTTCGGACAAACCACCTGCTACGGCCTTTACCTTATCGGCCTTCAGGTCTGTTGGCGTGCCAAGATATTCCTTGATATGGGCTTCTTTTGCTGTGGCTGTGCTCATGGTTTGAACGAACCTCCTGTTTTCACTTTTTGGCAACACCACCAGTGGTGCCTGCCAAGTGCTGCTTTTACACGTGGTGCCATATAGGCATGATGCAAGGCCTGACATGGAAAGATCACAATTCTCACATTCATGTGAATGTCAGGAAGCAACGCGTTTAAGGGGTATCAAGTTCCGTGCGCAGGGGGCGGGTTAAAAGTTGTTCCTGCGCTTGTGGCAGCGTAATCTTGCCTTCCAGAAAAGCGGCAATGCAGGCGGTAATGGGCACATCTACCTTGTGGTGGCGGGCCAATGCCAGAAGGGCATCTGCTGTGGTTACCCCCTCTGCCACGCCGGGCAGGGTGGCCAACGCGCTTTGTGCCGCATTCCCTCGGCCCAAAGCCAAGCCCATCTGATAATTGCGCGATGCCTCGCCCGTGCAGGTCAGCAATAGGTCTCCCAACCCGGCAAGGCCAGCCAGTGTGGCGGGTTGTGCCCCCAAGGCTACGCCAAGGCGGGTTATTTCTGCCAATCCACGGGTTATCAGGGCCGCGCGGGCGTTTTCTCCCAACCCAGCGCCAATGGTAATGCCTGCGGCTACGGCAATAACGTTTTTAGCCGCGCCGCCAAGCTGCACGCCGGTAATATCTGCGCTGGCATACAGGCGCAGGCGCGGGGTAGAGAGCAGATCCACCAATTTGCGCGCCAGCTCCATATTGGCCGAGGCCACAACAGATGCCGCAGGTAAATTGGCTGCAACCTCACGCGCAAAATTGGGGCCAGAAAGCACAGCCCCCGGCACATCTGGCCGCAACCGATGCAGCACATCCAGCGGAAAAGCCAGTGTGCTGCGTTCTATGCCCTTGCAGCATAGCACGGCAGGCACGCCTACAGGCACCAATGGCAGAACAGAGGCCATATGCTGGGTGGGAATAACCATAAGCGCACACGCCACATCTGCCGGGGGCGGCGCAGAGGAAACGGTGATGGAATCTGGTAACGGAAAATCTGGCAAACGCGGCATAGCGCCAGAGGGCAAGCGGGCGGGGCTACGCGCCCATAAATAAACCTGTGCCCCAGTGCGGGCCATATGTAGGGCCAGCGCAGTACCCCATGCGCCAGCACCCATAACCAGAATACGGTGTTTCATTCTTTAAGCGGTGCCAGAACCCAAACCGGGGCGCAAGCACAACATAAAGCAGCAGCCCCGCGCTTAGGCAGATAGCGCCACGCCAGCAGCAGCAGGCACCATGTGGGCTGGAACTTCGGCTTTTTTCATGTGTTTTAGCCGGGCCTCACGCAGCAGGCAGACAACGCCTTTTACGCAGTTCCCGCACTGAGCCTTGCAGTTGCGCGCGGCATAAATGTCACGCGGGCGGGTTGCCCCGTCTGCCACAGCGGCTTCAACGTCTTTGTGAGTGAGACGATTGCAAGAGCAGACAACCATACGCAGCACCTTTGTGGTGGTTGATCGATTCTGGAGAGACTTCATCACAAGTAAGAATGAATCGCAATTCTTTTTTGCAAAAGAGTTGCAACTCTCCGAGAGGAAAATGCGTCCATAGGCTAAAATTTAGGAAGCTCAGCTCTGTTGTTTGCCTTGTTTTAATGCAGGAGGCGGCCAGATGGTGCGCCCAACAGTATGTAAGAGAACATGATCGAAATAGAATCTACAAAATGATATAGGGTGGGCAGACTATATTTTTGAAGTTTTCATTGGGGATGTTTATTTGTGATTAAAAATTTTTTGGAGGCAAATGGCACCTATCTCGTTGAAATATTTACAAGTCGTAAAGTGCTGCGCTGTTTTTATGTTTTTTTTGCACTGATTACTGGAATGTTTTGCGTTATTTTAACGCCGCCTTTTCAGGTGGCGGATGAGCCTGCCCATTTTATGCGGGTTTTGGAAATTGCGGATAATGAGCTGGTTGGCGTCAAATATTCTCGTCTAGCAAGCGGCACCATGCTTTCGCAGTCCGTGCCCGTGCTTGAGGGTATTTTTGATAAGCTGGCTCTTTCACATCAAAGCAAGGTTACACCGGAAATGCTAGCTCAGGCCATGGCCGTGCCTTGGTCTGGCAACAAGGTTTCTGTTGGGTTGTCCAACACCGTTATTTATCCGCCTACCTCCTATATAGGGGCCGTAGGAGGGGTGTGGTGGGCACGCTTTTTACATTCAAGTTTGCTGGGTACGTTTTACCTTGCCCGTGTAGGTAATCTGCTTGCAGATATGGCAGTAAGTGTGCTGGCACTTTATTTGATGCCACAGACAGGCATTTTTCTGCTGGTTATTTTGGCGCTGCCCATGAGCATAAGCCTTATGGGTTCCTGTTCGCAGGATGGCATGGTGCTGGCACTTGCGGCGCTGGGTATTGCATGCACGTTGAATGGATTACGGCAAAGCGCTGTTTGGCAAAAATACATTCTGGCCTGTTTGGGGGGGCTGGCTTTTGGATGCGTGGCCGCCGCCAAGGCACCTTATCTTGTTATGGCATGTGTGCCTGTCCTCTTTATGAACAGGGACAATGTTAAATATGTTATCACATCATGTGCCATGAGTGTGGGTGTTTTTTCTATCTGGGTTGAGTGTGGAATCCGCCCGGTTCTGACAGAACTTGCACCGCAAGGCGCTTCTGCGGCTGGGCAGCTTTCTTTCATACGCGAGCACCCCATCCTGCTGGTAGAAAGTATTCTTAACAGTTTGGAAACATACGGGAACTACTTGGTTAATCAGGCTATTGGCGTGCTTGGCTGGCTGGATTTGCCGCTTTCTTCTGGAATGTACAGATTTGCCACTATTTTGCTGGGCTGCACTTTTGCTCTCCCTTTTTTGTGCATGAGGTCTCTGAAAACCCGAGAGAAAGCAGCCGTGCGAGTGTGTGGTTTGGTGCTGATCATGTTGGCTGCGGTCGCAGGTATCTTTATGGCATTGTATGTGACATGGACACCTGTAGGAAAAAATATTGTTGATGGCGTGCAGGGGAGATATTTTTTGCCCATTGTTATGCTGGGTACACTTTATCCCTTTTTGTGGAAGCAGTATGAAATGTCTGAAGATATTCAGCATTCAAAAAAACATGATGTCATAGCAAATATTTTTGCAAACTGTTTTGTTGTGGCGTTTATGGTCTGCTGTTATGCGGCTGTGTGTCAGGCTCTTTCCTACAGGTATTGGTGAATATCATGCAGATGCACCATTTGCATGAAAACGCATGATTTGTAATTTTCTATAATTTATAAAAACCAGGTATATTCATGAATATTCGTGCCAGCTATTCCATTGCAATCATTATCGCAATTCCGATCTTTATTCATTTTCTGGGTCTGTTGAACATCTTATCTTCAGATCCGTTACAGATTTACCTGAATTTCGGAGGAGAGCATTCCGCAATTCTGGATGGAAGCCCTGGCTGGGTTGATCCAAATGCAGGCGCAACAACGCAAGCGCTTGGGCATGAAGCCGCGCGGCAATGGTTGTCTGGCCATATTCCGTGGTGGGAGCGTTTTTCTGGCATGGGGTTGCCTCTTGCGGCAGAAATGCAAAATTCTGCATTGTTTTTCCCGTTTGTTCTCCTGCTGATCTTTGCAAACGGTGTTCTTTATTTAAAAATTGCAATGCAGATTATGTCCGGCCTGTTCATGCTGGGTTTTTTGTATGAAATGCGCCTTTCCCGGCTTACGGCTCTTACGGGTGCCATATTGATTGAACTGAGCGGAACACTTGCTTGGTTTGCGCATGGGCCCATTATGCCGCTCCCCTTTCTGCCGCTGCTGGCATGGGGGGTGTGGCGGAGTTGTCAACCAGACCTTAAAACCCGGCTTGGCGGCTGTTTTATAACAGCACTGGCCATTGCGGGTTCTCTTTACGCCGGTTTTCCCGAAACAGCGTTTATGAGCGGCCTGCTAGTACTGTGCATTGCAATATGGCGGGTATGCACCTTGCGTGGCAAATGGTTGCAAGGTGCGTTGCCTATTGGGGTTGGCGGCATACTGGGGCTGTTTTTAAGTGCTCCTGCGGTTGTGCCTTTTCTTAGCCTGTTGCGCATTGGTTTTCTGGGCCAGAACACCAATTATCATGATGCGCATATGTTGGCGGCAAACCCTGCGCAAACCCTGTTTCCGTATCTTTTTGGCCCACCATTATATGCACTTTCTGCCGGAGGAGGTTCCGTAGCCGTTGATGTTTGGTGGCACACCGGAGGATATTGTGACATCGCGCTGATTTTTGCGGGCTGTGCAGGATTGTTCATGGCTTTCTCACGCGGGACTTCTTTCCGTGGGTTGCGCTTTGTGCTGGGGGGCTATTTGCTTCTTTCGGGGTTAAAAGCTGTAGGGTTTATACCTGTCAGCCGTCTTATAGACGTTATTCCCGGTATCAAGCAGACAATGTTTTACGTCTATATTGCACCGGGATGGTGGTTTGCTCTTACGTTACTGTCTTGCTTGCTGCTTGATGATTTGAATACATCAAACCAACATTCGGGCCGTAAATCCATAAAGTTTGCTTTGGCTGGCACCCTTGTTGGCAGCGTTATATGCCTTTTTAAAGCGCGCCCACATATTATGGATTTTTATAATCACCCTGGGTACAAATGGTATCTGGGTTTATCTTTGCTATGGGCAACCCTTGTGCTTACGGTATTAAGTGTTTCATTACTTGGTAAGCGTAAACATACTGTGGTTGCAGCACTTGTCGTAAATGCAGCGGTGTTGTTTTTTATACCCACCTTAACAGGCGTGCGTCCGGCACCGGTGGATACAGATGCTCTATCCTTGCTCAAACAGCTCACCACGCAAAAACGTCTTGTAAGTTTTGGCGTGTTTCCGCCCAATTATGGTGCGTTTTTTGGTATTCCCACCATAAACTACAATTTTCTGCCTTTGCCAGAGCGTTTTGCCGCGCAGATGGATCAGCACGTATGCCCTCATTATGATCATACAGCGTTCTTTTCCATTGGGTTGGGAAAGTTTTGTAGCGGAGATACCGAAGGTCTGACTTATGCAGGGTGGCAGGTGCCTTCTGTGTCTTTTCAGGATGGGCTTGTCTGGTTGCAGCAACATAATACCGGGGTCATCATGTATCCGGCAAATCTGCAATTCTGGCATGATCGGATCGGCACGCGCATTCCTGCACAGGCCAACAGTTATCAAAACCTTGGTGGCGCTCCGGTTTCGGGTGTTTTTTCTCATCCTGAACTTGCGGGCGCAACGTTACGGCGTGTTGGTACAGGTTTGGGAACATACAATGGGGCTGCAAAAGGTGTGTGGCATATCAAATTATGCAGCAAAGAAAACTGCACTATAGCTGATGGAAAGCTTGAATATGCTGCCGATAACCTTGTTACATGGTTGAACTTGTCTACCCCACTTACGATTGGAGCAAACCAAACCCAACTGACATATTCCATTTGGAGCGATGCACCAGCCCAACCAGCAGCGATAGCCCTGTGGCCAGGAGAGGGCGGTAAGCCGATGCCGTTACTGACATTGGATATTGATCTGCCCAGAAGCTCCAATACCCGGCAACTCCTTAATAACGGCCATGTTGTTATTGAGGATCTTTCTGGCACAACGCCTTATTATCATGCAGATAATTGTGTTGTTACTTTTAAAGACTACACGCACGCCCATGCGGAGTGTGACAAACCGGGAAATCTTTTCCGTAACGAATTTTATGACGAAGGCTGGACTGCGGTTGTAAATGGCAGACCAGTGCAGTTGGTTCCGGCGGCAGATCAGGTACAGCAAAGCATCCGTTTGGGCACCGGGCATTTTGATATTGCGTATGACTATGCTCCGCAGCATGTAAGGCTTATTTTTATACTTTTTACAGTAGGTCTGGTGGGCAGCGCAGTGGTGGGTATGATGGCCTGCAAACCGCGTAAAACGGTAGCAGAAGCCTGATATTTGTCTTGGTTATGAAATTATGCAAAAACATGACGCCTTTGCATACTCTTTACATGCTATATAGCACTGCATGTGTATGATTGGTCTTGAGGGTTTTGATATAAATGTCTGTGCAGTCAGATTTTTTTTCCCAATCAGAAGCTCAGGGTCAAAAACTGCGCATTGCTGTGCTTATCCCCTGTTATAATGAGGAAGTCACGATCGGGCAGGTTATCAGCGAATTTCAGGCTGCTCTCCCAGATGCCCGGATTTACGTTTACGATAACAATTCAAAGGATAACACTGTCACCATAGCGCGGCAGCACGGTGCTGTTGTCCGTCAGGAACGGCGGCAGGGCAAAGGCAATGTTATCCGCAGAATGTTTGCTGATATCAATGCCGATTTTTATGTGCTGGTAGATGGTGACGCCACGTATGAAGCTGCGGCTGCATCCCAGATGGTGCAACTTGCCTATGATCAATCTCTGGATATGGTAACGGGGTTACGTGTTTCAGACAGACAGGCGGCTTATCGCTTCGGGCACATTCTGGGTAATAGGGTGCTTACAAATCTGGTGCGGATTATGTTCGGGCAGGGCGTTAAGGATATGCTGTCCGGGTACCGTGTTTTTTCCAATCGGTTTGTAAAATCCTTTCTCGCCCTTTCAAGCGGGTTTGAAACAGAAACCGAGTTTACGGTACACGCTCTTAAATTGTGTATGCCTGTAGGGGAAGTGGAAACAGCTTATATTGAGCGCCCGGAAGGCTCCACTTCCAAACTCAATACATATCGCGATGGTGTGCGTATATTATTTACAATAATCAGCCTTGTGCGGTGCGAACGGCCTTTGCTGTTTTTTGGTGTTTTTTCTCTTCTCTTTTTTATGTTGGGCATGACGCTGGGTATCCCGGTCGTGCTGGAATTTATTAAAACCGGTTATGTGCCGCGCTTGCCAACAGCGCTTTTGGCAACAGGGTTCGAGCTTCTGTCGGCTCTTTCCCTCGTTTGTGGGCTTATTCTGGATAGTATCGCGTTGGATCGTTTGGAAAAACGCCGGTTGAGTTATCTTTCCTACTCTCTCCCAATGCAAAGCCAGTAGGTTTTTCTTACGTAATTATGGCGTTTTGCAATGAGGAGGGTAGGGTATCTTCAGCTCTGTAAAGGGATTTTTTACCCGTTGGCCTTGCCGGTTGCGGGGTGATCTGCCGGAACCGGGAATATCCGATCATACACCATGTTAAACACAAAAGCGTAAACCAGATAAAACACGGCAATAGACATGCTGAGCGAAAACGCCGTGAGCACACTTTCATGTAGGTACCAGGCAATGGCGGGCAGCAGCACAACCTGCAATCCGGCTTCAAACAGCAGCGTATGCACAACACGCACGCCCACGGTTTTGTGGGTGGTGGCATAAAGCCGCGCCATCACCCGGTCAAAAACCACGTTGTAAAGATAGTTCCATATTGTAGCGGTTATGGCGCTGCCTATGCCGATCATCCCCATAGAGGATTCGTGCAGCCCAAACAGCGTGCTGCCGGTGGGGATAACAATGGCCAGTGCAATAAGCTCAAACAGCAATACGTGGCGCACACGGTCTGCCGTGCCGCGCGTGCCCACAGCAGGGGCATTTTGTGCAGCATGATGATCTGCCATGGCAGAGGAGGCCGGAGCGGCCTGAAGGGAACTGAATGTTTGCGTTGACATGCGGCGCAATCTATCGTCATCCCGGCTAAAGAAAAGATAAGAACCATCAGGAAAACAGATGGATGAATGTCTCGCTCGAACAGCTTGAAGCCTTTGTTGCCACAGCGGATGCGGGCTCGTTTTCCGCAGCAGCCCGCCGTTTGGGGCGTGCGCAATCTGCTATTAGTACGCATGTGGCCAATCTGGAGGTGGATCTGGGGCTGGAATTATTCCTACGCACCGGGCGCACACCTGTATTGACACCAGAAGGTGAACGCCTGCTGCGTGAGGCCCGCGTGGTGTTAGACCGGCGCGAGCACCTGATAGGCGTGGCCCGATCTTTAGAAAATCAGGTTGAAAACCGGCTGGTTGTGGCAATAGATGAATTGTACCCCGAATACGCTCTGGGCCCGGTTTTTGCCGAATTTGCCGAACACTTCCCCTATGTGGAAATGGAAATCCTTTTCCCGCTCATGGAGGATGTTGGCCAGCTTGTGCAGGAAGGGGCCGCGCATCTGGGGGTTATGTGGCAGCAAACACGTATGCCGCCAGATCTGGCGTTTCGCACCATCGGGCGGGTGCCGCTTAAACTGGTATGTGGGCGCAACCACCCATTGGCAGCATGCGGCCCCATAGCGTGGGAAGATCTTAAACGGTATCGGCAGATCATGGTGGCTGCCCGTGGGCAGGAGCGCGAACGCCAACACCTGCGCGTAGCGGGCGAGGTGTGGTGGGTAGAAAGCCACTGGGTCATTCTGGAGCTGGTGAAGCACAATATCGGTTGGTCATTTATTTCAGATCATATTTTAGCGGCCTCTCCCGCAGCACCAGATATTGTTACGCCACCCTTGGCGTTTGATGCCGGAGATAGGCCCGTGCCGTTGGCTGTGGTGTGGCATCACAAACGGCCGCAAGGCGCGGCTGCGCGCTGGTTACGGCAACGCCTCTGTGCCTCGGAGTCTGTTTTGTATAAAGGGCCAAAGGTCAGTTCATAAAAGCATGATCAGTTGTAATGGATTGATATTTAATAAAATACAGCCGTTGTAACAAAACAACAATGCCACCTTAAAGCACATGTTTTGTCTTGCAGGCGAAATGAGAAACGCTATGATACCGAAACATTCCGGTATCGAGAGAAACAGTTCGCATGTCTCTTCAAAAAGTCCGTCCCTCTCTGCTGCGCGCTCTTTTGGGCAGTGCAGCCATTCTGACCATGGGAGGAACCGCCGCCAAGGCAGCGGAACCCGTATTACAGACCGAGCAGAGTGACGTTATTACCCTGCCAGCTTATTCCCCCCACACCATTTTGGTGGAAGATGCGGTTTATACCCACAACAAGGATGGCCGCGTTTATGTAGTGGATGCCGATTCCGGCAAACTGCTGGGCATGGTGCAGGCCGCCTATAACGCCAACATGGCGCTTACGCCCGATGCCAAGCGCATTTATGTGGCAGAAACCACATGGGAACGCGGCAATCGTGGCGCACGGAACGATCTGCTGGCTGAATATGATGCCAACACGCTTAAGATCACATCCGATGAAAAACTGCCCGCCCGCGCACTGGTTACGCCTAAAAAGAACGACTTCGCGCTGAATGCCGATGGCTCTCGTTCCTACGTGTATCAGATGAGCCCCAGCAACGCCGTGGAAGTGGTGGACAACACCGCCCATAAGGTGACGCAAACGGTAGAAATTCCCGGTTGTGCGCTGGTGTATCCGTGGGGCAACGCTGGCTTTTCCTCTCTATGTGCAGATGGCACGCTGGCCAATGTTAGCCTTGGGGCAGATGGCAAGGTGGGCATGACGCACACCGCACCGTTCTTTGAACCCGATAAGGACGGTATTTTTGAACAAAGCCCCACTGTTGCGGCAGATGGCACGGCTTACTTCATCAGCTACAGCGGCATGGTGTACCCCACTAAAATGGGGGAAAACAGCACGGTAGAAAAACCGTGGTCCTTGCAGGAAGGCGCGGGAATGAAAGCCGCCCCCGATTCCTCCAAGCCGTTTGAAGTAACATGGCGGCCCGGTGGCTGGCAGATTGCCGCACTGCACAAGGCATCTCACCAGATGTATGTGCTGATGCACAAAGGCACGTTCTGGACACATAAGGATAACGGCACGGAAGTGTGGGTGTTTGATACGCAAACCCACAAGCGCATCCGCCGCTATCCGCTTAAAGTGGCCAGCAACCTTGTAGGTGTTACGCAGGACGCACATCCGCTGATGTTCACTGCCAATGAAGATAATGGTGATTTCTTTGTTTCTGATGCGCTTACAGGCAAGCCCCTGCGCACCATAAAGGCCCTTGGCACATCCCTTATCTTTACGGTTGCGCCGGGTGAAGGATGAGCCTGCTGGCTGAAACAGCCCCGCTTGCGGCCCTGTGCGCAGGGGGCATTGGCACCATGTTTTTGGTGGCTGGTGTTTCCAAATTGCGTGGGCATGATGCGTTTTTAGGCACGCTGGCCTCTTACCGGCTTTTGCCCTCTTGGTCATACGAAGGTGTGGCATGGGGCTTGGCTGGGGCAGAGGTTCTGGCTGGTCTGGCGCTGTTTTCCGGTTTTGCCGCCGGGCTTGGCGGTTTGGCTGCTGCGGCCATGCTGGTGGTGTTTGCACTGGCTATGGGCATAAATATTGCCCGTGGGCGCACCAGCCTGTCTTGCGGGTGCACGCCCGGTTTGGTGTCCGAAACTTTGTCATGGAAGCTGGTAGCCCGCACCGTGTTGTGCGTGCCGCTGGCGCTGGCCCCGCGCTTTGCCTCTGGCGTTTCTGCCTTTGTATGGGGGCAGGGCGTTATGGCGGGTGTGGCGCTGTATCTGGTGTGGTTGGCACTGGTGGCCTTGCCGCCAGAACGCGTACCCGGATCTGGCGGAGGGCAGGAAGCATGATGCTGTTTTTGTACATCTGGCAGGGGCTGCTTACGGTTCTGGCCCTTGGGCTTGCCGTTATGCTGGTGGCCTTGGCCCGCCAGATTGGCGTGCTGCACGAACGCCTTGCACCCTTAGGGAATCAGGAAGCCAAGCCGGGGCTGGATGTGGGGCAGATTGTGCCGCGTCTGGTTTTGCATACGCTACAGGGCCAGCCTTTTGTGGTGGGCGATACCCTGCCCGCAGGCGCCAAGCAGCTTTTGCTGTTTGTGGCGGCGGAATGCCCGGTGTGTAAGCGCGTTATCCCCATTGCACGGCAGGTGGCTGCCGAACGTGGGTTAGACCTTATTTTTGTGGGCGATGGCCCCGAACCTGAACTGAAAAGCATGGTGGCTGCCCGCCCGGAAATGCAGGGTGTTCCCCTGATAACCGGCGTGGAGCTGGCCCTTGTGCTGCAAATTAACCGTATGCCAGCCATGGTGCTGCTTGATGAACGCGGCACCATTCTGGCCAAAGACCTCGTGAATACCCGGCGTCAGATCGAAGGGTTGCTTGGCAACGTTACCGCCACACCCCCGCAGGGTCTGACCGATACAGGAGCAATGTCTCATGCTGCCGTCTGAAAACAAGAACTCCGCAGAACAGGGCACCCTGTTTGACCGGTTGACCGAATCTCTGCTCCGCCGTTTTGCGGGCAAAACATCCCGCCGTGGCGTGGTGGCAAAGCTGGGCGGCGTGGCCGCTGCCGTGCCGCTGTTTCCGCTGTTGCCGGTAAGCCGCGCCAATGCGGCTTCTTCCTCTGCCGCCAAGGCCGTGGCCAAGGCTACAACGCCATTTGGCGCCAAAGCGCAGGCTAAAGATGCCAATGCGTGCGATTACTGGCGTTATTGCGCTATTGATGGCAATTTGTGCTCCACCTGTGGGGGTGGCGTTCATAGCTGCCCGCCGGGCACAGCGCCTTCTCCCACATCATGGATTGGTAGCTGCTACAACCCGCAGGATGGCAATTCCTACATGATTGCGTATCGTGATTGCTGTGGCCAGGATTCCTGTAACGAGGTGACCTGCCTGAACACGGATGGAGATCAGCCTTCCTACCGCCCCATGGCTAATAATGACATCATCTGGTGCTTTGGCACGGGCACGTCTGAAATGTACAACTGCTCCACGGCTGCGGTGATCGGGAAAGCTTCCTGATTATGTTGCGTGCTGTTTTCCGCCTTGCCGTGCCTGCTGTTGCAGCGTGTGCAACACTGGTTTTGGCAGGCGGGGTGGCACGCGCGGCAGATGCCGTGCCGGGGGCCACAAGTTTAAACCCCACGCAGGTTGCCTATCTTTCGCACTGCGGGGGATGCCACGGTATTGCGGGCGTATCTGGCCCAACCTTTGTGCCTATGCTGCGTGATAGCGTGGGCAGCTTTGCCTGCACGGATGAAGGGCGGAAATATCTGGTGCAGGTGCCCGGTGTTTCCATGTCCCTCATTCGGGATGATCAGCAGTTGGCAGATGTCATGAACTTTGTGCTGATTGATCTGGGCGGCAAAAGCACGCCGCCGGGCTTTAAGCCCTATACAGCCGCAGAAGTGCATGAATGGCGGCAACACCCGCTTTCTATGCCAGACTTCATGGCCAACCGTGCGCATGTGCTGGAGCGCTCTTTGGCTGCGTGTCATCGTGGCAACAATGGCGCGGCTGCAACAGTAAAGTAACACGGTAAGCCCTGTTCTGCGGGGCTGCTCTCGGCTAGATCACAGCTTTGGGCCACAACACTGTAAAACAGAAGCAAACCCGCCCCCTGCCGCGGTTGTTTGTGGATAATGGGAGTATCAGGGAGCATGCGTTTGCGCCACCGTTTGTCCGCCGGTATGTGTTTTGCCCTGCAACTGGCAGCACTGCCTGCATTTGCGCAGGAAAAAACCACCCCCGATGATGCCGAGCGCCCTTTGGCGGTGGAAGAAACAGCAGCAGAAAAAAAGCAGGCCCAGAAGGATGAGGTGAATTTAAAAAGCCCTTCCAGCCACTCATGGTTTGATGATGTTGAAGGCCATATTGTGGTGGAAGCCGGTGTAAACGGTAACCCATGGACCAAAACAGGCCGCAACTGGGCGCAGTCTTACGTAGATAGGGCCAATACTGCCACACTTAACCAGATTACAGGCACACTCTCCCACCCGGTAACAGAACTGGGCGATGGCTATGGGCTGGGTTTTGTGTTTGAGGTTCTGTATGGCTCCGATGCCCGGTTTAACCCCACCATTGGCATGGGGGATGGCAACCTGACAGGCATATACCAGTGGACGCCCACGCAGGCGCATATTGATGCCCACCTGCCGTGGCTGACCAAAGGCGGGATAGACCTGCAAATCGGCCAGCAATACGGTATTCAGGGTTTTGAAGGCACAGATGCGCTGGAACGGCCTTTTTATTCCTACAACTATTCATCCGATTACATTGTGCCGTTTGAAACCGTGGGTGTTCTGGCTACATGGCACATGACAGACCACGCAGCCCTTGTGCTGGGTGTAAACGCCGGTAACTCCACTACCTTTGGCCATGCCAAAAACAATAGCCGCCCCAAAGGGTATTTTGGCTTCCAGTTTACAGAACTTGCAGATGGCAAGCTGGATGTTGCCGCCATTGGCTATTTTGGCCCGCAGCAAAGCGTGTACGCCATTGGGCGCGAAGCCAACCACGATATGGAATATATCGGAGACCTTCTGGCCTCCTACAAAATTAACGATAAAACCACCGTCACCCTGAACGCCACCTACTTCCATGATGATTACCTGCGGGATGACGTTTATGGTGTAACGGCCTATTTCGCGCATGATTTCAGCGATGAACTGACGTTTAACGCCCGTGGTGAAATTTTCCGTGATAATAATGGCGGCGTGGTGGGCAACAACACATCCCCCATGTCTTACGTGAACGAATTGCGTGGCCAGAACTATCCGTACGATTATGCACCCGGCACCACGTATGGGGAACTGACGGTGGGTGTTACGTACCGCCCCGGTTTTCTTAAACTGCCCAAAGGGTCTTTTTCCATCCGCCCGGAAGTGCGGCTTGATAAATCCCTTAACGGCACGCGGCCCTTTAACCGCGTTTCCCCCACGGATGATCCAAACGTGAACTATGCCAATAATGGCATGAACAATATGTTCTGGTTCAGTTGTGATGCTATCTGGGCATTCTAAAAACCCGCTCCGCCAACCCACCACCGGCACAACACAGAGGATCAGCCCGTGCAGAACCTGATATACGCCAATGCTGCCCTTACTGTTGTGCTGCTTGCGGCCTGCATTGTTATGGGCTTAATGCTGCGCCGTATCCGCCGCTTGTTTCAGGAAATTGCACCTGTGGGCGCACTTACCAGCTCACGCGGGCCACAACCGGGAGATGCCTGCCCACCGCAGCCTTTCCACACATTGGCGGGGGGTGTTCTGGGGCTGGCTGGTGGCGCCAAGCCGCGGCTGGTGCTGTTTGTTTCTGCAACATGCCCGATTTCTCGCAAGGTTATTCCTATTGCACGCAACTTCTGCGGGCGTGAAAATCTGGAACTGGTGCTGGCGGGGGATGATGCCCCAACCATTCAGCAGCACTTTGCCCAGCAAACCAACACACCGGCTGCTGCGTTTATAAATGATCCGGCGCTGGGCCGTGCCTTGCAGGTAGATAAATTGCCTGCCGCGTTTTTGTTCGATCAGCAGGGCACGCTTATTGCCCGTGGGTTGGTGAACAACCGCGAGCATCTGGAAAGCCTGCTGAACGCGTGGGAAAGCGGGTTTAGCACGGTGCAAACCTATATGCAGCACACGCGCCGCAACCGCGCGTGATGCTGGACGTGTAATTATAAAATATTTGGTAATGATATTATAAATAATCGCAAATAGTTTTTATTGACTCTGTTGCTCATAACTTGCCAGATTTAAATTAAGTTCTGGAAAAGAGCAGGAGTGCCACCATGACCGACTCCTTTCATCTCCCCAAAATCTCTCTTGAAGGGTTGGAGAAAATTATTATCGCGTACAGTCATGTGCCCGATAATCCTACGCTAGATATTCTTGCGCGGCTTACCAAAATGGGGTCTGCTGCTATCAGCAGAAACAATAAATTTCTAATGGATATCGGCGTTATTGCTGGTGCCGCAGAAAAAACAGTTACCCCTTTAGGCCAAAAGCTGGGGCATGCTCTGGAATATGCTTTAGGGGCCGATGCACAAGCATACTGGCGCGAGGCTATCTCTAGCAATTCTGCCATGATGGAGCTTATCACCACAGAAGATATCAAGCGTGGGATGAGCGAAAAGGATTTATCGGCACATATTCTAGATGTTTCGGTGCATAAAAAGCATGCGCATACGCAAACAGGCGCACGGTGTTTGATAGATATTTTGTTAGAAAGCGGATTGCTTGAGCAAGATCAAGACATGCTTGTTGCCGCACCAGCACAGCCAGCTAAAGATAAGGCGCAACTGTTTGGCCTACAGGCAGAAGATTCCGCGCCAGATACCAAGGGCAGCGCGCCACCAGCCGCACTTATGGGGCTACCGCTTGCGGGGCAGAATACCACGCGCCCAGATATGCCCTACATCATGCTTAATCTGACATTGCCGGAAACCGAAGATCTAGCGGTTTATGAAAAAATATTTCGTGCTCTTAGGGAAAACCTTTTGGGGTTGCCCCCCTTGCCCTAAGGAGTGTTCGCTACCTGCAAGGCAGGCATGAGTATGGATACGTGCAACCTCTCCTACAGCTAGGCGTTGGGGATAGCATGTGGCATGGTTTTACACGCAAAACCAACATGTTGCCGTTTACCGCCGGATTTAGGAGAACACGTTTTGGGTATTCCCGATATCACACTGCACGATGGTCTTACTTTTCCCGTTATTACCTTTGGTACATACAAACTGAACGGTATAGCTGGCATGGAAGCAATGGTCAGCGCATTGGATGTAGGGTACCATGCGCTGGATAGCGCCTTTAATTATGAAAACGAAGGTGCCGTAGGCCATGCCGTGCGCAAAAGTGGTAAAAAGCGGGAGAACCTGCGCATTGCCTCCAAACTGCCAGGCCGCCACCATGATTATAACGAGGCACTGACAACAATTGAAGAATCCCTCTACCGTGCCCAGTTGGATTATTACGATCTGTATTATATTCACTGGCCCAACCCCAAGGTTGGCAAGTATGTAGAGGCATGGCAGGCGCTTATTGAAGCCAAAAAACGTGGCTATGTGCGCTCTATTGCCGTGTGTAACTTCCTGCCCGAACATCTGGAAAAATTGCAGAAAGAAACAGGGGTTCTGCCATCTATAAACCAGATTGAGCTTTCCCCCTACTTCCCGCAGGATGATATGCGGGCGCTGCACAAAAAGCTGAATATTCTTACCCAGTCATGGAGCCCCCTTGGCCGGGCCAACAAGCTGCTGCAAGATCCGCTGATTACAAAAATTGCCCAGCGGCTTAACAAATCTACCGTGCAGGTTATCCTGCGTTGGCACCACCAGTTGGGTTGCGTGCCTATTCCCAAAGCTGCCAGCAAAGAACATCAGATTTCCAATATGGATATCTTTGATTTCTCACTGACAGAGCAGGATATGAAGGACATGGCAACCCTTGCCCGTCCTGATGGCCGCAGCCACGGGCAGGATCCCGCAACGTACGAAGAGTTTTAATTAACTATGGAGGCTCTCCGTCTGGCGCAGTTGCAGATTTTCTGCGCCGTGATGGAGGAAGGCTCGGTGGTTGCGGCCTCGCGCCGTATGCACTGTGTGGCCTCCAACATTACGGCGCGGCTCAAGGAGCTAGAACAGCTTTTGGGGCAGGATCTGTTTGCGCGGGAAAAAGGGCGGCTTATTCCCACGCCAGAAGGCCGCCTGTTTTACCATGAAGCGCGAGATGTTGTAGAAAAAGCCCATAGACTTACAAGCTTTTTTCAGCCCGATGTGCCGCGCGGTATTTTGCGTATAGGGGCGCTGGATGTGGCTTTGGCGCATTTTTTGCCCCAATATATGCCAGCCTTTATGGCCGCCCACCCGGATGTGGAAATACGCCTGTTACGCCGCGCCAGCTATACGTTGGAACATATGCTGGATGATCAGGAACTGGATCTGGCTATAACGGATGGCCCCATTGTGCATCCGCTTCTTGAAAGCCGCTTTGTTTTTACAGAAGAACTGGTGCTGGTGGCCCCACAAAATATCCGTAGCTTACAGGATATTCACTGGCCCAGCACGACAGTGCTTTTGTTCCACACAGATTGCTTTTACCGTAGCGCGTTTGAACGCTGGATGGCAGAGCAGGGCTTTGTCCCCCGTGCCATTCAAACAGTGGAATCTTACGATGTCATTCGGGCCTGCGTGCGCGATGGTATTGGTATTTCCTGTTTTCCTAAAAGCATTTTTCAACACAAAGCACCGGATGATGTGCGCGTGTTAGCCGTGCAAGGGTTACGCCCGGCCCCTGTTTACTGTGTATGGCGGCGTAATGGTGCAAAACCTTTGCTACGCAGGTTTATAAATACCATTTGCCCGGCAGAAAGAGATTAAAACCATTCATTTTTCGTAAATGGTTTGCTGATATATCATTACTTTTAATGAACACATGTGTGCGTCATACTGTAAACAGCATTTCATAAAAAAGGAGAACATCTCATGGCTGATGTCAAACAGCAGGATCTGTTTATCAATAATGAATGGGTAAAACCCACATCTGGCAAATATACGCCCATTAAAAGCCCCGCTACGGGGGAGGAAGTTGGGCAGGCCGCAGAAGGCAACCCACAGGATGTTGAAAAAGCTGTGGCCGCCGCAAAGGCTGCGTTTAAAGGTTGGAGCAGTAAACCTGCCAGCCAGCGTGCCGATTATCTTTACGCCCTTAAAAACCTTGTAGAGCGCGATAAGGAACGCCTGGCCACCATTATTACCTCAGAAATGGGTAAACCCATTAAGGAAGCCCGCGCCGAGGTAGATTTTGCCGCAGGGCTGCTGCGTTTTGCGGCGGAAAATGCCCGCAGGCTTCAGGGGGAAATTATACCCGGTGAACGTGAAGGTGAAAAAATCCTGATCGACCGCGTGCCGCATGGTGTGGTGGGGGCTATAGCAGCATGGAACTTCCCGCTGGCTTTGTGTGCGCGTAAAATTGCACCGGCTCTGGCGGCAGGCAACACCATTGTTCTTAAACCCGCTGATGGCACACCGCTTTCTGGCTTGGCGCTGGCTGAACTGGTGCAGGAAGCAGGTATTCCCGCAGGTGTAGTTAATGTGGTGACAGGCAGCGGCCAAGGCGTGGGTGTGCCACTGGTGGCACATAAGGATACACCGCTGATTACCATGACAGGCTCTACCCCCGCAGGTAAGAAGATTATGGCAGCCGCAGCCGAGCACCTTAAGGAAGTTCGGCTGGAGCTGGGCGGTAAAGCGCCTTTTATTGTCATGGAAGATGCAGATATTCCCGCAGCAGTGGAAGCTGCCGTTACGGCACGTTTCTTTAACGGCGGGCAGGTGTGCACAGCCAACGAACGTACTTACGTGCAGGAAGATGTCTATGATCGTTTTACCATAGCGCTGAAGGATCGTATCGCCAGCCTGAAAGTGGGGGACCCGATGGATGATGCCACAGATATGGGCCCCAAGGTGAATGAAACCGAGCTGGAAAAAGTGGATGGCATTGTGCAAAAAGCCATATCACAGGGGGCAAAATTGGCACTGGGCGGCAAGCGTCTTACTGGCGGCCTGTTTGATAAAGGCACTTTTTACGCTCCCACATTGCTCACAGACATTACCCCGGATATGGACATTGTGCAGGACGAGGTATTTGGCCCCGTGTTCTCCCTTATCAAGGTGAAGGATTTTGATGAGGCCCTAACCCGCGCCAATGATAGCCGCTATGGGCTTTCTGCCTACCTGTTCACCAATGATCTTTCCCGTATCCTGCGTATGGGCCGGGAACTGGACTTTGGGGAAATTTACGTCAACCGTGGATCGGGTGAAGAACCGCAGGGCTTCCACCACGGCTATCGTGAAAGCGGATTAGGGGGTGAGGACGGTCAGCACGGGCTGGAAGCCTATGTGCGCACCAAAACCATTTATCTCAACGCGTAATATCCAATACGCGCCATGCCATAGGTTTTATGTGTGGCGTGGCGGATATAAAAAACCGTGCCGGGGCAGAGCGCACCCGGCACGGTTTTTTTGTTTTCAGGAAAGATTTAGTCCCGATCTTTTATGGTCTGTTCAATCTGTTTTTCCAGATCATGCGGTTGGGCTGTGGTAAAGTGTGTCATTACAAACGCGGTCATATCTGCAAGATCACGGTTGCTTAAACCGCCTCCCGTAAAGTGCGGCATAATCTGCACGCCCGTTGCCGTTTGCAGGCCGGTGCCATTTACCAAAACCTGTATCAGGTTACGGCCATTATCCGCCCCCAGTGACCTGCCACCCGCAATGCTGGCAAAGCTGCTTTGCCGCCCTGTGCCATCTGGCAGATGGCAGCCCGCACAGGCCGCGGCATAAAGCCGTGCGCCACGGCTGTTTTGCGGCAGGCTGGCATCACCACTGGCTGTTTTGCGGAAGGTTACAGAATCCTGCGGTGTGCTAACAGGTTTTGTGCTGCGCAGATACGCTACCATAGCCTGAATATCCGCAGGGGTAAGGTAACGCAGGCTGTGGCCAATAACATCTGCCATATCACCAGATGCCGTGCCGTGGCCATCTGCATGGCCGGTGGAAAGGTATTGCGCCAGTTCGGCATCTGTCCAGCCGCCAATACCGGTTTTGGTATCGGACGAGATGTTATAGATGCGCCAGCCATTTAGCATATTGCCGCCAAGTGCCTTGCTGGTGGAAAGCCCAAAGGTGAGCGTGCGTGGGCTGTGGCAATCTGCGCAATGGCCTGCGCCTTCCACCAGCCAGCGGCCACGGTTCCACTGGGCAGATTTTGTGGTGTCATCTGGGTAGGCAGAGGCCGGGCCGTTCACGATGTTCCAGAAAATCATCAAACTGCGTATGGAAAAAGGAAAACGCAGCTTGTTTTCTGGCGGGGTGCTGGCAGATGTGGGCAATGTGGCCATATAAGCCCGAATATCTCGCACATCCTGATCACTCAGGCGCGCATAGGCGGGGTAGGGCATGGCGGGGTAAAGGTGCTTGCCGCCGGGGGAAACACCCTGCTTTACGGCAGCAACAAATTCCGCATCGCTCCACGCGCCCACGCCGTGCTGCTTATCTGCTGTAATGTTGGTGGAATATACCACTCCCATGCCCGGTAACTTGAACGCCCGTCCGCCAGCATACGGCATACCGCCGGGGGCCGTGTGGCAGACCTCGCAATCCGATGCGCGGGTAAGGTACTGCCCGCGTTCTACGGGCGTGCTGCCGGGTGTGCCCTCCTCGGCAGCACTGGCATGGGCAGCATGTGTGGGCAGGCATAAGGTTGCCAGCAACACAGTTGCCGCAGCACCTTTGGCAGAAAAGGAAACACGCTTAACGGATGGAAAAGAAAAATCATGTTTCATGGTCTTACTCTTTCCCTTCCATGTTGCGGGCAGAAAGCAGGGGCAGGGTGCGGTAACGCTGCCCCCGTGCGGCGGCCATGGCGTTAGCCAGAAGCGGGGCGGCTGCGGCTGTGCCAACCTCACCAATACCGCCGGGGTTTTCCTTGCTGGGCATTACCACCACATCAATGCGGCGCGGGGCTTCGTTCATGCGCATTACGCGCCATGTGTTGAAGTTTTGCTGCTGCACACGCCCGTTTTCCAGCGTGATCTCATTATACAGGGCGGCGGAAAAGCCAAAAATCAGGCCACCCTCTATTTGTGCAATCACTTGGTCTGGGTTGATAACCTGCCCGCAATCTACCGCAGCAGTTACGCGGTGGATAATCACTTCATCCGGGCTGGGCATTTCAATTTCTGCAATGCTGGCCATGTAAGATCCAAAAGCAAACTGCAAGGCCACACCGCGTGCCCGGCCTTTGGGTACAGGCGTGCTCCAGCCTGCATCTGCGGCGGCGCGTTCCAGCACAGCCAGCGCACGTGGGTTGTTTTGCACCATGGCGCGCCGATAAGCTACCGGATCTGCCCCCGCGCGGGCGGCCAGCTCATCTATAAATCCTTCCACCACAAACAGGCCGCGTGTGCCACCTACACCGCGCCACCATGCGGTGGTAATGCCGGGGGCCTCGCGCCGGGCAAATTCCAGCCGATACGCGGGGTAGGTGTAGGGCGTAACCACCGTGGCAAGGGAGAGGTCATCATCATACCCATCCTTTGTGAGTTCTGGCGGGTCCCACCGCGCCACAACTGCCGGGCCAACAATGCGATGTTGCAGTGCGGTGATATGCCCTTTTTCATCCAGCGCGGCGGTGAGTTTATCTACATAAGCTGGGCGATACCTATCTTTGGTAATATCTTCTTCCCTGCTCCAGATAATTTTCAGCGGGTAGGGCACCTGTTTTGCAAACTGCACGCACTGGGTTACGTATTCGTGCTCCAGCCTGCGGCCAAAGCCGCCACCAATATACTGGCTGTGCACTGTAATTTTGCTGGCGGGCAGGCCGGTTATTTCGGCTGCCGTATCTCGCGCACGTTCGGCTACCTGTGTGCCTGCCCATATATCGCACCCATCTGGCCGCACATGGGCGGTGCAGTTTATGGGTTCCATAGGGGAATGCGCCAATAGGGGCTGCTGATAAGTGGCCGTATAGGTGGTGCCGGATTGGCCAATAATACCCGGCGCATCTGCCTTGGCGTTGGCCACAATGGCCGGGCCGTTTAGCCCTGCGTGCAGATCATCATAAATGGTTTGGGTGGTAATGTCTGCATTTTTTCCAAAATCCCATTTCAGGTTCAGGGCCTTTAACCCTTTGCGGGCCGCCCAGTAATGGTTGGCGACCACGCATACGGTATCTTTATTATCCGTTACCAGCACGGCTTGCACGCCGTTTACGGCCAATGCGGCATTACGGTTCATGCTGCGCATGGTGCCGCCTTGCACGGGGCAGGCGGCCACGGTGCCAATTTTCATGCCCGGCACCTGCACATCCATGCCAAAGCGGGCTGCGCCATCTACCTTGATCTGGCTATCCAACCGATGATGTTTGCGGCCAATAAGTGTGTAATTGCCAGCATCTTTGAGTTTTGGTTCTTTGGGCACAGGCAATTTGGCGGCATTTTCGGCCACATCGCCAAATGGCACGGTGCGGCCAGAAGGCGGGTGCATAACGGCCCCATTGGCGGTTGTGCAGCTTTCTGGCGCAACGCCCCAGCGTGTGGCTGCGGCCTGCACCAGCATAGCGCGTGCTGCCGCACCGGCTTGGCGCAACGGCAACCATTCTGTCATGGTAGAGGTAGAACCGCCGGTAATTTCCGCCCCGCCACCGGGGGGCGCGGCCTCTATTTGCACGGCAAACGGATCTATCCCCAGTTCTTCCGCCATCAGCATAACGGAGGATGTGTAAATACCTTGCCCCATCTCGATATTTGGTAAAATAAGGGTAATGGTATTATCTGCGGCAATACGGATAAACGCGTTGGGAGCAAAAGGGGTGGCAACATCTTCTACCAGCATGCCGGTGCCTGCCTGCGTGGCCTGAGCTGCCCGCCCACGAGGCATGGGCCACAGTGTGGCCAGCAACAATGCGCCGCCCGCTTGCAGCACGCGCCTGCGGCCTGTTTGGAGCCGCGCGGTGGATGAGGGGGAATGTGTGCTCATGCCAGTTCTCCCGCTGCGTGGTGAATGGCTGCGCGAATACGCATATACGTGCCACAGCGGCACATATTGCCAGACATGGCGCTGTCTATCTGTTCATCCGTGGGGTTGGGGGTGGTGCGTAGCAGGGCTACGGCGGCCATAACCTGCCCCGGCTGGCAGTATCCGCACTGCACCACATCCAACGCTATCCACGCAGATTTGATGGCCCGCACAATCGGGTCTGCCATGTCCAGACCTTCCGGGGTGGTAATGGCGCGCTCTCCCACCAGCCCAACGGGTAGGTTGCATGCGCGTACGGCCTTGCCATCTACATACACGGTGCAGGCCCCACACTGGGCAATGCCGCAGCCAAACTTGGCGGCATTTAAGCCCAGAATATCGCGCAAAACCCAGAGCAACGGCGTATCGGCATCAACATCCACGCTGTGCGGCTGGCCGTTTATCACAAGGGTTGGCATAGGGGGCTCCTGTAGTTGGCGGGGGAAAGACCAGCCTAACACTTTCGGAGCGGGAACGAAACGGAATCCTCTTTATTATATATGCAAGAATACAGACGTGGATATTCACCCAGTCTGTTTTTGCCGGAAGTGCAGCAGCGTTTGTGCGTGGCTGACAATCTTGCCTACAGGCAGAGGCAGGTTTGCGGGTGTGTAGTGGTCTTCATGCGCAACGCCGGTTTCCACCTTGTCTGCCCAATACTGCAAACCACCCTGAATACACATGGCCAGAAAACACGGGTTAAGGTGGTGGCTGGGCACCAGTTCGTACACCAGCGTGCCGGGCTGGCACCATGCCACATTGGCAAGGCCCGCGCCTAAAAAGCCCACCACCATATCGGCTTGTGCAAACAGGTTTATTTGCTGGGTTACGGGCAGGCGTTCGGGGCGTACACGGGCAAAGCCGAGCGTGGATAAAGCTTCGGCCAACGCGGCCTCGTTAGGCATGCGGCGGTTTGTGGCTTCGCCGCGTTCCAAAAACAGATAGCGCCCGCGTTTGGGTGTGGTGCTGGCGGCCCGGCGTAACGCCGCATAGGCGGCAAGTGCTGTTTGGGATGCTGTAAAATCGGTTTTGCCGCGCACAAAATCTGTATAAACCACGCGCGCAAAGGCATAGCGTGTGCCGTGCCGGGTTATCAGCCGCCGTTCGGGCGCCAGCCCCGCCAATGTTACAAATTGCTCCTGCCATGGGGTAAGGGGGGGCAGCAAAAACACATCGTTCTGCCCAGCGTGTTTAAGAAAATAGTAAAGAGCCGGAACCGTATGCGCTACCCAGTGGTAGTAATTGGTGTTCCAGTGGTCAAACCCTGCCCATGCGGTGCAATTGTGCTGTTCTACAGGTGTGTTGGCCGGAGCCGCATGCCAGCGCCTGAGCGCGTCCGGGCCTTGGGTATAAACTGTATCATGCAAGGGGCGGCCTTCCCATGCAAACAGGGCCAAGGCGGGGTCAAACACTGCGGGGCCAAAACTGTAGCGGTATATGGGGGGGGTATCTGTGTGCCAGTCTGTTAGCAGGCTGTGGGTGCCATCGGGCAGCGTGCCGCCAAAGGCAAAGTTTCCGCCCATGCGAGATGAGGTTTCAATTAACCCCCGGCCTCCAGAGGCCTGAAACACACACGGAAAGGTAGAAAGAAGCACAGACATGGCAGGGGGCTTTAGCGTTTTGCAAGGGTGTGCCAAGTATAAGGGTGGGGCTTGGGTTCAGGCAATAGGGCGGAACTTTGGCGCGCACAGTATGCAAGGTAGAGCGGATGCAAGACGGTTCCTATAACGAAGTGCCGGTTATCAGAACACCAGTTTTTAAAACCCCGGCGGATGATCTGGCTTACTGGCAAGCCAACCCGGATGTGGCCACGTGCGGGCTTTCTGCCCCCCAGCATTATGCCCAGCATGGCCAGCACGAAGGGCGTATGCAGGCTGCCAATCAGGATTTGGTGGCCGCCATGCGCGAACGCAAGCTGGAGCGCATTGCCTTCCGCCAGAACCCCGTAACACCGCGCACCTACGGCCAGCCCGCCAATTATATGACAGATGCTATAAAGCAGGAATTTCATATTCCGCCTTTTCCGCCCATTTCCGCCCATAATTACGGCGGCTATATTGCGGGCCTGCAAAAGCAGCATCCGGATTGGATGTTTTTGGATGTAGGGGCCGGGCTGCGCGATACCGTAACCGAGCAGATGGTGAATGTGGATGTGTTTCCCGCACTCAGCACGGATGTGGTGTGTGTGGGGGAAAACCTACCTTTTGCCGATGCTCAGTTTGATTTTGTGCTCTGTGCCGCCACGCTGGAACACACCAAACGCCCGTGGGAAGTAGCAGCGGAAATCTGCCGCGTGCTCAAACCCGGCGGCATTGTGCGCATAGATTATCCGTTCTTGCAGCCTGTGCATGGTTATCCATCGCATTACTTTAACGCCACGCCTGAAGGAAATATCAGCCTTTTTGAAAAATGGTGTGATATCCAGTATTGCGTTGTAGAAGACCATTTCCACCCTGTGCATGCCCTGCGCTGGATGATGGAGGATTGGAAGAACGGCCTGCCAGAACATGCCAAGGCCCAGTTTGGCAACATGCGGGTGGATGACTTTTTGTCTGCCCCCATTCCAGACATGATGCAGCAACCTTTTTGCACGGAATTAAGCCCCGAAACCAAAAAGGTGATTTGCGCGGGCTCTACGCTGGAAGGGGTTAAAAAGCAGGGCCCGCAGTTTTATGGCAGCCTGCGCGAAGAACATCTGGCGCAGGAAGTGCAGCAGGCCCGGCGGGATGTTGAGATCATGCGGGCTTCCTCATCATGGAAGCTTACAGCCCCGCTGCGTAAGGTGGTTGGCCTGCGGCGCAAATAAAGGCCGCAGCCCGATTAACGGAAAAAAAGCGGGAAAAAATACAGCCAGCAGATGATAAACATCAAGGCGCCAGTTATCAGCACCGGCAGCACGATTGTTACAAACGCCCCAAAGCGTGAGGGGCGTTCTGGCGGCAACCCGGCTGCCTGATTAACCTGCGCAACGCGTGCATCAATATCTGCGTCTATTGGGTTTTCCTCTGTCCAGTCTTCTTCTGGCGTGGGGGCAGGCGCATTTATCATGTGTGATCCTTATGCTGGTGCTGGGCAAAAGCGCTTGCACCAATGTGTAGCGCACAGCCCATTTTATGCCCCACCATACCAAGTATGAGAGACAGAATCGGGCAAATAGCATTTTTAAGCGATGGCTGGTGCGAATAGCCGATATACAGCACAAAATTTAACCCTAGATGATAATCATTCTCTCTCAAAAAGGAAAGATATTTTTCAACATAGTTAATTTGTTCTAAATAGATTAACGTTTTGATTGAGCTTACGTTAGAAAAATATTAAACGGATTCCCAGACTGCATATACAAAATCAGAATAACGTGAGGGATTAAGAGCATGACAACACTAACTGTAAATACAAGTGGGGATTGGGGCGTTCCCACTACTTATGATGGTGACGATGTTATTTTAGATGGAACATCATCTCCAATTACAGTTAACGTTGTAGCGCATAATTACGGTGGCTGGACTGAAGGTGATACGGCAAATTCCAACTTCCATTCCCCCACCATGACCATTAAAGGGAATGTTACGTTCACCGGTGATGGTTACCTTTCTATCAACAATACGGTTACGAACGACGCCTCTTCCTTCACTGTTGAATCGACCAACTTTGCAGTAAATGGCACCCTGACAGGAAACACCGTTACCATTGCAAACGGTGGCACCCTGTCTGTTGGCACGTTGAAGGCGCCTGTTACTTTCGGAGCCTCTTCCTCAGATTCCAGCGGGTATAATACGTTAATTGTTAGCAATTATGCGTCCAGCGGAACGCTTACAATTAACAACCTGTCTCCGCGCGATCAGATTGTGTTTTCCAATGGTGAAACCACAAGCCTAAGCTGGAGCGGCAATGGTAACAAAATTGTGGATCAGGACGGAACAGTTCTGGCGAACGTGACCTTTGCTGATGGGTATAGCAAGGACGATTACTCCTTTAACGGAGACAGCGTAACCGTTACCTGCTTTTTGGCAGGCAGCATGATCCGCACGCCCGAAGGTGAAAAGGCGGTGGAAGATATCCAGCTTGGTGATGACGTTGTAACTTTTGACTGGCAGCAGAACAAAGATGTGGCATGCCCGGTTGTGTGGGCCGGTAAAGCCCATGCGCATGTGCAGGCTGATCTTGCGGATGATGAAGCAGGCTGGCCCGTGCGTGTTCTTGAAAACGCCATTGCCCCCGGCGTGCCTTACAAGGATATGCTGATTACGGCCGAACATTGCCTGTTTTTTGATGGCAAGTTTGTACCGGCCCGTATGCTGGTGAATGGCGTATCCATTTTTTATGATAAATCCATTACCTCTTACGATTACTATCATATCGAAACAGCGCAGCACGCCGTTATTACTGCCGATGGCGTGCAGACAGAAAGCTATCTGGATACCGGCAACCGTGCCACCTTCCGCCAGCTTGGCAAGGTTGCTGCGCTGCGTGGCAAGGCCAAAAGCTGGGCGCATGATGCAGGCGCCCCTCTGGCGGTAGAACGTGCCTTTGTTGAACCCCTGTTCCATGTTCTAAATACACGTGCGCATGATATTGCGGGCCATATTGCGCAGGCTAAAAAAGCAGAAACAACGGTAGATCCAGACCTGTATCTGGTTACAAACACCGGCGCTATTGTGCGGCCCCTGCGCAAGGAAACCCAGCAGTACAGCTTTATGCTGCCTTCTGGCACGCAGTTTGTGCGTGTGGTTTCCCGCGCAAGCCGGCCAGCAGATGTGATTGGCCCGTTTGTGGATGATCGGCGCTATATGGGTGTGGCCGTGGCAGATGTGCGCCTTTTCTGCGCCACAAAGGCACATAACATCACGGCACATCTTCAGGCCGAAAAACCCGCTGGCTGGCACGCTACAGATTGGACAGATTGCACATGGACTAATGGTGATGCCGTGCTGCCCTTGGGGAACTATCTGACCAACGGCAAAATGGGCATTCTTACCATGACCATTCGGGCGGCTGGGCCATATCTTGTTGAAGATCAGGAAGTTGCTGAATTAAACCTGCGTTCGGCTTGATTTTATCAGTTCTGAATGTGTGCAAAAGGCTCTACCTGAAAAGGGTAGGGCCTTTTGCATATGGTAAGGAAAGCCCGCAGTTTACTGCTTTTTCTGCCCGGTTTCACGCAGGAGAAAAGTAAGTGCGCCTGCCAGCACAATACCGGCTAGGCCAAAGCTAAAGCCTTTTGTAAAATCCGCCCCGCTGAGTGGTCGCCCATGCCCCAGATGTTGCAGAAACATTGCAAACAGCGGAGAGACAATGGCGCTCATAACAAATACCAAAAAGTTAATAGCCCCTGTGGCGCTGCCTTTTACATCATCAGCATTGGCTTCCTTGATGATGGTATAGGGGATCATGGCCGCGCCGGAAGAAAAGCCCAGCAGCAAAGCCAGCACATAAGGCGGAAACGTATTGCCCGGCAGATAAATAATGGCTGCAACCGTAAGCGCCATAACAATAATGCCGCCCAGCAATACGGGTTTTCTGCGCCCGATCTTATCTGTTAAATACCCAAGGGCAGGGCAGCCAAACATCCAGCCCACAGGCACCATGGCGGCCCGCATAACGGCCTCGTGGTAACCAACGTGCCAGCTTTGGGTTAAAAACGTAATGCCCCATGTCATGCTGCCTACGGTGGTGGGTAAAAACAGCAGCCCCGCACACAGCCCGCACAGATAAGATTGTGGGTTGCTGAGCACGCTTTTATACGGTGCAAACATGGAAGCAGATGCTTTGCCCACGTGTGCGGTGTTTGCCTTTTTTTCCTGCGGGGTCATTACAAACAAAAAAACGGCTATCAGGGCAATCAGCAGCCCGGTATCAATCCAGTAAAAATGCCAGTTGATAACGCCATGAATCAACCATGCCACGGTAGATTGCCCCATGGCGCCGCCCAGCATGCCTGCGCATTGCGTTGCCCCTACAGCCGTGGCCAGATACTTTTTGGGAAACCCCCGTGCAGCCAGATAAACCGCGCCCACAAATGCAAAAGCCGAGCCCGCACCCTGCATAAGGCGGCCAAGGCTTGCCATCCACTCATCCCCCCAACCAAACAGGCAGGTGCCAATTGCCAGCACCAGCGCACCAAACGAAATGGTATATTTGCCCCCCCACCGATCTACCGCAGCGCCTGAAATAATGGAGCAGAAGGAATAGGTGTAATAATACAGCCCAAGCAAAGACCCCAACCCAACCGTTGTAAGCCCAAAGGAGGAGACAAGCTCGTTCACCATAACGCTGGGGGCAGAGCGCGTGGAGTATTGCAGCAGGTAAAACACCAAACACAAAAACCAAGCAATAATATAGGGTGTCTGGATTGAAGTTGTGGGCTTATGTGTTGGGGGCGTAAAATTCATATATACATTTTTCATTTTATACAGTGGCAACGCTTATCTGGTCTGGCATTATCTGCTGGCAAGAGGCAACACAATTTTCAGAAATACTTAACGCTTAACATACACACGCCTGTGCGGAAATTGATGTAAGCCTTTGCATTGATACCGCAGCTATCTGCGTTCATGATGCGGCAGGAAAAAAGACACAGTAGGATGGTTGAGATGACTGATGATGAAGCCCGTATGCTAACAGGCACCGAATTAGACCCGCAAAAGCTTTATATGCAGGTTGAAGGGCTGAAAGATGTTTTGAAACTTGCCGTAAGCGGGTTGCCCCCGCAGAGTTTACAAAACCTGCGCGAAGCTCTGGAAAAAGTTTGTGCAGGCAGCGTGGAAATTCCGGGAATGGCAGAAGCACTCCAGATTGTAAAAGAGCACTCTCCCGCGGCTTCTCACCTACAGTAAGAGCATAGAGATATTGGTGCAGCCGTTTTTAAAAGCAACGGATGGGCTTTAATTGTACAAACAGGCTCTACCCGCAAAGATAGAGCCTGTTTAAAACCGTTAAGCGGAGTGTGCTTTTTTCAACTGTGCTGTGTGCTGTGTTTGGGCAAGATAAGGCCCGGCAGCACGAATGCTCAGGGAAAGAATGCCCATTTTCCCGTGTGTGAGATGGTCTCCAAGTGGCAATTCCGCATTTCCCGTTGTCCAGGCGCAATCTGTCCACTCTGTAGCGTGCCAGCCTTCTGGTTTTTTATTCTGAAGGTGGGCTGTAATGCCATATGATTTTTTGGCGCAAAGCAAACGTATATCAGCAACAGCTACACCCATGTAACGGCGATCATCCACAAACGGGCCGATGGCATCTGCTGGGCGGCTGGCGCGGGAGATAATGCGCACGGATTTTGTATCAGGTGGCAGCATAAAGCTGTATTGCTGGCCGTTATGCCGCATTGGGCGAATGGTAGCACCTGTTTGCGTCATCAGGTGCAGATCTGGATCATGGGTTGTTGCAATTTTTTCTACAGATGGCGGGCAGCCAACAACATGATTTTCACGCCATTCAAGTGCGCGAAACAGAGGTTCAACAAAAGCGCGACCCACACATAGTGGTGCGCCTGCATCGTCTTCCCAACTTTTGGCAATGCCATGCAGTGTGACAACTTTACCTTCCTGCCGGAAGGTGGAGCGGTTTCCGGTATCCAGATAGCTTTCTGTCAGCATACCGTCTGCGGTGATAACGGAATGCTGTTCCGTTTCTACATGGTAGTAATTATAGGAGCTAATGGATTTGTCATAGAAAATAGACACACCATTTACCAGCATACGCGCAGGCACAAAGTGGCCTTTAAAGAATAAGCAATGTTCAGATGTAATCAGCATATCCTTGTAGGGCACGCCATCTGCAACGGCATCTTTTAGAATACGCACAGGCCAGCCAGCCTCATCATCAGGAAGGCCGGAGCGAACATTAACGTGTGCTTTGCCGACCCACACAACCGAACGCGTGACATGCTTGTTGTTGCGCCAATCAAAGGTTACAACTTCATCACCAATCTGAATGTCTTCTACAGCTACATCACCTTTTGGCGTGCTGATCATGCTGCCAGCAAGAAAGCAGGCACCAATGTAGGTGTTGCCATCAGATACAGTGATTTTCAGGGGGTTTGTATCATTGGTTGAGGCATTAACAATGTAAGCACCGTTGTTAAGTGTAACACCTGATGCAGGAGAAACAGCAAACTGCCCAATTACATTGCTATTTGCATCTTTAAGTGTAACAATTTTTTCTGAACTACTCGTTCCAAATAAACCACCATTTTCGATGGTGTAAGATGCAATCGTGCTTGTTGTATTCTGGAGTTCGATCGTATCCTTGGAAGGATCGTAATTTTGGAAAGTTGTTGCGTTTACTGAACCAGACGAAAGAAGACTGATAAGCGTTCCGCCACCGTTGATAATAACAGTGCCGCCACCTGTTCCAAAATTAACAGTTGAGCCTTCTAAAACGCTAGCTAATGCAGAACCGGTATTAAGTGTTCCGCCATATTCAAGATTTTAGCAAGAAACTTTTGAAAAATGTCTGTCGTTTATGATGTTATGAGTTCATCAAAATCGTGTGATAAAATTGGTTACGCTCGTGTAAGTACAGTGGGCCAAACTTTAGATATTCAGATAAAAACTTTAAAAGAATACGGATGTCACCGTATCTATCGTGAAAAAGCTAGCGGCGCAGATGCTGCACGAAAAGAATTACACAAATTACTCAACAATCTGAAGGAGGGCCAAATAGTTGTGGTAACGCGTTTGGATAGGCTGGCACGTAGCACATTTGACCTTTTTTCTATTGTAAAAGTAATAACTGAAAAAAATTCTCAGTTTTACTCTTTGGCAGAGCCATGGACGGATACAAATACGAGCACAGGCCGTCTGATGCTTGCGGTTTTAGGTGGTTTGGCAGACGTGGAGCGCGATCTTATTCGCAATCGTACATCCGAAGGGCGCGCAAGAGCCATTGCGCAGGGCAAAAAAATGGGGCGGCCTGCCAAAATTACTCCTGCACAGCGAAAGGAAATCATTCAATATCGAAAGAACGGTCAAACATTAAAGAAAATTGCAGATGTTTTTGGAATTAGCTCAACAACTGTCTCCAGAATTATTACAGGAGCAGATAGCCATAGAAGCCGAAAAACAAAAAAGCTTATGGTTCAATAGTCTATTTTTATTATATGCGTTGTAACTCAGAAACAGCCTGCTCTCTATGGAGGCTTTTGCGCACTTTTCTCGTCCAAAAATGCCCAAGCATAATTTGCGCAAAGCTGCTACATGGCACATGGCAGAAGCAGCAGCCTGTTGAGGGCTTGAACAGGAGGGTGGTGGAGCTGAGGGGAATCGAACCCCTGACCTCCTCATTGCGAACGAGGCGCTCTCCCATCTGAGCTACAGCCCCGCCTGTTCCGTGATTTTTGGGTGTATAGGGCTTACCAATTCGCTGTCAAGCTGTATTGTAGGTGTCTGATGGCAGACATGCGGGCATGCCATAAGGGTGTGTTCGGTTTTTTAGCAAGGCAGGATTTGGCGTTCGTGTTTTTCGTTTTCATGCTGTTGATGCGGCTTTTGGAACTGTATAGCTGGGTGCTTCTGGCAGCCTGTATTTTTGTAAACCTGTATGCCTTTGGCATTCTGGATAGCCGCAACCAGATTGTCTGGAAAATAGGCGTGTTTCTGGAACGGATAACAGAACCCGTGCTGGCCCCCGTGCGGCGTATGCTGCCAATGCCGGGCGGCATGGACTTTAGCCCAATGGTGGTGCTGCTGATTATCCAGTATGTGCTACAGCCGGGGCTTGTCAGCCTGTTTCGTGCGCTGATGTCTCATTAAAACGCGCACGGTGGCTGGCGTTAGCCCGGTTTGTTAAAAACGGAGCAACCGCCATGCCGCATCTTTTTCGCACATTGGGCCTGTTTTGCGCCACCATAGCCGCCACACCCGCGCTGGCGCAGGATACACCGCCCGCTACATCCGCCCAAATGTACACCGGCAGCATGGCAGGCGGCCAAGGCACCCTTAAACTGGTGCAAACGGGGGATGAAACCTTTGCTGAAGTTTCGGTTGTGGGGGATACCTGCGCCGGATCAGCCGAGGGCGCAGCCGCCCGCCACGGCACAACATGGGTGGTTACAACAGATCCGGAATATAACGGCCAATCATGCCGCATCACCTTCCGCATGGGGGCGCATGGCGTGATAGGGAGCGAGGAGCAAAATTGCGCGCCCTATCATAACGGGGCCTGCGCCTTTACCCATGCGCAACTGGCCCGCACGGCGCAGTAAGGCCACCACTTTACACCGCATACCGCACACATGTGGGCACAAAAAAACCGCCGGGCCAAATAAGGCTGCGGCGGCTTTTTTACAGCATGGCAGGTAAAAACCCGCCAGCCCACATTAGTGGTGAGAAGAAGACGCGTTCGGGTCTTTTTCAATGTGGGTCAGGCTGTAGCTGCACATCACGATAACCGGAACAAGAAAAGCCACCACAGCAGAACCCATAGCTGCAACGTTCATGCCCAGGAAGTACAACATCAGATCCAGGCCCAGCAGCGCAATGCACAGAAACATGCCCATCCCAAAAACCCCTTATATAGTGTTCCGGCGGTAAAAGGGTTGCCGGGCCGGTGCCATATCCATGCATCTCAAGCCCCGCAGATTCCGCCGGAATCATGCCAAATCAAAACAGCGTCACACTTACTCTTTTGCCCCGTGTGGTCAACCGCTATCTGGGCATGGCGTTGTGGCGGGTAATGCTGGTCTGCTTTTGTACGGGTTGTAGGCTGCGGGGGTGGCCCCAATGTTTACAGCAGGCTTATGTAACCAAGGATAAGATTTTTATGTCTGAAAAAACAGAAAACCATACCCACCACCTGCCATCCGCCACAGATATTAGCCGTGAAATGGAACAGGTAAAGCGGGAATACGATATTGCGCTGAAGGATCGGCCAGAACACGCAAAAGCTCTGGGTGAACGCCTGCGTAAGCTGGAAGCCCAGTTGCAGGAAGGCGCACGCGGCAAGGCCTGAACGCCCTTAACATATGCCGGGCCGGGGCACATACCCCCAGCCCACATAATATATAAAGCGCCCGGCCTTAGTGCTGGGCGTTGCTGTTTTGGGCCGCCCCCGTAGCGGGTGTTGCAGCCTGCGCTTTGGCAGCCCAAGCGGCGGCCACAGCCTGCGGGCCCGTGAGCGTTTGAGAAACCGGAACCGCCTGTGTTGCCGTGCCTGCCTGCGCTGCGGGCGTGGCGGCGGAGGAGGGCGCGCCAGCAGAATCTGGCCGTGGGTTGAGGATACGTTGCGGTTCTGGCTGTTCATAAACCGAATGCAGCGCACGCCTTTGGGCTTCTATGCTGGGTTCATGAAAAGCCGAAACCGGGCCAAACCCAATCAACCTGTCATGGAACCGGTTGGTGGAGGCCACGGGGGAGCGAATGCAGCCTTTTACAACCGTAGAGCACGCGCCATCCGTGCCAATCATGCGGTCATTATCGCCGCTGTAGTGCAGGTCATACACACGGCCATCCACCATCCGCAGGCTGGCCACGCAGGTTTTGCCCGCGCCGCCAAAGGTGGTTTGCGTCATGTTCACAAATGTCTGGAGCGGAAACAGCGAGGAATCGTTGGTAGAAGGCATGTTGACCGAGCGCACATACTGATAAACCGTGGTGTGTTCATCTATCTTTTGCGTTTTGTCGGGAATACCCGCGCAGGCCTGTAAATCCTCATTTGTCATGCCAATCACGGCTAACTGGCCCTTATGGGCGGTGCGGCTATCTATATATCCGCAGCCTGCCAGCGCGGGCAGCAGCACCAGCGCGGCAAGCCCGCGTGCACGATAAAACAGAGAAGCAGCAGAGGCAGAAATAGGCAGGGAAGGAAAGGGCAGACCGGTCATTACTCTTGTTCGTAAAAGGGTGGGGGGGTGTTTAGGGCGGTGTGTTGTGGGCTTCGGCGCGGGCAATGTCCAGATACAGCAAAATCAGCAGGGGCAGGGGCCAGATAAAGGGGAGCGGCACATGCCACGCCATGGCTAGGGTGCCACACAGAGCCCCCGCAGCAAACCCCAGCCAGGAAAGCCCCGGCAGCAGGGCCGCCCCGGGTGCGGGCGGTTTAACCGTGCTGCCCGGCCAGCGCGCAGCCAGTGATGTAGCTAGTGCAGAGGCACATTTCAGCAGGTTGCTGGTGATCACAATGGTTTGGATAGCGGTGCCAGAAAACCGGGCAATTGTTTCACCCTGCACGGCCATAAGGGCGGGCAGCAGCACAAGGGCCAGTGGGCGGTGCCACGGCGTAAGCATGGCAATTTGCGTGGCCCCCAGCAGCACGCCCACACAGGCTATGCCAATGGCTGCCTGCCAGCGCAACCGTGCCAGAGTAGCCAGCATGGCCGCTACAAAAAACGTGCCTAAAATTTCCAGCAACAGCAGCGCATGCGGCCAGATGCCCCCAACAAGGGCGGCGGCCAGATGGGTTGTGTTGCCTGTCATGGCGGAGGCAAACAGCCCGCCCAGATACACAAAGCCCAGCGCATCCACATACCCGGCTAAAAGATCCAGCACCAAAATGCGCCGCGCAGAAACCCGCACGGAGGAGGAAGAAGAAAGCTCGGCCATATTCATCCATCAGCATACAAGAATATTACACAAAATCCACCCGCAGCCTTTGTGCCCGCTGCGTGGCATATAGGCCATTCACAGGGCCGTAAGGCTGTATTTGCGTGCCAATGGGGTGGCCGTAGGTGTGGATATCAGGCATCTATGCGCAAGTTTATGCGGCATGGCACGCGCGGCGGGCCTTGCTGGCAGGTGGGGTTTTTCCGTATTCTGCGGCCAGACCAAAGCAAGGAACAAAGTAGATGTTGGGATTCCGTCCTGTTTTTCTGGCGTTGGGGGCCTGCACTGCCCTGTTGGCCGCGCCCCCGGCGGCTTATGCGGCGGAGAAAAACCCTCATTACGGGCTACAGATTATGAAGATGCGCCCCGGCCCACCCCCCATGACAGTGGCCACAGCCGCCCCCGGCATTTTGGATTACGATGGCATACCCACCGTATTGGGCACAAATGCGGCCAATGTGGGCGGGCTGATGTATTTTTGCTACCACAACAAGCTGATAACAGACACCACGGTAAACATGCTGGGGCGGGAACTGGCAAAACTGCCGGATGTCCGCAATTCGTCCGATTACGCATGGGGTGGCATTGGCATGCTGCGCCTTGGCCCAGACCAGATGTTTGATACCCGCACCCTAAACCGAGACCAGCGTGAGGCCGTATGCTCCCGCACCGCCCTTATGGGGCCGGATCTGCTTAAGGCCGCCCGCAATGGTGATGCCGCGCCAAGCATAGATAACCAGCGGGCATCGGATGAAAAACCAAGATGGCCGTCCGCTCCCCCGCCGCCTATCCGTGCCACAGCCCCCGTTGCCGCTGCGGCGGCTGTTCCCGCAGGTGTGGCCGCCACACCCAAGATAACAGCGCCAGCGCGTGCGGTTTCGGCCCCTGTTGCGCATGTGGCACCACCGCGCCCGGCTGTATCTGCCCCGGCTTATGTGGCCCCGCGTGCCGTGGCTGCCACGCCGCATGTGGCGGCCCCTGCGGCTTCTGCCCCTGTGCCGAAGGTTGTTTCTGCTCCGCCACCGGCTGTTATGGCCCCCACACCCGCGCCAGCACCCAAGCCAGTGCCCTATACGCCGCTGCCCTCGCAGCAGGCTATTCAGGATGACGTGGCGCAAAAGGCCGAAGCGCGAGAAGCCGCAGCACAGGCCGAATTTGCCCGTCAGGCGGCATCTCAGGCCGGAGCTGTGCGGTAATACGCGCCCACCACAGCGCCAACACACACATCAGGCCCGCTGGCAGCCGCGCTGGCGGGCTTTTGCGTTGCAAGCCATGCTAAAAAGGGGATGCGTGCCTGTTGTGATAGAACAGCTTAAACAAAGTTTTAAGTACACAGGCTACCGCATAGCAAACGCCCCGGTATTCTGCCTTGGCCCATATTCCGCCACTGTTTGCTGATTAGTGTGGCGGTGTTGAACAAAGCTGCTGCCATATCTATTTGCTATATAAGTTTGGCAGATGCCTGCCCCACACCGGCAGGCCATAGAAAAGACGGATAAAAGAATGCGTAAGATTGTAACCCTTGGCCTTGCAACCCTTATGGCTGCCACCATTGGCACCGCCGCAAACGCCAGCGAACCGGGCGGCTGCCTGAAGTATGGCGCCGCTGGTGCCGTGGGTGGCCATGTGGCCAACCATCATGGTGTGCTGGGTGCGGCTGCGGGGTGTGCCGCAGGCATGTATCGCCGGCACGAATACCGTAAGGAAGCCCGCGCCAAGGCCGCGCTGTATGATAAGGAACACCCCGGCTCAAAGGGTACGTATCAGCAAAAAGCCACGGCGTATGATGTAGAACATTCCACCACCCCTGGCACCATGCAGCCCACCCAGCAGCCTAACGGTGCCCCGCAGGGGGGTGAAGCCCAGCCAGAAGGCGCACAGCACCTGTAATATGTTGCGGCTTATGCCCACCAGTATCTGGGCTTAAAACGCAAAGCGGCCCCGCTGCCTTGCCCCATATGCGGGGTGTAGGCAGCGGGGCCGTTTTTTATGCGCGCGGGGGCAAAGTGTATTAGGTGCGGTTGGGGTCTGTGTGTGCTGTGTCTCCATTATAAGGAGATGTTAGCTGCGCGCGGGCTTCCCCCTTGGGGTAGGCGGCGGTGTGCAGGTTGAGGTACATCTTGCCATCATGCAGGGCTTTTTCCTGATCTGCCGTTAAAATGGCGGTGCCAGAAAACGGGCTTTTAAACGGGCCTTTCAGGGTGATCATATGGCCTGCTTCCTGCCCCGGATCTGCTGGCCCATGAAAATGCGCCACCGTAACCTGCCCGCTTAGCCCATCCCACGTAATGGTGTAGCGCAGCTCATGCGTGGAAGGGAAAAACACCGCATCCACCTTGCCAGTTGGGTGGGATGTTGCGTTGTGTTCGGCTGTAAAATCGCCACCAAACCGTTCGCTGCGTTCAGCATGCGCGGTGGAAACCAGCGCACTTACAGCCGCCGGAACCACTGTAACCGCAAGCGTGACACCCAAAGCCACCTTGCGAAACACTTTTTTGCTGGCTGAAATCATACGAAAGCGCCCTTTCAAACATAAAAACATCTGTGCGATAGGCCTATAACGGCCCGCTCTGGCAGAGGTTCCTGCGCTAAAGGGCGGGCAAAGGCACGTATTTGCATTACTTGCTGCCAATATGGGGTTGGCCAGCCTTGTGTTGTAGGCCCGCAATCTCTCACGCTCGCGTGATACATAAAGGGGCCAGCCCGCCGCCCCAAAAAGGCGCGGCACAAGGCGCAAGGGTTAGAACACCTGCCGCAAACGGATGGTTTTGCCGCCGGAGGTTTGCAGCACAAGGTGTGTGCCATCTGTTGTCCAGCCGGTTACGCTGTTCAGCAATGGGCTAAAGGTGTTTGCAATGTCATTCTGTTTGCCAAGGCAGGCCATGCGCGTGCTCATGCTGCCCACAGGTGTGGCTTTTACGCTGCCCTTTGGCCCAAACACCAACCCGCCCACATAGCGGTTGCAACCATCGGAACCAGAAATCTTGCCCGTATCGTTAATATCTAGCGTGGGGGCAAACATATCTGCGGCTGGGTTGGGGTTTTCATCCGTGGCGCTATCATCTGTGTCGGGCACAAAATTGCCGCTACGCAGCTTGCGGCCATCCATAGCCGTAACCACCCAGCGCGTATTGTTTAAACTGGTGGGGGGCACAAGGGCGCCACCGCAGCCCCGCAAGGTTTTGGTGGCGGTTGTAAGGGTTACGGTATCTGTAAACACTTGGCCGGTCATGTTATCTGTGCAGGCAGATGCGGTAAGGGCGGCTTTTATATCCGATGCCTCGTAATACCGTGTGCCACCTTCAGAATAAGCGTGGCGGATCACGCGGGCCATGCGCGGGCCATCCGGTGTTTCAACAGAAAGCGCGCCATCAGCCAGTGTCATGTTCCAGAAGGGTGCGTTCCCGCGGGCTTCATACACATCTTTGGGGCCGGTGGCGGCTACCGGGGCTTCCTTGCCTTCTGGCGTGGTGGTGGTGCGGGGGTCTGCACAGCCAGCCAGCACCGCACCCGCAGCGCACAGCGCAAAAAGGCCGGAGCGGAAAAAAGGGGCGGAAAAGCGCATGGCCAAGTGTCCTTCTACTTCTGTTGCCCCTTGGCAGCACAGGCACGCCGGGCGATGGAAAACGCGTGCGTGTATCTGTGCCGCATTATGCCAGAACTGTTAAGGGGCACCTATGCCAGCGGGGCCAGATGTGCAGAATCATTTGACTCTGAGGTGCGATAATATATAACTAACTCTAACTTTTCATTAACAATCATTTAAGAGTACCCCATGGCGACCACAACCAACATTCCATCTTCAGGAAGTTATATACTTAACTTTGCAACTATAAAAACAGTAAATTCAAAATCAACTGTCTCTAATATCCAAAATAGTGTTACAGTAACTTTTAATAGTTCAACAGGCTTCACTATTAATGGTGTAAAATATTCATATAACTTTACTTGGGGTAAGGCTGGTTCATCGCAAATCATATTAGGTGATACGGCGGGCGGGTATTTTCTATTAACAGACGCAGATGTAAATATCTCCAATTATACCTATGTGAATGATTCATACGGCCAAAGTAACAATCATTGGCAAGTAAAAGGAACCGATGGCACAAGCACATCGCTGGCATTTCAAAACCGCGGTTTTGATCCATGTTTCCTTGCGGGCACAGAAATTTCAGTGAATGGAACAACGTGTAAGGTTGAAAATCTGGTTATTGGTGACCGGATCGATGTGCTTGTAAACGGTAAAACAGAGCAGAAAACGGTTTCATGGGTTGGTAAATCAACCTGCGTTGTAAAGCCTTTTCTTTCTGTAGATATGGCAGGATACCCGGTGCGCATTGTTAAGGACGCCATAGCAGACGGCGTGCCTTTTAAGGATATGCTGATTACCCCTGAACATTGCCTGTTTCTTAACGGCCGCTTTGTGCCTGCACGCATGCTTGTAAACGGTCAGTCCATCTTTTACGATCAATCTTTCACATCTTACGATTATTACCACGTTGAAACCGAAGATCATGCCGTTATCATCGCAGATGGTGTTTTGACGGAAAGCTATCTGGATACCGGAAACCGGCAGAGTTTCCGGCAGGATGGCGATGTGCTTTCCATAACCCGCAGCCGTCAGCTTACGTGGGATGATGCCGCAGCACCGCTTGATGTCTCCCGCGCTTTTGTTGAGCCAATATTTCAAAAGCTCAGTGCACGTGCGGCAGAAATGGGCTTGCCGCTGCACACACAAACACCAGTTCTAACAGCGGAAAGCGGTCTCTCTCTGTCATTGGGCAATGGTCGTGTTATCCATTCCCTGCGCACAGAAAAAAATTACGCCCTCTTTATGGTTCCCGCAGGTATTGAAACGGTTTACATCCGCTCCAACGCCAGCCGCCGGAATGAGGCAATAGGGCCATTTGTAGATGATCGCCGCCACCTTGGGGTTCTGGTTGGGGATGTCAGGATTTTCGAAGGGGCGACTTCGCGCACGATCACATCTTATCTGCATGATGAAAATCTGGACGGATGGAATAACGTAGAATTTTACCCCATGCGCTGGACGGATGGAAATGCCTGCCTCCCCCTCGGCCAGAGAGAGCCGGGAACAGGCGCACTTCTTGCCCTCCAGATTCTAGAAGCTGGCCCTTATGTTGTCAGGGCTGAAATGCCAGAAGAAACCGCTCTGCGGGCCTGATAACCTCACCCTGCTCCATATTTTGGGGCAGGGTTTTTTTTATAGATGATAACTCTGCGCCAATATGTGGTGTGTTTGCGCCGCGCGCACGCATTTTGTAAAAGCCGTGTTGTTGCGGCCAAGTTATCCTGCACACTGTATGGGCATGATGGGCGATAGCTTAAAGCTGCGGGCCATCCAGCAGTTGCCCTGCTTGCGTAATTTGCGCGTTTAAAACAGCAAAAAATATACACCTCAAACAACCGCAGGGCCGTGTAACGCCTAAGGTCTGCCGTGCATGCGCTCTGGTTGCATGCCTGCGCGCAGTATGGGAGGAGACAATTAAGGCGTTACCAAAAGGATACCCCATGCCCCAGCCCAGCGGATATGACCCCGAAGAAAGTGCATAGAGAAGCATGAAAATACAGGGTTACAACTTTTTTTGCGATATGCCGGAAGATACGCGCTACCTGCGCCGCGCCCAGCCGGATGAGCGGTTTATTGAAGAAAACATGATCTTCATTTTGCCAGATCGGTTGCGCAAGTTTCGGCGTAATTTGTGGCATGTGCGGCGCAACCCCGGCCCGGTGCATATTTATGTGCCATTGTTTAGAGTGGAAACCCTGCTGGAGAGTGACCCTCTGCCCCCAGAATACGGCCCCCCGCAGGATGTGTTTCCGTTTTACACCCACACCACCCGCAGGCGTGGCCGCGCGTTGGATTACTACGTGCTGTTTATCTTTAGGGATAAGGAATCCTACGTGCGGTGCAATGCTGCCTTGCCTGTGCCATAACGGCAGAGGGGCAGCTTAAATGAAACAACAGGAGTTTTAGCATGTCCCTGCAGCGTTTTTTTAAAGTGTATTTTGCGCGGGCGGGGCTTTTTGCCACGTGCGGCGTTATGGCGGCGCTGCTATGTAGCCCAGCACAGGCGGCCAGCAAATCTCCTTCAGAAGATACAACATTACTGGATACGCTGCATGATAAAGGCCCCGTTGGCCCAACGCAGGCGGGTATAAGCCAAATAGACCGTAAAAGCGGGGTTATCCAGCATTGGGGCTGGCAGTGCAATTTTAACAGCGCCACCAGCAAGCCGTTTTTATGCGGCGTGCAGCAGAATTTTCAGATAAACGATACCCAGCACCACGTCACCAGCATTATTGGCAGCATGCAAATTGCGCGTGCCGTGCCACCCAACAGCACTGCGCGGCTGTCTGATGCGCCATACAAAATTATTGTGCGGGTGCCGCTTGGCCTTTCGCTTAGCAAACATTCCTTTTTGGCGGTGGATAACGCGCCGCCCGTGCCGCTGGAATGGCAATATTGCGATACTAAGGGCTGCCTGGCGCTGGCCACCTTTACGCTGGAACTGATGGACGCCTTGCGCCGTGGCAAAGTGGGCCATCTGATGTTGTCTAAGCGTGATGCAGGTGTGCTGACCATAAACTTCCCGCTAGAGGGGTTGGCTCCGGCGTTGGATACAGCAGATGGCTGGGCCGGTAGGGATGGTGGGGTGTCTCCTTAACGCCACAGTTGCAAGTGCAATACGTTCTCATGTGCAAATTTTAGAGAGCGGCCACTCCCTATTCTCTCTGCGCGGCAAGGGGCCAGAACAGGCCCTTTGCAAGCCGTGCGGCGGCCATGCCAAGGCCAATTTTTAGTCCCTGTTCAGCACTGTGCTACGGGTGGCATGTGTTGCCAAACGGCTTGATTATTAAAAGATAGTTTATAAAACATCGGGCCGTATTTTCCGGTCTGATACAGCCCGGCCTGCGCCCGTTTTATGGGGCATGGCCTGTGCATGTCCTGCACCAAAAACATCCCGCAAAACGCTATATAACGGCAGAAAACCGCAAAAATCTGAGCCTCATTTAATTATTGCAAATGATTCGCAATGTTGTTAACTGCCCAGCCAATACACCAGCAAGAACCACGGGGTAAAATGGGTATGCACCACAACAGGATTATTTTTTGTGCGCTTCCCCTTACATTTTTCATAAGCGGTAAGGTTCTTGCAGCAACCCAGACACCCACATCCGGGCAGTCTCAGCGGGTTGGGGCAACGGCAGCAAAACACGGCAAGGCCGCCAACAAGGGGCCTGCATCCGCCGTGCATGTTGAAGGGGTGGAAGTGCGCGCGCGCAGGGCGTCCACCATTGCGTCTTCCGCCACCAAATCCAACACACCGCTTATTGAAACAGCGCAGTCTGTTACAGTCATTACGCGGGATGAAATGGATGTGCGCGGCGTGCTCAGCCTTAATCAGGCCATCCGTTATGCGGCGGGCATTACGTCTGATTTGCGTGGCGGTGGCGTAGGCACGCGGTATGATCAGTTCATGCTGCGCGGCTTTACCGTGCCCACCTTTTTAGATGGGCTGAAGGTGCAGGCTAGCCCCACCGGGTACGCCACACCGCAAACAGATACATCCCGCCTTGATAGGGTGGAAGTGCTAAAAGGCCCAGCCTCTGCCCTGTATGGGCAATCCAGCCCCGGTGGGCTTGTAGCGCTTTCCAGCAAACTGCCGATAGACAAACAGTTTTACGGAGATATCACCACCACCGGCGGCAGTTTTGATCTGTACCGGGTGGATGCAGATGTTGGCGGTTACGCCACCAAGGATGGTTCCGTGCAGTATCGGCTGTATGGCACGGTTAATGGCCAGCACAGCCAGCTTGCACGCACGGGCAGCCGCCGTTTTTCCATAAGCCCGGCCTTTACCTTTGGCGCACACGGCCCCACCACGCTTACCCTGCTGGGCAATTATCAGTATGATCCCGAAAACGGCACTTATGGCGGCGTGCCGCTTGTGGGCTCTCTCAAACGTGCATCATACGGTTACCTGCCGCGCAACTTTTATGATGGTGACGTGCCTTTTGAAAAATTCAACCGCAGGCAGGGCGGCATTACCTATATTCTAAACCACAAGTTTAATGATGATTGGAGCTTTAGCACCCGCGGCCGGTATGATGATATTAAAACCATCTACCGCAGCGTGTATGATAGCGGCTATTACGATACAGACCCCACAATGCTTGCCCGTTCTGCCTTTGGCACCAACGAGCACACGCATAATCTGGCGTTTGATAGCCAGTTTAAGGGCCACGTGCGCACCGGGCCAGTGACGCATGATATGATGTTCGGGTTTGATTACATGCAGCAAAGCGCCACAGAGGTAGGCTATTATGCCGCAGCGCCCTCTCTGGATGTGCTGCACCCCAATTACCACATGACCATGCCAGACATGGGCAGTCCGTATATGAACTACCGCACGGATTCACACCAGATTGGCATGTATGCGCAGGATGAACTGCGCTGGAAAAACCTGATTGTAACAGGAAGTTTGCGGAATGACTGGTACCGTTCCCACCAGATGAACTATATCAGCCATACCGGCACCAGTGAAAGTCCACGCCAGATTACGTGGCGTGCTTCTGGCCTGTATCACTTTGATTTCGGGCTTGCGCCATATATCAGCTATTCCACATCCTTTCAGCCGCAGTCTGGCATTGTGTCTAACAATGGGGGGCAGAGCTTCCGGCAGGCAGATCCTTCCTTGGGCAAGCAGCTTGAAGGTGGGGTGAAGTATCAGTTCCCCGGTACATCCGTGCTGCTAACAGCCGCTGGCTTCCATATCGAGCAAACCAACGTGCTGGTATCTGTGGGGAATCTGGGCTACAATACGCAAAGTGGCAAGGTGCATTCAGATGGTTTTGAATTTGAAGCCCACGCCGAACCCTACAAAAACCTGATGATTACTGCCGCAGTGAGCGTGCAGAAAATTAAGGATGATTCCACCGGCAAGCCGCTTATGCAGTCTGGCAAAGGCAATGCCTCTTTGTTTGCCTATTACACCATGCCCAAAGGTGTGATGAAGGGTTTTGGCTTTGGCGGCGGCCTACGTTATTCCGCCCCACGTTATGGGGGCGAAGCCTCTTACGGCAGCGTGCATGTGCCGCAATATACGGTGTTTGATGGCTCCATTGGGTATGATCTGTCTAACCTTTCTCCCTCTCTGCGTGGGTGGAGTGTGGCGGCCAGCGTGCGCAACCTGTTTGATAAAAAGTATCTCGGCAACTGCATGGCCTATGCCTCTTACGGGCAGGAATGGTGCTATTATGGAGAGCGCCGGAACGCCCAAGGCAGCATTGGCTTTAAGTGGTAAGCCATCTGTTTTGTAAAACAGGCTAAACGGCCAGCAATATTAAAAATACCCCGCCCACCATAAAACAGTGGGCGGGGTTTTTTTTTACCGTGCGCGCGGGGCCTTGCCCGGTTGCGCTGCTTTTACCGGAGGCAGCGCCGAGGCAGCGGGAAACACCATTTGCGCCAAGCGGTTTTCATCCGTCGGTAGGGGTGTGTGCCCCGGTTCCACACCGTTTTCGCGCAGTAGAAACGCCAGAACATCTATGTTGTCCTGCGGGGGCAGGGTGCCCGGCGCCATAAGCGGCATGGCGTGGGTGATGTAGGCGTACAGCTTGTTGAGCGATGTATTGGCCCAGCGCGCCACAAACAGCCCGCGCAAAGGCGGCATATCATGCGCGCCCTCCAGCGCTGCACCGTGGCACATGGCGCAGGTGCCTGCGTAAATCTGCGCCCCGTGGTCTGCCTGTTCTGCCGTAAAACTTGGCGCGGCAAGGGCAGGGGGTGCTGCCGGTGCATGGCGTGGGGCGGCCTGTGCAACATGGGCTGTGGCCACAAGCCCGGTTGCGGCCAACAGGGCGGCGCAAAATCCTTTAGCCGTTTGGCCCTGTTTTGCAAAAATGCGGTGCTGTGCCATGCCGTTATCCTCTGCGGGGCCGAAAGCGGGAGAACAGATCTTCAAACACAGCCACGGCCTGTTCGGCCTCTGCGCGGTTGGGCTGTTCCATACTGTTGCCCACGCCTTCCAGCTCTCCCAACCCGGAAAGGTTGACACCCTGCACCATCAGCCCATCGGATTTGGAAAGCATGGCCGCGCCCTTGTAGCGCACGCCATAATTGGCGGCGGGTTGTGGCGGCAGCCATGCCGTTTGCCCGCGTACGGGAATAAGAGATTTATCGCCCCACAAATCTCGCGCTGCATAGCCGGTGCAGTTAAACACCACACGTTCTGGCAGATCTGCCACCTCGGATGGGCTGTGGAACTCGCGTATCTCAATACGCCCACCTGCCTGATAAAAATCAGACAACAAAGCGTGGCCAAACGCACCAAAATTGTAAATCATAATGGGCTTGCGCCGCGCATACGCAACGGGGAAGGGGTTGTCCGCCCCGGCCAGAAGCTCTGCTGCGGGAATAATATCCTTTATTCTCTCAGCATATTTGGCAAATTCGGCCTCGCTCTGCGGCACGCCGGTAGAGGCATAGGAGCCTTTGCTGATATCGGGCGTGGGCTCGGTATGGTCGGCCTCATCCGGTGGGGTGTCGGATAGGATGTAATTGTCTCTAAAATCCACCGGGTTGCCGGGCAGGCCCAGATATTCCCGATACGTTTGCCAAGAATACCGCGCCATGCGCTCCCACGTGGCGGCAAAATCTGGCGTGGCGGCGGTTATCAGCGCAATGCGTGAATCCGGCGTCCAACTGCCATTGGCCCGCACAGAGCGCGTATGGGGCAGCATATCCCGCGCATAAATGGTAACATCCATGCCCGCGCGCTGGGCGGTTATGGCGGTGGTAAGGCCAATAATGCCGCAGCCAATTACGGCCACGCGTTTTTCCATAAGGGGGGCGGCGCGTTCCACCGCCATAGCGGCAGACCCCCATGAAAGAGACCACCCGCTGCCGCCATGCCCGTAATTGTGCACCACAATTTTATCTGCCACCGGCTCTATTTCCAGCCGTGGGCCAGCGGGGCGGAAGGGGCGCAGGCACACCTTAATGTCCATTATCTGGTCTGCATGCACGCGGGCGGGCGTTAGGGCGGGTACGGTGCCGGGCGGCGCGGTGCGGCCCATAGCCTGTGCGGCCTCTGGCACGCTGGCCCAGCTTTTGCGCCCGGCGGCTAATGCACCGGCAGCCAGAGAAGCGGCAAAAAGGTTTCTGCGTTTCAAAAGGGGCGTCCTTTATACGGTTTCTGTTTTGTCGCGCAGCATGGCGAGGGGGCAACATAGCAGGGCGGGGGTGTTTCCAAAACCCACATATCAGCCAGCGCGGGTGCGCTCGGCCGCCAGCTCGGTCAGGGTTTGGGGGTCATCATGCGCAATGTCATCGGCCAGCGCGCGCAGGGTGGGGGCGCAGTCCAGCACTGTTAGCGGGCCTTGGGTAAAGTAAAGCTGGGCCACAAGCGGGGTAATCTGCTGGGCGCAGTTTTGTAAAACTGTCACAATCTGGCGCACGGTGGCGGTATCCTGCGCAAGCTGGCGGGCCATATAGGCGCTGGTGCCGGGTAGGGGCGGCCATTCCTGCGTGTTGGGCAAAGGCCGCTTGCGGGGGGCTGCATGTGTTGGTGATGTTGGCATGGTGGCGGGGCTTTCCTGCAAGGTGGGTTTCTTGCAGGGTTAGGCAGGACTATGAGAGCAGGAAAGCGCGCCCCACCCGGCTGTACCCATTGTGCTGCGTAGCCCCCCCCAAAGGCTGCCACATGGGCGCAACAGGTCTGGCAGATCAGTTCTTTTTAGGGGCGGCGCTTTGCTTTAATTCCTGTATAACGGCATACCGCATCATGCTTTTTTCATAATTTTTGCGCAGAAGAAAAGCGCCAGCCGCAATGCTGCCAATAGCGGCCACAGTAAGATACATGGAAACAATAAGCGAGAATTGGGCAACAGAAACCTGATGCTGCAAAAATGCCGCTGGCAGCAACATGGTTAAATGGAAAAGAGGGGAGGCCATGCTTTTGAGCAGATAAAGGCACAACACGCCTTCCACCACAAAAGTGGCGTATAGAAAGCGGCGCAAATGCACGGGCATTTTTTGCCATTCTTCCGATGGAGTGTTCTGAAATTTCAAGAGAGACGTCATGCGCTGAAACATAGCTGATGCCTTTTGCTAGAGCGTGTTGCACTCATTTTTGCATATCATATGCCAATTAAGGCAATAGCATGGCCATGTTGCTGCAAAAGGGCCAATGCATTTTTGCACTGGCCCAAATTGTGCTTTAAAAACACCAAAATATGTAAGCAGTTTTTGGTAGATCAGGCAGTTTTGGCAGCACTGTGCTGCACAGCATCTGCCAGCAGGTAAGGCCCGGCGGCCCGCACTTTAAGGGACAGCATGCAAATGGCCCCTTGTGTTTGCTGCGTGGTCAGGGGCAGTTCGGCATTGCCGTTTGTCCATGCGCAATCTGTCCAATCTGTAGCGTACCAGCCTTTGGGCTTTTCGGGCTGCAAATGGGCCGTTACAGCCTGCTGTTTGGTGGCGGATAAAAGGGTAATTTCCGCCACAGCCACGCCAAGGTTGCGCCGATCATCTACAAAAGGCCCAATTACATCTGCCGGGCGGCTAGCGCGGGAAACCACGCGCACGCCCTGCGTGTTGGCGGGCAGGATAAAGTTGTAAGTGTTGTTCTTGCAGTTTGCTGGCCAGATGGTGGCGCCTGTGTTGGTGATAAGGTGCAAATCCGGGTTATGCACGGTTGCTGGCGCGGCTGCGGTGGCCCCCTGCGGGTAACGTGCGGTAATCTGGCGGAACACGGTTTCCACCTGCTCTCTTTCCACACAAAGCGGGGCGGCGGCATCTGCCTGCCAGCTTTTGGCGGCCCCACCAATCTGGATAACATTGCCTTTTGCGGTAAAGCTGCGGCGGTTGCCTGTATCCAGATAGCTTTCTGTCAGCATACCATCGGCCATAATAACCGCGTGGTTTGGGGTTTCAATGTGGTAGTAATTATAAGAGGTGATGGATTTATCGTAAAAGATGGAAACACCGTTTACCAGCATACGTGCGGGAATAAACGCGCCGTTAAAGAACAGGCAGTGTTCAGCCGTTATCAGCATATCCTTAAAGGGCACGCCATCGGCAATGGCATTTTTAACAATGCGCACGGGGTAGCCTGCCAGATCATCCGGCAAGGTGGGGTTAACCGTGCAATGTGCCATACCCGCCCAGCTAAGCGTGCCAGCAGAGGCCACGCCATCTGCATATGTCAGCACTTCATCCCCAACAAGCAGATCCTGCACAGCCACCGCGCCATTGGGGGTGGCAATCAGGCTGTCTGCCAGAAAGCAAACGGTAATGGCGCCGTTGTTATAGGGGGTGGCAATAACATCTAGGCTATCACTTGGCACAGTATTGTTGGGGAAACCGTCGGTAAGTTCAAAAACGTCACCCGCTATTGTAACGGTGCCCAGTTGCTGGCCGCTCTTGTTTACAAGAGTAATAATGGTTGTTTTTTTGTTATCTGTATTATAGCTGACACTACTATTGCTGATAGAAACATTATCTGCGGTGCCAAACGTAAGAACGTTGCTAATACCGCCCCCAAAATTTCCGGTAATTGTAAGAGCCAGCGGGTTGGAGGCAGAAAGGTTCTGCAAATCCAGATTGCCGCTTGTGCCGGTAAAATCAACGGTGCTGTTGAGTGCGTTGGATGTGGCATCAAATGTAACGGTCTGGTTACTGCCAACGGTGATTGTGGACGTTGCCATAACGAGGACTTTCTTAAAAATGATCAAGTTTGGAATTACTTAATATACAAAAGTTAGATTATGAACCGCAAATGCACAAGGTTAAAAAATATTTAAACCACGTTAAAGTGGTGGAACTTTTAAGCGTATTCTCTAACGCGGCTGTGCTGTGCCGTTTCTGGCCCTGTGGCAGAGAGTGTGTAACAGTGGCTTGTCTTTCTTATTATTAAGGACTGTAGCATGAGCTGGCATAATTGGGGCGTGTTTTGCGGCATAGTGTTCTTTTTGTGCGCAATTCCCGGCCCCAACATGCTGCATGTGCTGGCCAGCGTGGCGCGGGTGGGCATGGCGCGTGGGCTGGCCACCATGCTGGGGTGTTTAAGCGCGGTTGTGCTGGTGCTTGTGGCTTCTGCCGCCGGGTTGGGGGCAGCGCTTGCGGCCTCTCCTCATCTGTTTGGCGTGCTGCGTGTGTGCGGGGCGGTGTATCTGGTTTGGCTGGGCATACAGGCATGGCAAGAGGGCGGGCGCGTGCCACCTTCTGCGCCTGTTGCTGCGCCCAACACGCCCGCCGCGCAGGCAGAAAGCCCGCAACATGGCAGCGCATGGGGGCGCTGGCGCAAGGGGTTTTGGGTGGGGCTTAGCAACCCCAAGCTGTTGCTGTTTGCGGCGGCGTTTTTTCCGCAGTTTATTGCCCCCCATGCCCCGCAGCTTCCGCAATTTGTGGTGCTGATAACCACCTTTGCGCTGCTGGAAATGCTGTGGTACGGCGTGTATGCCGTGGGCGGTTACACACTGGCCCAACAGTTGCAGCGCCCCGCCATCCGCCGGGTGTTTAACCGTATAACAGGCTGCGTGTTTATGGGTTTTGGGGCCGTGCTTTTGCGTGGGCGCGCATAAGGCGGCAAAAGGGCAGCCATTCGCTGTGTATATTGTGCTTAACTGCCCAGTTGATTACGATACGCAATAACACACCATAAGCCCCGGCCTTTTGCGCGGCCCAGATAGGATACGCACCAGATGTCTCAGCCCAAAAAAGGATGGCCCAGAAACTGGCCTCTGGCCGTGCTGTGCTGTTGCGTTATTCTTACGCTTTCCATTGCTGCCTTTAGCATGGGCGTGGCTTTGGTGCTGGAAAACAGCGTGGCGGGGCCGCTGTGGTTGTTTATTTCCGCCATTACCTACTACATTGCCGATCAATCCATAGAATGGAAGAACAGGCCCGGCGGCGGAAACTAAAACCCCCGCACGTTAGGCAACATGCGGGGGCAAAGTGGTGTTAGCCGTTGGCGGCCACCGGCAGCGTAAATGCTGCGGGCGTGGCCAGATAAGGGCCAGCTTGCAGCACTTCCACCGTAAGCAGCGCGGGGCCGCGTGCCGTGGTGGCGCTTAATGGCAGAAGGGCGTTGCCATCTGTCCACCGCGTGGTGGGCTGGGGCATATCCTGCCAGCCATAGGCGCCATCTGCGTAGGCCAGATGGGCGGTTATTTCTGTGGCCGTGCCAGCAGAAAGCACCGTTACGCGGCCCAGCAGCACGCCCAGCATACGGCGCTTATCTACAAACGGGCCTTCTACATCACACGGGCGAGATGCGCGTGAAACAAGGCGCACCTCCTCCACCCCCGCAGGCAGCATAAAGGAGATATTGCGCCCCGTTGCCCGCAAAGGCCGAATAACCGTGCCCGCTGCCGTAACAAGGTGCAGCCCGTGGCTGTGGGTTATTTCTGGCTTGGCGCAAACAGCCATATGGCCCGCAACATCTGGCGCACGCGCGGCCAGCACACGCCATATGGGTTCCACCACATGGCGCGCCGTGCCCAGCGGTACCGCCGCGTGTTCTGCCCAGCTTTTGGCCTTGGCCCCAATGGTGACAACATTGCCATCGGATACAAAATTGCGGCGGTTGCCGGTATCCAGATAGCTTTCTGTCAGCATTCCGTTGGCCATGATAATGCTGTGTTCGGCTGTTTCTACATGGTAATAGGTGTAATCGGTTATGGAGCGATCAAAAAAGATGCTGCTGCCATTTACCAACATACGCGCGGGCACCAGCATGCCATTGGCAAAAATGCCGTGTTCCGCCGTAACCAGCAGATCCTGATACGGCACCCCCGGCGCAATGGCATCGGCCAGAATACGCACAGGGTAGCCTGCCATATCATCGGGCAGGGCGGGGTTTATGGTGGCCTGCGCCATGCCAGCCCATACCACCGGGCGCACATGGGTTACGCCGTTTACAAAAGTAAGAACCTCATCACCCCGGCGGATGTTTTCCACCGCCACCACACCGTTGGGCGTGGCAATCATGCTGCCTGCCAAAAAGCAGATCACGCCTTGCCCGCTATCAATGGTGACAGTCTGGGTTTTATCCCCCGTGGGCGCATCCGTGTAGGAACTGTCATACGTAACACTTTTAACCTGAATGGGCGTGCCGCTTGCGGTGGCGAGTGCAACATTATTGGCGGAAAGTGTGGCGGTGGTTACCTTTGTGCCATCCACGCCAAGCCTGTCACCGTTTTTCAGGTTTTCTATGTTCACCTTGTTGGCGCCGTATTGCAGGTTGGGCAGAACAAGCGTGTTGTTGCCAGTGCCAAATACAACGGTGGAGCCATCTGCCGGATAGGCAGAAGTGCTTAGCGTGGCGGTGGCGCCATCATTCAGCGTGAGTACGGTTGTGCTGGCAAGAGAGCTGGAATCCGTAAAGCTGGAGCCGGTAACATGAATGGGGCCAGATAAATCGGTGGAATTGCTGGCTGTGCTGACAACAGAACCACCCGTAATATTGAGTGTGCCTTTACCGCTGCCCTGATTGACATTCCCCAATACAATATTGGATTTATCAATATTAAGCGTGCCCCCCTGTAGCAAGGAAAGGTTAAGGGCTGGGTTGGTCCAGTTCTGTGTTACGCCTTCAAACGTGGCTGTGCCGCCGTTATCTATTTGCAGGCCACCATTGATATTCAACGTGCGGGAAATGGTGGCCTGGCCGCCATTTTCTACGACCAGCTTGCTGAATGTCAGTTGGGAATCACTGCTTGGCATAACCAGCGTGCCTTGCACGTCCAGCGTAAGATACCCCAGAGAACTTACAGTAGATGGAATGGTAACCGTAACGCCAGCCGGAATGGTAAAGGTGTCGGTGGTTTGGTTATTTGGCGCATGCGTGGCGGGTTCGCCGTCGTATTGCCAGTTGCTGGCATCGGTCCACACCCCACCAGAAGCAGGGCCAGCCCACGTGTAGTTTGAACCAGAAGTCCAATCGGGTGTTGTCATAGATTTGTATAGTCCTGCATGAATACAGTAAAGAAACCCACTTAGTACACTTTAGTACTTGGTGTTTTTGTTTTCTTTAAGGCATTGTTAGCGCTCTTTTAACGCTCTTGATAAGGCGTATTTACCCAGCCGCAAACAGGACCGCAAGGGTCTTGTTAAAGAAAAAGTGAACTTTTAACGGGCTTTTAAGGATTTTGTTGTAAAAAAGTCACACCGCTTATACGCAGTGCGCATACCATACAACGCGGCCCAATATCTGCACCCGGCTGGCGGGCAGTGTGCAGGCAGAAAACCGCTTGTTCTCGCAGCTTATCTGCACCAAGGGGCGGCCTTGGGGGTCAAACGTGCGTTCTGCCCAGCGGCACACCACGTTTTCCCCATCAAACAGCACAAAAAGCCCCGGTTCGGCCATGGTGGTGCGCCGTGTATCCATCAGCACCGTATCACCATCGCGCAGCAGGGGTTCCATGGCTTGGCCCTCTACGCTTAAGGCGCGCAAGTTTTCTGCGCGGGCGTTCAGGCGTTGGGTTATCAGGCTTTCTTCAAAATATTTGGGGCTGCCCAGCATCTGTGCTTCATCATACCGGCCAGAGGCCGTGCCGCGCTGCGCCAAAAACGGCACCACAACATAGCCCGGCGGCGCGGGGGCTGGCGGCGGGGCAGAAAGGGGGGGGGGCGCCATACGCGTTGCAGATGCAGAAGAATGGTGCAACCGCCCGCGCGTGGGGGCTGTGGCAGGTGTAAACGGTGGGGGCAAATACGGGGTGCGGCGTTCACGCAGCATCAGCCCCGGCTGGGTGTGATCCACCCCCGGAAAAAGCAGATCCCGCGCGGTGCAGCCCAACACTGCGGCAATGCATTCCAGCTTTTCCCCACCCGGATTACGAGATTTCCCCTTAAGAATATCGCGCACATAGGTATCGCCCACCCCCGCCTTGCGGGCCAGTGCCTTTTGGGAAAGCCCAAGCAGGGCCATCCGGCGTTCCAGTTCATCTGCCACAGGTGATCTTGTCATTGCCTGCGCACTATTCCATGCCGGGGGCGCGGGCGCAAAAGGGGATATATCACAATTTTTGGGTTGACGCTGCGGGAGTGGTCACCATAGCGTCCGGGGCAGGCCATGTTTTGGTGGTGTAAATGGCCAGCCACCCCGCAACCACGGATACCCCATTATGCCTGCTTCCGGTTCCAATGTGTTTGGGATTTTACCAAATAGTATTTCAAATCATAATGTTTTGCAGTTTCCTAACTTACTGTGCGCACCCAAAAAGGGTGGGGTTATGCCCCCCAATGCGCCCGTGCTGCACCCGGCTGCACAAAAGGGGGGCACCCCGGCCCTTAAGGGAAAAAAAGACCACGGGAAAAACGTTTCCAAGGCGTTAAGATGGTGTGACACATCACAACACCGTGCCGAATCCACACCGGCGCTGGTGCTGCCCGCACAAGGCGGGGTAAACGCACAGGCCTGCCAGCAGGCGCAGCGGCCCGGCACATCTGCGCAGGTGGTGGCCAACATGGTGGGGCTACGGCGCAAGGGCTATTCCTTCCGGCGGATCGGGCGGGAGGTCGGCCGCTGCATGGAGGGCGTGCGGCAAGTGCTGATGCGGTATGAAGATGCCCTAACAGCCCAAGCCCCCGCCCATGCGCCCCAACCCAAAGGCTATGCCGAATTGGTGCGAGACCCCGAGCCCCTGCCCGCAGGCCACCCCATTGCCATGCGCGGGTTATGGAAAGGGCTGGAACGCTGGCAGCCCACGCAGGCGCACGCCACCCCCACCACATGGCAGCAGGATGAGGCCGCATTGGCCCAAGCTCTGTTGTGGAACGGAGGCGCCGCCTAATGCCACGTTCCGCTGCTTCATCCCCCGCCACACCTGCTGCCACGCCCGCCAGCACGCGGCGCAGATGGTCCAAGTTTTGGTGGCAGGATCATGAGCGAGATCCGGCTTTGCGTTTGTGCTCCTTGGCGGCGCAAGGGCTGTGGATGCGCCTGTTGTGCCTGATGCACGAGGCCGAGCCCTACGGGCATTTATGCGTTAACGGCAAACCCCTGCACCCGCGCCAGATTGCCCAGATGGTGGGCGTAAGCCCCCAGCAGGTGCGGCGCTATATGGCAGAGCTGCAAGATGCGGGCGTGTATGCCACCACGGCGGAGGGCGTGCCGTATTCTCGCCGTTTGGTGAGAGACCGCGCCGCATCCGATGCCGGGGCCGCATGGGGCCGCACAGGTGGCAACCCGCAGCTTAAGGCCGAGCCTCCATTATCGGGGGCAGAGCAGGGGATAACGCCTGCGCCCCGTGCTGCGGTTATGCTCCAAGAAGCAGAGGCAGAAGCAGAGGCAGAAGCAGAACATCCCCTCACAAAGTTCGGGCCGGACACGGATGCGCGCACGCATCTGTTCAAATCTGGTCTGGATTTTTTGAAAAAAGCCACCGGCAGGCCGGATCGATCCGCCCGTGCCATTCTGGGCCGCTGGCTCAAACTTGCGGGGGATGATGCCGCCGTGGTGCTGAACGTGCTGGCCGAATGCGCCACGTTCAACCCCGCCGAACCCGTGGCGTGGATAGATGCCACCCTGCGCACCCAGTTGCAGATGCGCCCCGCCCCAGAACCCACCAGCCCGCACGCGCGCCGCATGGCCGCGTGGGATGGCGTGCCGGATATGGAGGGCGTGTAAAACATGCCGCAGCTTTACAAGGCGCAGGTAGCGGGCGCGGCATTTGCACGGGGCGCGCCCACACAAAACCCTGCAACGCAACAGGCGCAAGCTCCGCGTAATACGGCAACACGCCCCCTACAGGGCAACGCATCTTGCGGCCCGATCTTGCGTGCAGAAAATGCCAAGGGCGTGCCACAGCCAAAGGGCGCAGGTGCAATAACGCCCACTCCCCTTGCTGGTGGTTACACCCCCGCGCCGCCCGATGTGCAGGCGCTGTTTGCCGCAAGGCGAGAGGGTGTGGCGTTAACTGCGCAAGATATGCCGCCGGATGTTGTGGCGCATGTGCAGGCGTGCTGGCAGCGTGTGCAGGTGGCCATGCAGCCCGTAAGCCAACCTGTTGTGGCGGCGTGGCTGAAAAAGCTGGGGCAGCTTGTTTCCAACCCACCGGGCGCGGCGGATGCGGCGGCACAGTGCCGCGCCATTTATGAAGTGTGCGCAGATATTCCCGCCGGGGCGTGGTGCCCGCAGGCGCGTTTGGCATGGGCGCGGCAACCGGCCCGCAATGGTTACCCGGTGGGGGCGCGTTGGCCTGCTCCGGCAGAATTGCGCGCTGTGCTGCTGCCTTTTGCAAACACCATCTGGCGCGATGCCCACGGCTGCAAGGCCCTGCTGGGGCGGCCCACACGCACGCCATAACCCAATAATGCTTTGTAAATACCGCAAAAATACGGAACACACATGAAAAATCAGGCCACAGCCTTACCCAACACATCTGCCCCCGCTGGCCTTGTGGCGCAGGCTGCCCTTAACAGGCCGCGCCGCACGGTGCAGGGGCTGTTGCAGGCCGGGGATATTACGCAAGAAGCCGCCGATGCCGCAGAGCGGTGGTGCCGCAACTATGTGTTTGGCTATTTTGATTATCTGGAACACACAGGCCCCGCCCCGCAAGGGCAAACTGTGCGGCATGATGCCGTATCCTGGCAGATGGTGCGTGCACAGGCTATGGGGCGTATTACGGCGGTGCGCGATGCGCTGGGCCTGTGTGCGCACCAGCGTTTACGCATGATGTTGGTGGATGATCTTTCCTTCCGCGCTATGGGGGAGGCGTTGTTTCCCGCAATTTCCAGCAGTTCTGCGCAGCGCAAGATAGCGGCGCAATGTGCTTTGGTGCTGGAGCAGCTTGCCGCGCTGGAGGTAACGCTGCGCCGTGCAGAGCAGGCCAAAAAAGCCAGCAGACGCAAAAAGGCTGATGTAGAAAAGAAAGTTGTGCAGCCGTAACGTGCAGAAATGCACCCATGCAAAAAGGAGCCGATGCCCACGCACCGGCCCCTTTTTTGCAAAGCGTATGCAGTGCTGTGCGGTTTTTTACGCCAGCGCGGTTTTGGCCTGTGCGTTATGCGCGGCCACAGTGTAAGCGCCTGTTGCCAAAACCTGCACATGCAACTGGCAAAGCCCCTGCAAGCTGGCAGGCAGAGGCAGCTTGGCGTGGCCGTTTGTCCAACGTGCCTGCCCGGATACTTCTACCGCGTGCCAGCCTTCCAGCGTATCGGTTGTAAGATGCGCCGTTACAGGCTGGCGCGTGCCAGCAGATGTGATGCTGATATGCCCAACAGCCACACCCAACATGCGCCGATCATCTACAAACGGGCCTTCTGCATCGCACGGGCGGAATGTGCGTGAGACCAGAGAGACGCTTTGTGCCCCCTGTGCGGAAAGCATAAAGGTGTACATGCCGTTTTCATGCCGCAGCGGGTGCACCGTATGGCCTTGTGCAGTGACCAGATGCAGGTTGGGCTGTGCAGATTTTTCTGTGCTTTGTGCCGCGGTGTTTGCATAAAGCGTGCTGCCACGTTCTGCCAGAGTGCGAAACAGCGGTTCTACAAATGTGCGGCTGGTTTCCAGCTTTGCGGCCGCATCCTGCGCCCAGCTTTTTACGGCGCCGCCAATGCGCGCCACGGGGCCTGCCTGCGTAAAGCTGCTGCGGTTGCCTGTATCCAGATAGCTTTCTGTAAGCATACCGTTGGCCATGATAATGGCGTGGCCTTCGGTTTCGATATGGTAGTAATCGTAACTGGCAAAGCTTGTGTCATACGCAATGGATGTGCCGTTTACCAGCATGCGCGCAGGCACAAACTGGCCTTGCAGATACAGGCAATGTTCTGGCGTAATCAGCAGATCTGCTTCGGGCACACCAGCGGCAATGGCGTTGGCGCGCACGCGCACGGGGTAGCCTGCCAGATCATCCGCCGCAGCGGGGTTGGTGCGGGCCTGCGCCTTGCCTGCCCATGTAATGCGGCGCGCAACGGGCTGGCCATCTGCTGTAAATGCAAGAACTTCCTGCCCCACAACAAGGTTTTCTACCGCAACATCACCGTTGGGGGTGCGGATCATGCTGCCGGGCAAAAAGCAAACCAGAACGCCCGTTGTATCGGTGCTGTTTTGTGCCGTGGCGCTAAGGTAAAGGTTGCCCCCGCTGGTGGCCTGGTAAAGCGTTTTGGTGGCGGGGGTGTAATCTCCATTCACAACAACGGTAATGCCGGTGTTGGTGGTAATGGTTGTGTTGGTGCCATTATATGTGGCGTTTGTAACGTAACCAGCACCGGGAACTTCGATAGTGGCCCCTGCGTTGCTGAAACCATCAATGTTGGTGAATGTTAGAATTTCTACGCCACTTGCGGGTGTAACCACCAGCGTGCCGCCACCACTGCCAAATGCAATATCCGCACCGCTAAGCGCAGAAATTTCGGATTGCTGCACAACGCCCAGATTAAGGGTGCCGCCGTTTTCGATATTGTATGTTGTGCCGGTAAGCGCGGTAATAACATTGGCACCGGTAAGGGAAATGGTGCCGCCATCTGCTGTAAAGGTGGAACCCGTAAGCAGGCCCAGCACGGTAGAGCCAACATTAATGGTAACGTTTGCGCCATCTTCTGCCGTAACGCTGTAGGGGTTAATGGCGCCAATAATTGTAGGCGCAAAACTAAGCGTAGCTGTAACATTGCTGCCTTCAAATGTAGCGTCCGCTCCGCCGAGAGATGCAACACCCAAAACCCACAGCGCAGGAAAGAGTGTGTAACTGCCGCTTTTGGTGACAGTGTTGCCATAACCATAAAGACTGGACATCGGCATGTTCCTAAATGATGTACTGGAAATAAAGAATATTTCTGATTCTTGCATGTATAATATAGGTAAACGCAGATGAGGCGTTACGGATATTTATTTTCATAAATAAGAAACTTTTAGAAAAAGTGTTTAAATACTAACAACATTCATAAAATTAAAATTAATACATAATTCAAAATGAACTGTTTTTGGTACGGATTGTTTCTATATGGCGGAAGCGGTGATATAAGCCGCCGCGAGAAGTTTGGAAGTTTTTTGAAAAAATGGGAGATTTTATAAAATTTTATCCCAAAAACTTATCTGCACGCGGAGCAAGGTTATGATGATAGGATATGTAAGTGCAGATTGCCCTTTTGTAAGCCGGGATGAGCAAAAAAAGGTTCTGGAAGACGCGGGATGCCGTGTTATATTCACGGGCTCTTTTTCAAAAACCGGATCATGTTTTTTGCAGTTTGTGGCGCGGCAAAAGGCAGGCATGCGTATTGCCGTGGTGCAGATGGATTGCATTGTAAGTGGCTGGCGGCATTTGCGTGATATTATCATGCAAGTTCAGCACAAGCACTGCACGCTGGTTTCTGTAAAAGAACCGTGGATTAATACATCTGCCGGGCGTGGTGCGCTTATGCTGGAAATGCTGTGCGGGCTGGAAGAACTTGAAAAACGCTTTATACACCAACGCATGTCTTCTGGTCGGCATAAGGCTATATCTGCCGGGTGCCGCATGGGCCGCCCCAGTAAATTAACACAACAGCAGCTAGAGGCCGTGGCGCAGGCACGCGCTAAAGGCCATACCCTGCGTGAGATTGCCCAGGAATATGATGTGAGTATCAGCATGATTTCGAGGTTATTAAAAAAGTTGCCTCGTAAATCATAAATAATGTGTTCAGGATGATAATCCCTGCCCGTTTTACAGGGCTATTATCCTGAACACATGGTTTGCAAAACCCCTTGTATTACTTGTGGGTTTTGCGAGGCCCATGAAAATCGTGCTTCATATACGGGATGCTATCCAGAATCTGGATAGACAAAAGCCCCATTTTGTTGCGGCTGCGCTCTGCTGTCATGGGCAGGTGGGCGTGGCCATCTGTCCAGCGGCCGGGCTCACCATCATGTTCGTGCCAGCCAGAAAGGTCTTTTTCTATATGTGAAGAAATCTTGCGGGGCTTTCTGTTTTCCTGAAGGGTAATTTCCCCCACACGTATGCCAAGCCGCCGTTTGTCCTGCACGTAAGGTGCAATAACATCTACCGGCCTGCTGGCACGGGTGGAAAGATGCACTTCATGCACGTTGGGCGGCAGCATGAACATGGCCAGATTGTTTTGTTCACGCATTTTGCGGATAAGCTTGCCGGTATCCGTAATCAGGCTGAGGTCATGCTCATGCGTTATTTCGGGCGGGGCAAACAGATCGTGCTTTAGGCCGCGGCTTTGCGCCCGCGCCAACAGGCGGTGGTAAAGTGCGCCCACAACATTGCGCTCTGTTACCACGGGGGCATCTGTGCGGGTGTGCCAGTGTGTATTGTTGGGGCACGGCGGCAGGGCGCTGGCTACCAGCAGGCCTTCTGCCACAATAATGGCGGGGCCATCTGTTTCTAGCGGATAGGCTGTGTAGCGCTCAAAGGTGTGATCGTAAAAAATAGAAAGCCGGTTTACCAACAGTGCTGCGGGCACAAACTTGTTTTCAAAAAACAGGCATTGGTCTGGTGTAAGCAGCACATCCTGCATGGGCAGGCCATCTGCAATGGCATCTTGCAGCACGCGTATGGGGTATCCGGCCTCATCTTCTGGCAGGCCGGGCAGCACGCAAATATATTGCGGCATAACCTTGGTAACCGGGGCTGGGGTTTCTGCCATTTCCGGATCATACGTTACCAGCATATGGCCGGGGGTTAGGCTTTGAACAGGCAGCGGTCCGGTTTGCGTATGAATGTTGGTATTATGAAGAACGCCCGGCACAGAGATATCTGGATGGCGTGCGAAAGCGCCATCGGGAAGGACCTGACCGGATTTGTCGTGAATGTCATGCACAACCGCATGGCGGGGAAGCGCTGTCATTTCTTCCTTCTGACTTACACCACGGAAAAGGGCTTCCGTATCTGTGCTTCTACATAAAATGTTCCTTGATCCTTGCAGAACAAGAAGCATCCAGAATTTTTTCAAAGTCTGAGGAATAAGGCACGACTGCCTAATGTGTGTAGCAACTGCGTCCATCAGGCCTTGTTTACGCCATACTGTAACCAGCTATAAAAAATTTGCCAAGATATAAAAGCAAATAAACCGGGCGGAGGCTTAGTTTATCATTTTACTATGTTGTGTATATGTAAATTTAACGTAAATAAAAATACAAATAATTGAAATAAAATTAAAAGGTAATATTTTTATTTATTGAAATTTATACGGATTTTGTTTGGTTTGCCCATGAAAAATGCCCTTACGCGCAAGATACGCAGAAGCTAAAAATTGGAAAACTAGAAATTATAACAGCAATATAAGAATTTTTTTCCAACACAGGGGAAGGTGTAAATGTTTATCTAACGTGATTATCAATCTGTTGTATGCGTTACGCACATTATATGCAAATTAAGTATATCTGAAATGCAATATGGGTATGGTCTGCCAGAACCTTTCCCCCGCGCTGTGGCAGGGGAAAGGCCGGGCGTGCAAAATGTTAGTAGATATCGAAATCGTTATTGCCGGTGGAGGAAAAAGCCATGCGGCGTTCTGTAAGATCCAAAATCCACGATGACATGTCTGAGCGGGAGCGCGGCGGAAAGGGCAGCCGCTTGAAGATGGAGCGCATGGAGTAAAACTTTTTATACATCCACTGAATGCGGGCTTCCATTTCTCTGGGGGAGCAATTTTTGGGCCAGATCTGGCAGATTTGGCCGGGCCAGCGGTCAATTTCTGGCGCGTTGATAATACGGCCCGCCTTTTCCATACGGTTAAACAGCGCCGTGCCCTTGGTGGGCGTAAGGATGTTGAAATACGCCGCAGGCACCTTGTGTTCTTCTAGAAAGGAGATGGTGGCGCGGTAGATATCGTGGTCTTCATCATCAAAACCAAAGATGAAGTTGAGCGAGTAGCTGATATCGCGCTGGCGCAGGTTTTCGAACATTTCATGGTAGCGGCTGGCTTTGTTCCAGCCTTTGCGCATGCCGTCCAGAATATCCTTATCAATACTTTCAATACCGATATTTACGTGCATCACGCCGGATTTGCGCGCCAGATCCAGAAACTCTTTATCCAGGCACAAATTGGAAGACCACAGGGTAGACCAGCGGATACCCAGCGGCACCAGCCCTTCCATCAGTTCCATGGCGCGGCTTTTTTTGCCGCCAAAGTTGCTTTCACCAAAAAAGAAGTGGCTGCCACGGTTCTTGATCAGCTTCAGCTCGTTCACCATTTCGTCCACCGGGCGCCAGCGGTAGCGGCCACCAAGGTAGAACCGTTCGGAGCAGAAATCGCACACAAACGGGCACCCGCGGGAGGATTGCACGGCAAAGGTGCGGAAGGGGCCAAACTTTTTAAGGTCCAGCCGGTCATACCTTGGGGCGGGCAGGCCGTTCAGTTCCTTAAGGGGGGTGGCGCGGTAAATGCTTTTCAGCCGGTTGGCGGCGGCATCATCCAGCATTTCTTTCCAGATGGGTTCGGCCTCACCCACGCCCACGGCATCTACGTGCTCTGCGGCTTCTTCGGCGTTAAAATACACATGGGGGCCGCCCATAATAACCTTTACGCCGCGTTTACGAAATTCCTTGGCAATATCGTAAGCGCGGTAGGAATGGAGCGTCCAGGCCGTAAGGGCCACAACATCCACCGGCGCATCAAAATCTATATCTTCAAGCTGTTCATCCAGCAGCGTTACCTTCCATTCTGGCGGGGTTAGGGCGGCCAGATACGGCAGGGCAAGCGGCACCATCTGCCTGCGCTTGGTTTTGAACAGCGTTCGGTCTGTAGGGGCTTTATAATGCGTGGGCTGAATGATCAGAAGGCGTAGGTCATTTGCTGGCATGTGGGTATCAGGATCTGCTGTATTAAAAGAAAAAATGGGCAGATAGCGCCCCTTTGTTACGGAATATACATAAGCAGGGGTGGGGGGCTGTCCACCTCCGCTCAAGCATGGCGGATGTGTGCGCACCGTAACCAAACGCAGCCCCCAAGCTGGCCTGCGGGGTGGCGATATGGTGCTGCGTGCGCTGTAATAACAGGAATGCACGCAGGGCATGGATTTGGCATATCCATGCGTTTCCTGCAATGCGGCGCGGGCGGGCTTTTGGCATGGCTCCTATGCCTGCATGTTGGGGGCGGCGCGCCAAGGCCGTGCCGAGGTATGGGGTGGCCATAGGGGCAAAGCCAAGGGTGCTGTAAAACCTGCGTGTAGGGGGTGTTGCAGTTTATATAAGGGGCAATGGGTGGCATGGGCTGGCGGCGTAAAGGGGCAGGATGGTTGGGTTTGGCTTTTTTCGGCCTGTTATGCAGGCGGCAGCGCGGGGTAGGGCGCGGTGCGTGGCGCCTTGTGGCACGGTGCGCGGTGCAGCGGACTATCTTGTGCGGCGCATAGGCATGGGCCAGCGGTTTGCCCGTGCGGCGGCATGGGTGTGGCCCGGCAGTTCTGCCCAGCTTGCAGCCCGCCCCCATGCCGGATGGCGTGCAGATATAGATGGCCTGCGCGCGCTGGCTGTGGTGGGGGTGGTGGTGTACCACGTTTTTCCCGCCGTGTTGCCCGGTGGCTTTGGCGGGGTGGATGCGTTTTTGGTGATCTCCGGCTTTTTAATTAGCGGGCATCTGGTGGCGCATTTTGGGGCAGGGCGGTTTTCTGTGGCGTCATTTTTTGCGCGGCGCGTGCGCAGGCTGGCCCCGGCCTTGCTGGTGGTGCTGGCTGCCACGTTGCTGGCCGGGTGGTTGACCCTATTGCCAACCGAATTTGCCGCCGTGGGGCTGGATGCCGCAGCGGGTGCGGCATCTGTAGCCAATCTGCTGATGTGGCACGCCCAAGGCTATTTTGACCGCGCCGCCGTGCTGAAGCCGCTGCTGCATTTATGGTCTTTGGGGGTGGAGGAGCAGTTCTATCTGTTCTGGCCGCTGGTGCTGGCGGTGGGCTTTGCCGCGCGGGTGCGTGCAGGCGTGCTGGTGGGGGCCACGGGTGCGGCCTGCTTTTTATATAGTCTGGCGTGCAGCGTGTGGTGGCCGGGGGCCGGGTTTTACGCCCCTTTCAGCCGAGGCTGGGAGTTCATGCTCGGCGCAGCCCTTGCCCTGCACGGTGTGGCGCATAAGCCGGGCGATGCCACGGGGGCGGCATGGGCGCGTGGCGCAAGGGCTGGCGTGGGGGGCATGTGGGCGCGGCGTGTTGCGTTTATGCAGGCAAGCGGTGTGCGGCATGGTGCGGCGGTGCTGGGTTTGGCCTGTGTGCTGGCCGGGTTTGTGGCGCTGCGGCCGGGGGTGGGTTTTCCGGCTCCGTTTGCTGTGTTGCCCGCCGGGGGCACGGCATTGCTGATTTGGGCAGGTGCTGGCGCGTGGGTGAACCGGCATGTGCTGGCCGCGCGGCCTATGCGGGCGGTGGGGCTTATCAGTTACCCGCTATATCTGTGGCACTGGCCGCTGGTATCTTGGTTTCATATTGTGCGAGGGGCTGGGGTTATCCATAACAGCGCGGGGTTTGCGCTTATAGGCGCGGCGCTGGTGCTGGCGTGGCTTACCACCAAAGCCGTAGAAAACCCGTTGCGCGGCGGGCATTTTCGGCGGGGCAAAACGGTGGCCCTTGTGGGCGGCTTGGCGGCCATATGCGCGGCGGGGCTGGTAACGTGGCACATGGCAGGCTGGCCGGGGCGGTTTGCGCACACCCCTGCGGGCACGGATCTGTCTGCAATCAATCTGGCGGTGCGAGATGGCATTTTTGCCCCCACGCCACATATGCGCATCACGCACGTAAACGGGCTGACAGTGGCCACCCTGGGCCATGCGGGCCGCCCCGTGCTGTTTACGGGGGATAGTTTGCTGTTTCAGTGGGGGCCGCGGGTAGAGGCGCTGTTGCAGCAGGGGCGGCTTAAACACACGGTTATTTTTGTGGCAGGCCCAAGCTGTAGCCCCTTTGCGGGCGAGGTTTACGAAAAATCCTTTGCATATTGCCAGAATATGCAAAACGTGCAGCAACGTATCATTCAACAACAGAATGTGCAGGCCGTGGTTGTGGGGGCGTTCTGGCCACGCGTGCTGCTGCATACGCCGGGCGCGCAGGCCCAAAAACAGGCGGCGTTTGTGCAGGATATCCGCAGCCTTTCGGGCAACGGGGCGCGGCCTGTATGGCTGGTGCTGCCTACCCCGGCAGATGCACGCTTCAGCCCCGATAAACTGGTGGCCCGTAGCCTTGCGCATATTGGTGTGAACACCCCTTTGCTGGAGCAGGGTATTCCCACCCGGCAGCTCCGCAATGATACAGCGGCCGATACAGCTTTTGTGCAGGGCGTTGCCACGCAAGCCGGGGCAAAGGTGCTGGATGCGTGGCCCGATATTTGCGGCACCGGCCCGGCCTGTGCGGTTGTTACCCCGCCAGCCACCCCCAAATATGCCGATGACAAGCATTTAAGGCCCGGATTTGTGCAACAGCACGCCGCGTTTTTAGATGATGTGTTGGCCCGTTAAGGCGCGTTCCAGCCCAGCCAGAAATCTGGGGCATCGTTCCATTTGGCCAAGATGGGGGAAAGGTGCCTGCGGGCCTGAAAACAGCCCATGGCAAAGCCCGCCGTGCCATCGCACGAATCGCTCCGATGGTGCAGCGCGCCCTGCATCCAGAACAATGCGCCGCGTTTGCGCTCGCCACTTAAACCGGCAATCCAGCGGTTCCATACATGGCGGGCGGTCTGCCCTTCATGATACGCAATCATATCCTGCGCGGGGCTGTTGGGCATGGCCATGGCGGGTGGCAGAACGTGGTAAGGCTGTGCGCCCGGCGCAGGTGGGGCGGTGTTAAGCGCATAGGCCACCCCCGGCGGCATGCGCCTACCGGGCGGGGGTTCTGGCGGCACGGGGCCAGCCAGCAGCAGCATGGCAAAACCCGCCGCAGCAATGCCCACCAGGCTTACCAGCCCAAAACGTATGGCGCGGGTTGCATCCGATGTGTGGGAAATAGGCTCAACCGAGACAGCACGCAGCGCTTTTTCTGCTTTTTTCTGGCATCGGGCGCTGCAATACGGCGCGTGGGTGGTGGTGTGATAAATTCGGTCACACCATGCACAAGCTCTGTCCATGACCTCCCCATCACCCAATCTGTCAAGTATTTCTGTCACGCGCGGCGCACTATATCAGTGTTCGATATATTTGCCAGTCCTGATTGTGAACTGTTCTTAACTGTATGTTCACATACCGGTTTGCTTTGCTTTGACATGGCGCGTGGTCATTCCTAATTCCCAATCATCATCCCAAAAATTGTAAAAACCAAGGACATTCCCATGCCAACAGCATTGCGTAAGGCAGAGCTGGCCTGTGGTGCGGTTTTGCGTGGTGGTGGCCGCTGGTGGGTTGTGGCGCAGGTTGCGCCAACAGGGGTGCTGATGTGCCCGCTGGTATGCATGCCACGCCACCGGCATCGGGCAGATATGTGCATAGGGTGGGCGCAAGCTCTGCTATTGGGCTGCCCCGCGCAGGCCGTGCTGCGCTGCCGCCCGGTATGGCGCGGGCACGTGGCGGGGCTTTTTTGTGTGGGCAGGTTAAAGCCCCCAGCATGCCAGCGCATGGTGGCCACCCTTGTGCGGGAACTGCACCACCACCAGCACGAAACAGGCCGTCCGTTTATAGCCCGTGGCAGGGCTGGGCGTTCTGGATCTTCTTTTGTTCAGCACGGTTGGATAAGCCCCCATGCCCCGCAAGACAACAGCACCCGCGCCGGGCGCATTAGGGCCATCAGCTTTGGCCCCAATGGCGCGCCGCAAAAGGCGCAGCACAAAACCCGTAACGCCGCTGGATATCTTCACCCGCATCATGCAGGGGGATGAAAGCATAACAGACCGCCAGTTTGATGCCGCCAAAGTGGCCGCCCCCTACATGCACCCCAAACTTTCGGGCCTTGCCACAGATGCTCTGCCCCGGCGGAGCGCAGATGCCTTTACAGATGAGGAACTGGCCGCTCTGGCGCAAGAAAACGGCGGAATGGCGGAGGGGCGCAAGGATGCACCACGCGCACCCTAAAACGGCACGTACCGTACAGGCGGGCCGGGTGGCGCGGGCGGAGCTGGCGCGCAGGCATGCCGCACGCACGCATGTTTTGGATTTTGCCCGTTATACGTTGCCAGATTACAAAGCAGGCGCACATCATGCCTTGCTGGCCCGTACGTTGGAGCAGGTAGAGGCCGGGCATATTGCACGGCTTATGGTGTTTATGCCGCCCCGGCACGGTAAATCGGAGCTGACATCACGCCGCTTTCCCGCGTGGTATCTGGGGCGGCACCCCAAGCGGCAGATTATCGGGGCTTCCTACGGGGCCACGCTGGCGCAGGATTTTGGGCGCGATGTGCGCAATATTGTGGCCTCCTCCCGCTATGGGGTGTTGTTTCCCGGCACGCGGTTGGCGGCGGATAGCAGCGCGCGCGATGTATGGCACACCGCACAGGGTGGCGGTTACACCGGCATGGGTGTGGGTGGCGGCTTAACAGGGCGCGGCGCACATCTGGCTATTATAGATGACCCCGTAAAGGACAGGCAGGAAGCCGAAAGCCCCGCCCGCCGTGCCGCCGTGCTGGATTGGTACCGCGCCGTATTACGCACCCGCCTGATGCCCGGCGGCGCCATTGTGCTGGTGATGACACGCTGGAGCATGGACGATCTGGCAGGCCGCCTGCTGGACGATATGCAAAACAAAACCGGAGAGGCATGGCACGTGCTGGATTTGCCCGCTTTGGCCACGGCGCCAGATGCGCTGGGCCGCGCGCCGGGGCAGGCATTATGGCCGCAGGCGTTTGATACGGCAGAACTTGCGCGGATTCGTCAAGCCGTGGGGGAGCGGGAATGGGCGGCGCTGTATCAGCAAAACCCGGTGCCGCTTTGTGGCAATTTGTTCCATACGCATATGCTTAGCGTGCAGGAGGCCTTGCCCGCAGCATCTGGCGCGACAGTGCGCAGGTGGGATTTAGCCGCCACTCGCCAGACCGGTAGCAAAAACCCGGATTGGACGGTGGGCGTAAAAATGCACCACCTGCCAGATGGGCGCTTTGCCGTAGCGGACATAACCCGCCTGCGCGGAGACCCCGCCCAAGTGGAAGCCACCCTGTTGGCCACCGCCGCGCGTGATGGTGTGGGTGTGGAAATTGTATTGCCGCAAGACCCCGGACAAGCCGGTGTGGCGCAGGCGCGCTACCTTACCCGCCGGTTGGCCGGTTACAAAGTGCGCTGCGTGCGCGAAACAGGAGATAAAGCCACCCGCGCCGCGCCGTTTGCCGCGCAGGTGAATGCAGGCAACGTGCTGCTGCTGCGCGCCCCGTGGGTGCATGCGTTTATAGAGGAACTGGCAGCATTCCCCGCCGCCATGCATGATGACCAAGTAGATGCCGCAGCCGGTGCCTTTGCCGCGTTGGCGGAGGCGCACCCCCTGCCACGCTTTGGGCCGGATTTTTTGGCCCGGATTTAAGGGGTGTGCTGCTGGCGAAGGGCCTGCTGGCGGCGTTTTTCTTCTTCTCGCTGTTGGCGTTTGCGGGCGCGTTCTGCGGCCATGTTGGCCCCCAAATGGGCCTCGCCACGCTGTTCGGCTAAACGGGCCTGGCGTTCACGCTCTGCATGGCGGGCGCGGCGGGCCTCATCCCACTGGCCGTAGCAGTGCGGGCAGGATACGCCGGTTTCAAACTTGGGGCTGGCTTTGTCTTCCGCGGTAATGGGGGTGCGGCAGGCGTGGCACAGTTCCAGCTCTCCGGGTTTAAGGCCGTGGCCTACGGTTACGCGCTGGTCGAACACAAAACATTCCCCACGCCACAGGCTTTCTGCCTCTGGCACGGTTTCCAGATACTTTAGGATACCCCCTTGCAGATGATACACCTCGTCCAGCCCTTCGGCTTTGGCAAAGGCGGTGGATTTTTCGCACCGAATGCCACCCGTGCAGAACATGGCCACACGCGGCTTGCGGCCTTTTGCCAAAAGCTCTTTCCGGTGCTGGCGGAACCATGCGGGAAATTCCCGAAAGGTTTTAATCTGCGGGTCTATCGCGCCTTCAAACGTGCCTACGGCCACTTCGTAATCATTGCGCGTGTCTATCAGAATGGTGTCGGGGTCTTTTAACAGGGTGTTCCATTCTGCGGGCGCAACGTAGGTGCCAACAATGTGGTTGGGGTCTGTGCCCTCTACACCCATTGTGACAATTTCCTTTTTCAGCCGCACCTTCATGCGCAGGAAGGGCATTTCTGGCGCGCGGGAGAACTTGACCTCAATATCCGCGCAGCCGGGCAGGGTGCGAATATGCGCCAGCACGGCCTGAATGCCATGATCTGGGCCTGCAATGGTGCCGTTAATGCCCTCGGACGCCAAAAGCAGAATGCCCTTTACCCCGTTGGCGGTGCACACATCCTGCAACGGCCCGCGCAGATCAGCCGGGTTTGCAAATGGGGTAAACCGGTAAAGCGCTGCCACGCAAATGGGCAGGGCGGCATTATCCGTATCGGGCGTTGGGGCAGAGGGCTGGGCAGTCATGCTCGGCGGGTTCCTTGGGCTTGTTGGGTGATTGCAGATCATCCGTTCCGCGCCACGGCTTACAGCACCGCAATCAGGTTGCATTTCAATGCCGCCCATTTACCCGCCCGCAGCGGGGGCAGACAAGTTTTTTCCGCGCCGACTATGGGTTTTGGGCGGCGGAGGGGTGGGTGCGCCGTATGGGTGCATATGGGGTTGTGGCTGTGTGGTGGCTACGTTTTTTTAATTTTTAACAAGGGGCAGGGTATGCCTGGTTTGTCTTTTTCTTCCCGCGCTATGCCGGGGTGGTGGCAGCGTATGCGCGGGCGTTGTGCCCCCGTAGCCCCGCCACGGAAGGAGCCGCTGCTGCCCCAAGGGGCTTTTGCGGCAGATGTTGCCAAGGTGGCCCCGGCAGCTCCAGCGCGGGCAGATGTGTTTGCGCCGTATCGGCCCCCGCGTGGGGTGCGGGCCAATGGCAGCACCGCCCCGCTGGCTATGGATAGTGCCGCCGCACAGGGTAACCCCGGTTTGCTGGATTGGCTGCGCAATGCCGTGGCGGATGGGGTGGTGTTTCCCGGTTATGCGCGGCTGGCGGAAATGGCCCAGCGGGCGGAATATCGGCATATGGTGGACACCATTGCCACGGAGGCCACGCGCCAGTGGCTGGTGTTTACCTCCCGCACAGGGCAGGAGCAGAGCAAAGCCGCGCGCATCAGCCAGTTGGAGGCCGAATTTACCCGCCTGAATGTGCGTGATGTGCTGCGCCGCATGGCGGAAATGGATGGCCATTACGGCATGGGACTGCTGTATGTAGATACCGGGCTTTCCCCCGTGGCGGGTGGTTTGGCATCACCTTTGCTGTTGCGGCCCGAAACTTTTCGTAAAGGCAGTTTGCGGGCCTTGGTGCCGGTAGAGCCGGTTTGGACAACCCCCGCCGCGTATGAAACCACAAACCCGCTGCACCCCGCGTTTTACAGGCCGCAAAGCTGGTGGGTGCAGGGCACGCTTTTGCATGCCTCGCGCTTGTTGCGGTTTTGCGCGCGGGAGGTGCCGGATATTCTCAAACCTGCCTATAACTTCGGCGGTGTTTCCCTTACGCAAATGGCGCGGCCCTATGTAGAAAACTGGTTGCGCACGCGCCAGAGTGTTTCGGATTTGCTGAATGCGTTTTCCATTGTTGCCCTATCTACCGATATGGCGGCTTATGCGCAGGACCCCGAAGGGCTTTTGGCACGGGTGGAGGCGTTTAACCGCTTTCGTTCCAACAGGGGCACGTTTGTGCTGGATAAGGAGCGCGAAAAGCTGGAGCTTCTGGCGGCTCCGCTGGCCGGGTTGGACAAGTTGCAGGCGCAGGCGCTGGAACAAATCTGCACCGTGGCGCAACAGCCGCTGGTAAAGTTTGCCGGTATTTCGCCTTCCGGGCTCAATGCCTCGGCAGATGGAGAGATCCGGGTTTTTTATGATCGGATCAGCGCGTATCAGGAATCCTTCTTGCGCCCGAACCTGACACGCATTTTGCATATGGTGATGCTGAATGTGTGGGGCGTGGTGGATACGGACATAGATTTCACCTTCCGCCCGCTGTGGCAGATGGATGAGGCCGAACAGGCGGAAATTGACGCCAAAAAACAGGACACGCCTTAAATGAACACACCCAATACCGGGCAGGCCCGCGCCAGCCCGCACGCTATGGCTGCGCCAGATACGCAGCTTTTGGCGTTGGACAGGGCCAGCGTGCGCCGGGTGGATGCAGATGGACATTTGCACATTGCGCACTGCATTTTATCCGCTGCAACCGTTAGTCCCTATTACGGGCGGGAAATACCGGGCGCTGCGGCGCTGGGCCTGAAAGATAATGAAGTTTACAGCGTTTTTCGCCCACCCGATGCGCTTATGCGGGCCGCTCCCAGCCTGCGTGGCAAGCCGGTGCTGATGCAGCATACCCCCGTAAGTGCGCAGGATCATCCCGCCAGCATAACCGTGGGCGCGGTGGGCAGCGATGTGCACTTTACCCCACCCAACCTGACAGGCAGCTTAACAATATGGGATGCCACGGCCATTAAGGCCATAGAAAACGGGACACAGCGGGCGGTTTCTGCGGGGTATCGGTACACGGCTCTTAAGCAGGCGGGCACTTATATGGGCACGCCTTATACGCTGGTTATGGCGGATATTGCCTTTAACCATCTGGCCCTTGTAGCCCAGCCGCGCGTGCCTTCCGCCATTATTGGCGATGCCGCACCCAACCAAAACATGCCTTTAAATAACAGGAGCTTTCAGGCCATGCCTGATCAAACCCCCATTACCGTTGCAACTATGGATGCCGCCATTGCCCAGGCCGTGCAGCAGGCGGAAGAACGCGCAGTGCGCCAGATGGCGGAACTGCACACAGCCCGCGCCGCCGTGCGCCCCTTTGTGGGCGATGTTGCCATGGACAGCGCCCCCGCCATTTACGGTTTTGCCTTAAAGGAAACGGGTATTGATGTAACCAACGTGCCCGAACAGGGGCTAAAACCGCTGTTTGAAAGCTATGCCCGCATGCAGCCGCGTGCTGGTGGGGCATCCCCCATTATGGGGCAGGATGCCGCAGCCACACAGGGTTTTCGGCAGCGCTTTGGGCTGGAACGCATTGGCGTGCGCGGCTGAACCCCCTTTTTTCTTTACGCATGATACAAGGCAGGTAAATGTCTTTTCAAAATCAGGTCAATATCCAGCCAGCGCCTGCTGTGCCGGGTGATTTTGCATCTCTCAACCCCACAGCCACTTTTCCGGCGGGTGAAGGCGCATTGGTGGCGGCCGCTGGTGGGTGCACGGTGGCCGCTTTTGGCTGGGTGCAGGCCGATGGCGTAAGCGTGGCCAACATGCCGCCAAGTGGCAGCACCGCCGCGCCAGATGGCTTTGTGCATCGTGATCTTACAGCCCAGATCTCGGATTTTACGGCATCGGAAAGCATGGTTGTTCCGCAGGGCTTTCCCGTAACGCTGTTTACGGCGGGAGATTTCTGGGTGCAGGCCACCACACAGGCCACGCCGGGGCAGGCCGTTTTTGCCAGCCTGACAGATGGCACCATTAAAACTGCCGCAACGGGCAGTACCGTAAATGGCGCGGTGGCAACAGGGTTTTTTGTAGCCTCTGCCGGTGCCGTGGATGAGCTGGTTCGGATTTCTACATGGATGCACGCATAATGGTTACGTCTTACACAGAACTGGCAGAACTTAACCGCCTTGGCTTTGTGGTGCCCGATGCGCGCGGCCTGATTGGCGCAGAGCATTTGGTATCAGACAGCATGGCGCTGGATGCTCAGCCCGCGCTTTCTACCACCGCTAATGCGGGCATTCCGGCTTTTATGTCTGCCTGGGTGGATACGGGGCTGATCAAGGTGGCCTTTGCCCCCATGCGCGCCGCCGAGCTGCTGGGCGAGGTGCGTAAAGGGGATTGGGTTTCTAAAACGGCTGTATTTCCCATGCTGGAAACGGCAGGGCAGGTTTCCTCCTACGGGGATTGGAACCAGAATGGCACGGTTAGCCTTAACCCCAGCTTTCCTGAGCGCCAGTCCTACCATTATCAGGTGTTTGTGGCGTGGGGGGAGCAGGAACTGGCGCTGGCCGGGCAGGCCCGCCTGCAATGGGCCGCCAGCCTGCGAGAGGCCGCAGCACTTAAGCTGAACAAGTTTCAGAACCAGACATACTTTTTTGGTATCAGTGGTCTGAAACTGTATGGGTATTTAAATGACCCACGCCTGCCTGCCGCCATTACCCCCACCACCAAAACCGCAGGTGGCACCGCGTGGGACAACGCCACCCCGGAAGAACGGCAGGATGACGTTATTGCCCTTATCAACCAGTTGCGCAAACAAACCGCCGGGCTGGTGGATACGGATACCCCCATGGTGCTGGGCCTTGCCCCAACCCGCATGGGTTTGCTAACGCGCCGCAACAGTTTTGGCCTTTCCGCCTTAACCATGCTGCGTGAAACCTACCCCAATTTGCGCTTTGTGCAGGCCGTAGAATACGGAGATGCCGCCGCCAACGGCGTGCAGACCATGCAAATTATGGCCGACCACGTGGATGTGCAGAAAACCGCAGAAGCCGCATTTACAGAAAAACTGCGTGCCCATGCCGTGGTTACAGAAGCATCGGCATGGAAGCAGAAGCTCTCTCAAGGCACATGGGGGGCCATTATTTACATGCCCGCAGGCATTGCCACCATGACAGGCCTGTAAAACACAGCCCGCGTAACGCAAACCCTGCATAAAAACGGAAAAACACATGGCAACATCATCAACAGTTACCGTTGGGTGCAAGCTGCCCAACGGGCTTGTGCTGGAACTGGCAGGCCAGAAGCACGAACTGGCAGGCGCACGCACAGCCAAGGCGGGCGGGTATGGGCTTACCCCCGTGCCAGCAGAGTTCTGGCAGGCATGGGCGCAAAAATACGCAGGCTTTCCACCGTTGGAAGCCGGGTTGATTTTTGCGCAAACCTCGCCAGAAAAAGCTGCAGGCCAAGCCAAGGAGCAAGCCAGCCTGCGCACGGGTATGGAGCCACTTAACCCCGCAGCGCCAGCCCCCGGCATTACACCCGCATAAAGCCAAACTTTCCGTTATTTTGCAGCATGTAAAAGGATGTTTTTCATGCCGGAAAACCAGCCAATGCAAGCGGCTGCCTTATCTACTGCCTGCAACATGGCGGAAGATGGGGCCGTTGTGTTTGATGCCGTAGCTTTTAAGGCGCGCTACCCAGCCCTTGTGGCCAGCGCGGGGGCAGATGCCGCAAGCGCGTGTTTTGCACAGGCCGGGCTGTTTTTAAACAACTCGGCCACATCCCCCGTGCGCAACCCGGCCCGCCGGGCAGATTTGCTGATGCTGATTACAGCACATCTGCTTCAGCTTGGCCTTAATAGCGGGGCGTATGCCACCGGAGCGGGGGATAGTGCGCCTGCCCTTGTGGGGCGCATTACCACCGCACGCATGGGCAGCGTGCAGGTACAGGCCGATATGGGCACGGTTTCCCCCACGCAGGCGTGGTGGGTGCAAACACCTTATGGCGCAACCTTTTGGGCGGCATCTGCCTTTTTGCGTATGGGGCGCTATGTGCCGGGGTGGCCACAGAGGGTGATTTCATGGCCATGAACGCAGTGTTCAACATGGCGTTGGGGGCCACGGCGGCTTTGTTGCCATCTGTGCCCGCCATATTGCGTATCAACACGGGTTATAAAACCGCAGCAGATGGCACCACCACCCCATGCACCATAGATATTGCCGTAACCATTCGGGTTCAGCCCGTGCCTACAGATGAGCTTACGCAAACAGATGGGCAAAACCAAAGCACCATTCAGCGAGAAATCTATATGCCCGGCACAATTTGCGGGGTGGATGGTGCGCATCAGTTTGGGGGCGATGTGTTTGTGTTTGATAACGCGCACTGGCTGGTAACGGCTCAGCCCGAAGCTTGGGGTGGGCAATGGTGCCGCGTGTTGGTAACCCAACAGGTGGCGGCATGAGCACCCAAGTTGTGCAACAGCCAGATGAAGAAACGGTATTTGCCGCTTTGCGCACTTTTTTAACGGAAGTTCTGCCAGCAGGCACAACCGTTTTGCAGGCCCGGCAAAACCGCACGCCACCTCCACGCGGTATGTTGGTGTTAATGGCGCCTCTGCACCGCCAGCCTATTGGCACAGGTAGCACGCATTATGGGGCGCAAAGCTGCACCCTGTTGCGGCAGGAGCAGCTTGCCACCCAGATCAGCCTTTTTGGCACGGATGCCGCAGATGCCGCGCAAACAGTGCTCACCCTTTGGCGTGATGTATGGAGCACCACGTTTTTTACAAACCTTGTGGCACAACAGCAAGATATGCCACGCATTACCCCTTTATATGCAGATAATGCCGAGTGTCTGCCCTACATTAACGCGCAACAACAATACGAACCCCACTGGCAGCTTACCCTGCACAGCCAGCTTACTTTTTCCATCACCCTGCCAGCCGCCACAGCCACCACTGCCACAGTGCACAGCGTGGCCGCAGACAGGCTTTGAAATGCGAGTAAAACCTGCATGATCCTTCCTGTTTCTTCCCTTGTGTCTGTCACGCCGGGTGTGCTGGCGGCGGGGGGCACTACAAACCTGCTGAATGGGCTTGTATTTTCTACAAATACGGCGCTTTCTTCGGGCCTTTCCATGTTTACAACGGCGGCGGAAGTAGCAGCCACATGCGGTGCGGAAAGTATTGAAGCCAGCATGGCCAGCATTTACTTTGCGGGCTACACCAATGCGCAGGATCTGCCGCAAACGCTGTATTTTTACCAACTGCCCGCCAGCCCGGCAGATACGGATTACACCACAGCGCTTACAAATGCCGCCGCCGCCAGTGCAGATTGGTGCGCTTTTGCGTTTGCGCAGGAACCAGATGCCACAGCCAAAACGGCTATTGCCGCATGGATGCCCACAAACCCCAACCGCTACTGGGGCATTATGCAGGATAATGATGCCAGCATTTTGCAGGCAGGATCAGCCTGTTTTGGCAGAACTGTTACAGCACAGGCTACGCCGGGGCTAACGTGCCTGTGCAATACGGATGGCAACGGCACACTGGCCGCCGCCCTGTGTTTAGGCTGGGCCGCCAGCATGAACCCACAGCGCAATGCCGGGCGTACCACGCTGATGTTCCGCAACAATGGGGGCGTAACCCCGGCGGATATTACGGCCACACAAGCACAAGCATTGCTAGAAAATGGCTACAGCTTTTATGGTTCCTACAAAAGTGGAGATTCCACATTCAGTTTTCTCAATAACGGTGCAGTGTCTGGCCCGTTTGCATGGGCAGACAGTTATCTAAACCAGATCTGGATGACATCCTCCTTCCAGTCTGATCTGCTCACGCTGTTTTCTTCCGTGGGACAAATTCCTTATGCCACGCAGGGTGATACGCTGCTGGCTACCGCTGTGCAAAATACGATTGATACTGCCGTAGCTTTTGGCGCTATCCAGCCCAACGTATCGCTTTCTGCCGCGCAGGCGCAGGTGGTAAATGCACAGGCAGGGCGCAGCATTGCAGATACGCTGGCCACACGCGGGTGGTATCTGCTGCCCGGTGCTTCTACCGCATCTGCCGCTACACGGGCCAAACGTGGGCCAGTGCAGGCGCGGTTCTTTTACATGGATGGGCAGTCGGTCCAGTCTATCTCTCTGGCTACAGTAGAGGTGCAGTAAGCATGTCTGATTACGATATTACCGCCGCCAACTCGGTTTTTACCATTACGGTGCCGGGGTTATACAATACACCCATTACGCTGGAAAACTACGCCGCCGATCGTGCTTTTGAAACCACCATGCGGGATCTGGCAGAAACCTCAATGAGCATAGATGGCTATCTGAGCGCTGGTTGGATACCCACCCCTGTTCGGCAAACAATCTCTTTGGCGGCCAGCAGTGAAAGTGGCTTGGTGTTTGAGGCCATTGCCGCAGCGCAGGATGCCCAGCGCGGGCTGTATCGGCTGGGGGCGGAAATTCAACTGCCTTCCATTGGGCGCAAATATACCATGGTGCGCGGCCTTTTGCAGGCCGTGGCTGTTATGCCCAGCGCAGGCCGCGTGCTGGAAGGCCGCAGTTTTGAAATTCTGTGGGAGCGCGTGTTGCCTGCTGCCTTGTAAAAAACAGATGTTTTTAAAAAGATACAGGAAAGAGCAGGCATGAAAACCGTGGAATACACGCACCCTCTGTCGGGGGAAGACCAAGGCAAGGTATTTGTGCTGACACGCATGGATGCGTTTGCCGCAGATAGCTGGGCGCGCCACGTGTTGCAGGCTGCCATACGGGGCGGCGCGCGCGTTGGGGCGGATATGGCGCAGGCAGGCCTTGCCGGGCTTGCCGCTTTTGGGCTGGAAATTTTTGGTTTTATGGAAGAAGCCGATTTAGATGCCGCTTTGGCCCGGCTGATGCAATGCGTTAAAATGCGGCCAGATCCGCACCGGCCAGAAGTAACACGTGCTGTTATTTCCGCCGATTTTGCAGAACCCGAAACTCTGGGCATGGTGCGGGCCGAGGCTTTTAGGTTGCATGTGGGTTTTTTGCGGGCCGCCGCGCACCAGCTTTTCCCCCTAGTGGCGGCTTTGCTGGGGGAAGAGGCCGCACAGGCCCCGTTGTAAACTGTGTAAATATCTCGCCCGCTATGGCGGCGGTTGTGGCATCGGGTCTTGCATCATTACATGATCTGAAAACAATTTACGACAGCGAAGATTTTTATACGCTTGTCGAAATACTTTCTGTCCGCAACTGGAATATGGCGCATGCTCCCGCGCAGGAAAGCACCCAAACATGGCCAAAATTGTAAATACTTTGCCCCACAGCAGCGCACGTGCAACCTTGCCGTTGCTAGAACGGCTGCGCCATGTGTTGGAACGCTTTATGCAGCCCCATGCACAGGTAAAAAAGAAGGAACACAAGGGCCTTTTAGCGTTATTGCACCTTTTGCACCAGTATAGCCTAGGGGGCGTGCATATGCCTTTGGGAGCGGGGGAGCAGAAATCTGTATTTTCTGTTCCTCTCCCTGCGCTGGGGGCAGGGTCATCTGTGTTTGCGCCGACAACAGGCCGTGCAGAACGTGCTGGATATGTGGGACAAAGTGCAGATGTGCCATTTGTTTTGAGGGAAACGCAAACAGTATCACAAAGGGTTTTGCAGAATGCGGCCCCGCTCCCTTATCGTGCGGTATTGGTGGCCAGCACGGCGCAACCAAGGGCGGTAAGCGGCCTAGAGTTTACGCAGCCTTCAAAACCGTGCGGGCGTCAGCTTTATCAGGGAGTTGCGGATATTCTGGCACGCAGGCCGTTTTCTGTGTCGCCAGGCTATTTATCTGCATATTTGCCAGAGCGTTCTGGGCCTGTGGCAGGTGGTATCTCAAAGCTGGCAGCAGGCGCTGTGCGCGTGTCTGCAAGTTGGAGGGAGATGCCGGTTATTGCAGAATATTCACGGCACATACAGCACTTTCCACAATACCTACAACGCAAGAATGGTTTGCAGTCTTTTGTGTTCAGGCAAGGTGTTTCTGTTCCCCAACAGCCCGCGCGCACTGTTTTGCAAACCACGCCACGTGCTGCGGCGCCCGATGCACAAGGGCGGGTGGGGGCATTTTTGCCGTCCTCTCCTCTTATGCAGGCGGCGGTTCAGCCTGTTCTGCCTTGGGGGCAATCCGCTCCAGCACCACAGGGGCAAAGTGTTGTGCGCTCAACGGCCAGCCCGTTTGCGGAACTACCTCAACAACCTCCGCCTCTGCCGCCACGTGCGGCCATGCAGGGCCTTGGCGGGGGCGATAGCACTGCTTTGGCAGCACTTTCTACGCTTGGTTCTATTTAAAAACCCTTTTCCTGTTCAGTAAAGAGTTCTGTTATATGCCCATGTTGCCTGTCAGCCTGCCATCTGTATGGAATATTCCTGTTGCAGCGGGGGTGCCTGCCCTTATGGGGCAATCTGTTTCTGCCGGGGTGCAGGCTTCGGCATCTGTTACGGTGGGCAGTTTGCTGGATGATCTGCAAATTACGCAGGCCGCCAGCCAGTGGGGTATTTTTACACAGGATGGGCAGAGGGTTTTAACATCTGCCCATGTGCTTTCTGCCGATATGCAAAGTACGTGGCGCATTGCAGAAGCCCCGCTGGAGGGTGGTGCGTTTTTATCTTACAGCAAAGTGCGCATGTCTCGGCAGCATCGGATTGTGATGGTGTGCGATGGTTCAGAAGCCGGAATGGAGGATGCCAATGCCACCAGTCTTGCGCTGGATGTTCTGGCAGGGGCCGGGCAGGCGGGGGCTTTGTATGTGCGTGCAGGTTTTTTTGCCACGCTGGAGGCGTTGGAGGCCGATACAAACCTGTATGCCGTTATCACCCCGGAAAAGAAATACGATAGCGTTAACATTATCGGCCACCGTTGGATGAGGGAAGCCCGCCAGGGCATTACCATGCCAGTTGTAGAAATTGCCTTGCAGGAAGTGCGTATAACCGGAAGCACGCAGTTTGCCAGCACCCGCATGCCGCAGGGCCAGCAGATACAATGCGGCGGCATGGCCTATGCGGCCACCAGTTATGCAGATGCCGGAGAAATTGCATGAGCACCCCCACAACAACACTGGTGCAGGTGCCCATAAGTGCCGTGCCTGCACAGATGTTTAAGATTACACTGGCAGCACAAACACTCCAGATAGCCCTGCGCCAACGTGCTACGGGGCTGTATGCAGATATATGGTGCGCTGGCACGCGCGTGCTTTCTGGCGTGTTGTGCCAAGATCGCACATGGCTGGCACGGAATGCCGCCACCGGCCTGCCGGGTGATCTGGCGTTTATGGATACCCAAGGCACGCAGAACCCGCAAAGCACCGGGCTTGGCACGCGCTATGTGCTGTTATGGCGCAGCGGATGGCCCGCATGAGCAGCATGCTCAGCACAAAAACACCAGACTGGGCCACGCGAGATGTGCAGGTAATGTTTCGGCTGCTTAATGGCGTGTTTGGTACGGCAGATGGGGTGGATACGGTTACGCTTTCTGGTTTGCAGGTGCAGGCGGATATTTTGCAGGCCCCGTACCCAACGGGAGAAACCGTGTCTATCCGTATCACCGGCATGCCTCCAGATTTAATGAACCGCCTAAGCCTGAGCGCGCCAGATCCTGCCAACCAGAGCGCCAGCGAAGTGTTGCTCATGGTGCCCGATGGGGCCTCTGGCGCGCAGGCTTTGGTGTTTCAGGGTGGGGTTGCTTTGGCTTATGCAGATTATAGCACAGCACCAGATGTTGCTTTTGTGGTGCAGGCGTTTTCTACAGTATTGCCAAATGCGCTGCCTGCTTTGCCCACCGGGTTTAGGGGGGCGGTGCCGCTGGCGCAGGTATTGGCGCGTATTGCCGCAAAAGCCGGGCTGACATTTGAAAATAACGGGCTGAACACCGTGCTGCATGATCCGTATTTTCATGGCACACCGGGGCAGCAGATCAGCCAGTGTTTGAATACGCAACCTTTTCAGGCCGCATTGGGGCGGGGGCGTTTGGCGGCATGGCCCGCCAGAACCGGCGGAACCAGCACAACAGTGGATACATCTGCCGCTATTCAGGTTTCGGCCAGCACGGGGCTGGTGGGGTATCCCACGTGGTCTGGTGGTGGGGTGTCGTTGGACATGCTGTTTAACCCGCGCATTGGCTGTGGTGGCGTGCTGGCGTTGCAAAGCCCGTATCAGCCCGGTGGAGGGGCAACGGGGCTGTGGCAGGTTTTGCATCTTCGGCACAGTTTAAGCGCGCAAATGCCAGATGGCCCGTGGTTTACCAATGTGGTGGCGCAGGCCGTGGGATTGAAAAATTCATGACAGATCAGAGCAGTTTTACATCAGGCTTTCCGCCCAACATGCCCGCATCTGGTCAGGTGGTGTTTGATAGGGCCGGGGCGGCGGCATCGGATTACAACGCGCTGGTGGCCGTTATGCGCCGCATGTTGGTGGAGGTGCGCACCGCTATACCCGTTAAGGTGTGTGCGGTTTCTGGCGCAGGCTTGGCCCCTGTTGGGTTTGTGGATGTGCAACCTATGGTGCATCAGCAAGATGCCGCAGGCCAAACCATGCCGCATGGTGTGGTGTATAACGTGCCATATTTTCGGCTTCAGGGTGGCAGCAGCGCTGTGGTGCTAGACCCCGCGGTGGGGGATATCGGGCTGGCCGTCATGGCGGATCGGGATATTCTAAACGTAAAAACCGCCCGCACTGCTGCTCCGCCCGGCAGTTTTCGGCACAACAGTATGGCGGATGCGCTGTATTTGGGCGGTTTTTTAAATGCGGCACCCAGCCAGTATATTCAGTTCACACCTGATGGGGTGGTTATACATACGCCCGGAACTGTGGAAATATCTGCAAAATTACTCAAGATTTCAGGAGATGCCAGCATAAGTGGCAGCCTGAATGTGGGGCAGGATGTGCAGGCCGGTGGTGTTTCGCTGGTATCGCATGTGCATGGTGGCGTTATGCCCGGCAGTGGCACCACCAGCGCCCCGCAGGGTTAGGAGAAACACGTATGAAAACCTTGTTGCTAGATCGTGCAACGTGGGATCTGGTGGTGGATGCGCAGGGCAATATTGCCGTGGCGGATGTGCCCTACGCCACCGCGCAGGATGTTTCCAGCGCGGTGCGCGTGTTTAAGGGAGAATGCTGGTACAACACGGCCCTTGGCTTGCCCTATCTGGCAGGTGTTTTGGGGCGCAACCAGTCTGCCGCGCTGTTTCGGGCCGATGTTGCGCAGGCGGCCCTTGCTGTGCCCAACGTGGCGCGCGCAACCTGTGTGCTGGCCAGCCTTGGGGCAGACCGCAAGCTAAGCGGCCAGATTTATCTGACATTGGAAAACGGAAGCACAACCCTTGCCAGTTTCTGAAACCTCACTTGCCGCAGGCACAACATCCGTGCCTGCGCCCTTGCTGGATGATACCGGCTTTGTGCTGCCGCAGGAGGCAGACATGCTGGCCGGTGTTCTGGCAGATATAAACGCCGCTTTTGGCAATACGCTGAACACGGATTTATCTACCCCACAAGGACAGTTGGCCACATCGCTTACCGCCATTTTGGGCGATGCGTATGATCAAATGCTGGCTGTGTTTAACGGGGTGGACCCAGCGCGTGCTTCTGGCCGCATGCAGGATGCCATTGGCCGTATTTATTTTATGGAGCGCAAACCCGCCACGCCCACGGTGGTAACATGCCAATGCACGGGGGTGGAGGGCACGGTTATTCCGCAAGGGGCTTTGGTGGCAGATGCCGCGGGCAATACCTATGCGGCAGATGCGGCCATTACGCTGGATACCACGGGCACAGGCACGGGCACGTTTTCCTGCACCACGTTGGGGGAGGTATCCTGCCCGGCGGGCAGTGTGCGGCTGTGCCAATCTGTTGCCGGGTGGTCTGGCGTGGGCAACGCGGTGGCGGGGGTTACGGGGCGTGCGGTAGAAGGCCGTGCAGCGTTTGAAGCCCGCAGGCAGGCCGCCGTGGCTGTGAATTCCGTAGGGGCATTGGCTGCCATATTGGCGGCCGTGCAGGCGGTAGATGGCGTAACAGATGCGTATGTTGCAGATAACAGCAGCAATGTTGCAGTAACGCAAGGGGGCATAACACTTGCGCCCAATAGCCTGTATGTGTGCGTAAATGGTGGTACGGATGCCGCCGTGGCTTTGGCTATCTTGCGTAAAAAGCCACCCGGCTGTGCCTATACTGGCAGCACCAGCGTTTCTGTAACAGATACTTCTGGCACGTACACCACACCACCCAGCTATACAGTGGCGTTTGAGCGTGCCCAGCCCACGCCGCTTTATATTGTGCTTACACTGGCAGCCGGTTCTGGCGTGCCAAACACAGCAACATCTGCCGTGCAGCAAGCTGTTCTGGCGTGCTTTTTGGGGCAGGATGGTTCTGCCCGCGTGGGTATTGGCGGCACGTTATATGCCAGCCGGTTTTACGCCTGCGTGGCGGCGGTGGGCAGTTGGGCGCAGGTGGTGGATATTCGGGTGGGCACAGCGGCCAGCCCCACGGGTGTTACGGCGCAGGCAAATATCAACCAGATTTTCACGCTGGAACTGGCTGATATTGCCGTGGAGTTTGCCTGATGCAGAATGTGGGGCAAACGGTGCTTTCTCAATATGCGTGCTCGCCCAGCCTGAATGCGCTGCTAGAGGGCTGGAACCAGTGTTTAGACCCCGCGCAGAGTATAGAAAACTGGTTTGACAATCTATGGAACATAGAAACAGCCCAAGGCTACGGGTTGGATGTATGGGGCCGCATTGTTGGGGTTTCGCGCGTGTTGCGCATGGCCTCTGGCCAGTATCTGGGCTTTGCCGAGGCCAATGATCTGACAGAGCAGGGCTTTAACACCGCCCCGTGGTATGCGGGCCGTGTTGTGGTGGGTGATTTTACAAATTGCAGCCTGTCAGATGCCGGGTTTCGGCAGCTTATTTATGCCAAGGCGCTGGCCAATATTACGGATTGTTCTGTGCTTTCGCTTAACGCCATTTTGCGCACGCTGTTTGCCGGGCAGGGCGATGCGTGGGTGGAAGATAACACCAACATGAGCATGACCTACGCCTTTGGCTTTGTGCCAACAGATGTGCAGGTTTCCATTATCGAAAACGCCGGTGTGCTGCCGCGCCCCGGCGGGGTTGCGGTATCTTACAGCATCAGGGGCTGAAGACCTTATGAAACAAGCAGATATTTCCGGGCGGTTTACAACACCTATTGCGGCCTCCGCCACAGCGGCCAACTGTGCGGATATTCCCACAGCGCAAACCACGGCGGGCGATGGCTCTGCCAGCATGGCGCTGGGTTTTCCGCCCGAAACCTTTACAGAACGCGCAGCCGGTGGCGTACCCCCGCGTGGGGCGGATATGAACGGTTTTTTGAAAACGCTTTCTGCTGCCATTCAGGTTTTGCAAACAGGTTATGTTGGCCCGTTTGATGCCAGTTTTGCCGCCGCTATTGGTGGTTACCCGGCTGGGGCTGTGGTGGCGGGCAGCGTTGTGGGCACGTTTTGGGTTTCTGGGCAGGATAACAACCTGTCCACCCCCGGCGCGCAGGGTGCGGCGTGGACAAACCTGTTTAGCGGGCTGCTTACATCTGCCCAAGCCGCGCAAAGCTTTTTTCCGCTTACGGGCGGTAAAATCAGCAACGGTTATTACGATAGCACCGGCACATGGGGCGGCAGCGGCAGCAATGGCGCACCACAGGCGGGTGATATGCCGTGGGGGCCGCAGTTTATTTCTCGCTTGGGGTATAGCGCCAGCATGAAGGCGCTGTTCTGCCTGCGTGATGCGTTTGAGCAATATGCGTTTGCCAGCGTGCAGTTAACAGATGCCGCAGGCGGATGGCATGAATGGCAGTTCCGCCAGGATGGCTCCATCCGTATGCCAGATGGCGCGGTGGTGGCTACGCAAAGCTGGGCCAACGGGGTGTTTCAGCCCGCTGGCAGTTATGTGGGGCTGGGCACGTATCAGGCCGATTTTGCCACGCAGGATGGGCGTGTAATCAACCTGCCATACGGGCAGCGCATTCAGTCCTTTTCCGTTACCATTCAGGATGGAGATGCCATTACTTTTCCGCAGGCTTTTGCGGGGGGTGCCCACATCTGTGCAGTTGCAGTGCATGCAGTATGAACAACGCATGACACTTGCCATGCCCGATCAGGCCCCTACCGCCACGGGCATTGGCGCTGTGGGCGTGCGCTATGTGGTGGATGATCACGATGGCGCGGTTTCCACCCCCATAACGGTATGGGTTACAGCTATTGGGCCAAGGTAAAAAACCATGACATGTTCTTGCAATACCGCAGGCACGGCCTGTTCTGTGCTGCCTGAAGGGGCCGTGCTGGCGCCGGGGTGGCAACCCGCCCGCGCACGCGTGTTGCCGGTTATGATGGCGCCGGGGCTATGCCTGCGTGGCCAACTGGCAGAGCAGGTGGTGCAGGCATGGCCTGCCCGCAGCAGTGCAGATGCGCTGGATTATACCCTTACCCCAGCCGCATGGTTGGAAGGCACGGGGGATACGCTGGCCAGTGTGACGGCCAGCGTGCCCACTGCAACCGGGCAGGATACGGATTTGGCCGTGCTGTGGGTTACAATTATACAAGGCATGGCCTGCGTGTTTTTGGGCAGCGGCCCGCCAGATACGGTGCAGACAGTGCAGATGGTGCTGCACACCGTACAGGGGCGCAGCGTTACGGCCAGCGTGCAGCTTTACATCAGTGCAGAAAGTGCCGCCGCCGCGCCGCCACAGGTGCCCACGCTGGCAGATGGCACGCCCATACCGCCCAATGCCCTGTTGGCCCCCCAAGGCGTGCTAACCACCCCCACCGGCCAGCCCTATCTGCTGGCCTGAAGCATGCGCGTGGGAGCCAGCCTTGCTGCCCGCAAGCGGACAAGCCCACAACGCTGTGATACACCTTGGAGCAAATAGATAGCCCACCCGAACGCGGTGGGTATTTCAGGCAAAGGTATAGAAATGAAACCTAAATCACAGCAACAGGCCGATTCATTTGTGAACAGATTTAACGAGAACGTGGCTGTTAAAATGACAGTCATGTTCGGCAGTATCTGGTGCGTGTATGTGTTTTTCCTGTTTTCTCTGGTGCCAGCGGTTGTGCCCCAGTGGCAGAACACGCTGCTATATATCAGCAACTGTATCCAGCTTGTGGCGCTGCCCGCGCTTATGGTGGGTAATGCGGTGCTAAGCCGTGGGGCAGACCGGCGCGCAGCAGAAGACCATCAGGCCCTGCTGGAAATTCTGGGAGATGTGCGGGAGGAACTGGCAGATCTGAAAGACAAGACAGCCGGTTTGGCGCGCTCTGCCAACGAGGCATTGCAACGCCCCGAACTTACAGACGTTTCCATTTCGGATCAGACGATCGTGAATATGGATGAGGCCGGGCAGCCGCAGAATAACGCCTGATCTGGCATCCGGTTTTGCGGTTTTCTGGTTTGCGCCCGTCATCAGCCTGTTTGATCAGACTGGAAACCGCTCATGCCGCCTTTTTTCAATCCGCTGGCGCTGTTTGCCATTGTGATCACACTGGCAACAGCTTTTGCCATTATCAACCACCGTTACCTGCACCTGCCCACCACTATTGGCATTACGGCACAGGCTTTGGGGGTGGCCACGGTTTTGCTTTTTCTGGAGCAGGCCGTGCCCATGCCCCGTATGGATGCCGCCCGCGCGGTGCTGGATAGCATAAATCTGCCAGCCACTTTGCTGGATGGGGCTTTGTCCTTCCTGCTGTTTGCGGGTGCGCAATCTGTAGATCAGCGCGAGCTATGGCAGAACCGTTTTTCCATTCTGGCACTGGCGCTTTTAGGCACACTGCTGGCTGTGGCGCTGCTTGCCGGGGGCATGTGGATGGCGTTTCCGCTGGTGGGGTTTGCGGTTTCTTTGCCGTGGTGTGTGGTGCTGGGGGCAATTCTGGCCCCAACAGATCCTGTTTCTGTTGTGGGCATGTTGCGCCGCTTGGGGCTGCCCCCCAGAGTGCAGGCCATTTTTGCGGGGGAAAGCCTGTTTAACGATGGCGTGGGTGTTGTGGTGTTTGCCGTGGCGGTGCAACTGGCAGAGGCGGGCACCATTGGCCCATTGGGGGATCTGGTGTGGCAAATGGTGCAGGAAGTGGGGGGCGGCCTGCTGCTGGGCTTTTTGTGCGGGTGCTTGGCGGTATGGTGCATGCGGCTGGTAACAGATGCGCATCTTGAACTGCTTATTTCCATCTCTCTTGCCAGCGGGGTGTACAGCCTTGCCAAAATGCTGGAAGTTTCTGGCCCGGTGGCGGCCGTTACAGCCGGGCTGGTGCTGGGCATGCCCCGCGCACTGGGGGCGCTTAGCCAGCACGGGCACCGCGAAATCCGAAATTTCTGGATGATGGTGGATGAGGTGCTTAACGCCTGTCTGTTTGTGCTGATAGGGTTTTATGTGCTCAGCGTGCCTATCCGTGTTCCGGTGTTGCTGGCGGCCGCTTTGGCCATTCCGCTTTCCATTACCGTGCGGGCGCTTAGCGTGCTGCTGGCCATGCTGCCCGTATATTTGCGGGATTCCCAGCGCTGGCGCGTATTGGCTATTATGACATGGGGCGGCCTGCGTGGCGGTATTTCCATAGCCCTTGCGTTAAGCCTGGAACACGGGCCTATGCGTGATGTGCTGCTTGCAGTGTGTTATGCGGTGGTTGTGTTTACCATTTTAGTGCAGGGGTTAACGATGGAGCGCGTGGTGCGGCAGGTGCGCCTTGGTGCGGCAGAAGGATAAAACCAGATGCCTGCCTTAATACAACGTGCAGTATGCTGGTGCGTGGCCCCCAAAGTGCGGCCCTGTTGCCGCCAACGGTGGTGGATGGCCTGTGCGCTGGCTTCTGGCGCGCTGCTTTGCAGCATGGCGTGGCCGGTTTGGGTTGGGCAGGCGCAGGCTGCATCTGTGCCTCCAGTGGCCGGGCCAAAAGCCGCCCAGCATGCGGCAGCGCCCACGGGTGCGCATGCGGCTACACCCCCCAAAGCGCAGGGTGTGCCGGTGCAGGCTTCTGGCCGCCCGCAGGTGGTTATTGTGCGGGCCAACCCGCTGCATGCCAGTGCTGGCGGCGGGCTGATTCATTCGCAAACCGAACCTCAGGCCCAAAGCGTGGTGGGGCAGGAGTATATTCGCCTGCAATCCCCCACCGCCACGGCGTTTGAGCTTGTTTCCCAACTACCGGGCGCCAATGTTAGCGGGTCAGACCCGTTTGGGTTTTCACCGCAAACCAATATCAGCGTGCGCGGCATGAATGGAGATGCCATAGGCTACGTGCTGGAAGGCATGCCGCTGAACGATATTGCCTATTACACCGGTTACCCCAGCCAGTTTGCAGATAGCGAAAATTACGAAAACATTGCCCTGCAACAGGGATCTCCCGATCTGGATAGCCCGGTGCTAAATGCCGCTGGCGGGTTAATGAAGCTGCGTTTCCGCGCGCCAGCACAAAAGGCGGGTGGGCAGCTTAGCGCCTCCTACGGCTCTTACGATACCAACCGCGAGTTCCTGCGGCTGGATACGGGCGAGATCGGGCATAATACCGGCCTACGGGGCTTTGTCTCCTATTCTCACGGCGCTACGGATAACTGGCGCGGTGCCGGGCGGGATGAACGCCAGCATGTTGATTTCAAGCTGGAAAAAACATGGGGCCAAGGCAACAGCGCGGGTCTGTTAGGATCTTGGAACCAAGCGGTGGATAGCTATTACCCGCAGGTTAGCAAGGATGATTGGCGCACGTACGGCATAGGCGGCCCCAATAATCTGGACAGGCACTTCCATGCGGATGATGATTACGGGGGTTCGGATAACTGGCGGCTTTCTCGGCAGCCGGAACGCACGTTGTATCTGGCCGCGCCTTTGCAATTTACACTGGCGGAGGGGCTGAGCCTGCACGTTACGCCTTATGCGCAAGGCGCGTATGGCAATGCCGCAGGCGGTACGCAACTGCCCACATCTGGCCTGTATAATGGCACAGAGGCCGTGCCCGATGTGCTGGATTTGCCCGTAACGGCAGATGGTTATAGCACTGTGCGGGCAGATTACACACAGCGCAGCTTTCGTTCTGGCTTTACATCCGCATTGGAATGGAAGCGCGGCGTAAATGATCTGGTGTTGGGCTACTGGTATGATTACGGTGATGACACCGAGCGCGAAACCTTTGCCGCCGTAAATGGCAGCGGCAATGCGGGCAGCGTATGGGGTGGGCGGCCCATTACGCTGGCCGATGGCAACATGCTGCTGGGGGCCAGCAACCACACTCTCTCGCAAACCAATGCGCTGTTTGTGGGGGATAGGGTTTCCCTGTTGCAGGATAGGCTGTTGCTGACAGCAGGTTTTAAGGAAGTAATGTTCTCGCGCACAGGCACAAACGCCGTGCCGGGCGCGCCCTACCACGCTAATATGAACACCGCCGTGCCCCTACCGCGCTTTGGTGTGCGTTTTCAGATTACGCCGGAACATCAGGTGTTTTTCAATGCCACCACCAACTTCCGCACCCCGGCAGAACCCGCCTTGTATGATGTGTATGACCCCACATCCGGCGCGGTAACACAAAAAGGCACTTCCAGCCTGAAAAATGAATATTCCATAGCAGAAGAACTGGGCTACCGTTACGCAGGTAGCCGCGTTGTGGGCAGCCTGACGTTATTTAACTATAACTTCACAAACCGCCAGATTGCCACTTTGGCAATGATAAATGGCGCCCCGGTGGATTCCACCATCAACGCAGGTGGGCAGACATCTCGCGGGGTGGATGTAGAAATAGGTTTGCGCCCGTGGCACCATATTAGCCCGTATCTTTCGGGCGAATATCTGCACGCCACCATTGATAATGATCTGTATTCGGGCGGAGATCTGCTGCCCACACGCGGCAAACGCGCCGTACGCAGCCCCACGCTGCAAGCCGCCGCGGGCCTGACATATGATGACGGGCACTTTTTTGGCGTGATGACCGTAAAATACACCGGCCATCAATACGCAACATTCATGAATGATGAGCGCATGCCCAGCCATGTTACGGGTAATCTGGCGTTGGGGTATCGGATGGATGATGTTTCTGTGCTGCATCGGCCAGAGTTCCGCATGAACTTTATTAACATCACCAACCAGCACTATCTTTCCGGCGTGGCAGACCCCACCATGAACGCGCATGACACACAGGGCCGCTACGGCACCACCATAGCCGGGCAGGCCCCGGATTATTATATTGGCGGCGGGTTTGCGGCCCTGTTTACAGCCTCTACCGGGTTTTAGGCGTGGCAGATTCTTCCCCCCAGAATACGGCGCAGTTTGGCGTTCACGGTGTGCAGGAAAAGCGAGATTGGCCTTGCCTTACGCTGGATGAAGTTTCTGCTGTGCTGGCGCATTTTGCCAATATGCCGCCTGCGCAAAAGGTAACATGGCATAGCATGCGCCCGTTTTCTGCCGCCTGCGTGGTGCAGCTTGCGGGAGAGGCTTCTGCCAGCCATGTAAGTGCCAGTGCCAGTGCCAGTGCCAGTGCCAGTGCCAGTGCCAGTGCCAGTGCCAGTGCTAATATGGGCGGGCAGGTGGTGCGGGCCACAAGCTGCGTGCTCAAACGCCATGCGCGCGCATTGCGCAGTGCCGCCATGCTGGAGCAGGAACACGCGTTTATCCGCCATCTGGCCAGCAAGGGCCTGCCCGTATGCCCCGCATTGGCCTTACATAACGGGCGCACCGCGCTGGAACTTGAAAACTGGACATACGAGGCTTTTCTACCCGCCAAAGGGCAAGACACCTACCGGGATGTGATGTCCTGGAAACCGTATTTCTCCACCGCGCAGGCGCATGCAGCGGGGGTGGCGCTGGCGCAACTGCACAAGGCCGCGGCGGATGATACAGCCCCCGAACGCAGCGCCAATGTGGCGGGCAAAACCGCCCCGGTGGTGCCGCTGGTTTCCAGCATGTGCGTGGTGGGGCAAGCAGATTTTATGCCTGCACTCCAGCAATGGGTGGCGCGGCAACCGGGGTTGGTGGCGGCATTGGCCAACCGCCCGTGGCAGCAGGATGTGGCGCGGGTTGTTGTGCCGTTTCATGAACGCTTGCGCCCTTTGCTACCCGGCATAAAACCCGCTTGGGGGCATGGAGACTGGCACCCTTCCAACCTGTTCTGGCATGCAAACACACCTGTTGCCGTGCTGGATTTTGGCATGGCAGACCGCACCTGCGCCGCGTTTGATGTGGCCGTGGCCATAGAACGCAGCATGGTGGATTGGCTGGCTTTGCCAAGCTGTAGCGCAACGGCACAGCAGGCCCCGCATATGGTGGAGTGGGATCAGCTTGCTGCGTTTGTAACGGGGTATCAGCATATCCGGCCTTTAAGTGCGGCAGAACGTGCGCAGGTGGTGGCGTTTTTGCCTTTGGTGCATGTTGAATTTGCGCTGTCTGAAACAGCATATTTTGGAACTCTGCTGCAAGATGAGGCATCAGCGGAGGTTGCCTATACCGCGTATCTGCTTGGCCATGCCCAGTGGTTTGCGCAAGCGCCAGAGGGGCAGGAACTTCTGGCCCGTTTGCCTGCCTTGCTGGCGGAGCACCAGCGGTGACAGGGCTGGAATGGCTGGCGGCAGTTGCCAGCGCCTTGGGCGTGTGGCTTACGGGGCATAGAACGGTGTGGTGTTGGCCGGTTATGCTTCTGGCCTCGGTATTATATGGCGTGGTGTTTGCGCAGGATCACCTTTATGCAGATGCCGCTTTGCAGGGCGTGTTTGGGGTTTTGGCGTTATATGGCCTGTGGTGCTGGCAACGTGGTGTGCAGGCAAGCGGGCAGGTGCATATTGCACGCCTAACCCGGCACACCTTATGGCGAGATACCGGCATAACAGCCGTGGCAGGTTTGGCCCTGGGGCTGGCCTTGCGCGGCATAACGGATGACCCCATGCCCCTTTCCGATGCTGGGCTAAGTGCCTACAGCGTGCTGGGCCAGATATGGACAGCCAAACGCTACCGCGCCTGCTGGGTGTTGTGGATTGTGGTGGATGTTTTGTATGCGCTGCTGTTTGTGCAACGCAGGCTGTTTGTAACCGCTGTGTTGTACACGGCCTTTGTGGGCCTTGCCGCACAAGGCTGGTGGCGGTGGCGGCATGTGGCGGCACGCAGCCCATAAACCCATTGTAAAAAGAAAAAAGCCGCGCCCCAATATATCAAGGGCAGCGGCTTTTTTATGTGTAGAAAAGAGCCAGATTGCACAATACGTTCTGGCTTTTTTCTATGGTGTATCAGGCTATTTTTAGTAACCGCTCGGAACGGCGTATCCGGGTGCGGCATAGCCCGGCGCGGCATAACCGGGGGCTGTATAGCCCGGTGTGGCATAGGTGGGGGTTGCTGGGGTGGCAACGGCCCCAATGGTGGCGCTTACAACACCAGCAATAATGCCCGTGGTAAGAGATGTTAGCAAAAACTGGTTGCCATAGCGCATCCAGTAATAGCCAGATGGCGGGGCGTACAGGCCGCGCTGGCTCTGCCAGTTTGTGATCATCCAGCGGCTGTTGCGGGGGCCATCGTAGCGGTCTCCCTTACGCCATGTGCGGTTCATATCAAAATTGTCGCCGCCATTACGCGCGGGGCCGCCACGGCCGGGGCGGTTGTTGTGCATGGCTGGGCCGGGGCCGCCATGTTGTGGGCCGCCGTGCATGGCGCCGGGGCCACCATTGGGGCCACCACGGCCATTAAACTGGGGTTCGGCATGAAGAGGGGCGGATGCACACATCACACCCATCATGGCAGCGGCTGCAAAATAACGGAATTTCATGTCAAACCTCTATTTTATAATAAATCTATTTTTCACATACGCTTGTGGCAGAATTACGTTCCAGCTTTCTCACACTATAATAAAGGGTAAGGCAGGCGGCTTGCGTAGGATGCAACGCAAGGCATAAATCAAATTAACATAATGTATGTCTGCGAGCCTTTATTTTGTCTTAATTCTTTCCTAGCTTCATTTTTGACACGCACTGCCAAGTGCGGTGCCAAACGCATTGAATGAAAGTATTGTTCACGATGAAAAAAGCTCTTCTTCTGCTTGCTGCTCTGGGTGTTGCTATGCCGGTTGCTTCTCACGCAGAAAGCCATCACCACAAACACAAGCATAGCGAAAACAGCGATAACCAGAACGGCCGTGGTGATGAAAACCGTGGCGAACGCGGTGATCGTGGTGACCGCGGCCAGCAGGGCGGCGAACATGGTGACCGTGGCCAGCAGGGTGGCGAACATGGTGATCGTGGCCAGCAGGGCAACTTCGGTGGTGAACATGGTGGCCCAGGTGGCGAACATGGCGGCCCGAACGGCGGCGAAAACAACAGCAGCAACTAATCTTGCTACATGTGGCCCTTTATGGGTTGCATAAAAAAGGCGCTCCAAATGGGGCGCCTTTTTTTATGGCCGTAGCCGGGTAGGGCCGCCCACAATGGGGCGGCAGCCTTGGGTATTTAGCCAAACACCACAGTACGGTGGCCGTTGATCATAACCCGATGCTCAACATGCATTTTTACGGCCCGCGCCAGCACTTGCGATTCTACACCGCGCCCCGTGGCAATGTAATCTTCCACAGAGAGGTTGTGCGTTACGCGTGCGGTTTCCTGCTCGATAATCGGGCCTTCATCTAAATCCGCTGTCACGTAATGGGCGGTTGCGCCAATTAGCTTAACCCCGCGCGCATAGGCCTGATGATACGGCTTGGCCCCTTTGAAGGAGGGCAGGAAGGAGTGGTGGATGTTAATCACCCGGCCACTTAATTCTGCACTGAGCGAATCCGAAAGCACCTGCATATAGCGGGCCAGCACTACCAGATCCGCCTTTGTTTCCTTTATAAGGGCGCGCAGCTTATCTTCCTGCTCGGCCTTGTTCTGCTTGGTAACGGGCCAGCAGTAATAGGGAATTCCGGCCTGTTCCGCCGTGGCGGCGCTATCTGTGTGGTTGGAAACAATGGCTACAATATCTGCCTTCAGCCAACCCACCCGCACCTGATACAGCAGGTTAAGCAGCGCATGGTCAAAGCGAGACACCATAATAATAATGCGCGGCAGCACGGCGGCGTCATGCAGGCGCATCTTCATGTCAAAGCGTTGGGCCACGGGGGCCAGAATAGTATTTATTTCTGCCAAATTCCCCGGTGCGGGCGCATTAAAGGCCAGCCGCATGAACAATGTGCCAGATTCCCGGTTGCTGAACTGGTGGGTTTCGGTTATGTCCGCACCTCGCTCCGCCAGAACGGATGTCACAGCCGCAACAATGCCGGGCTGATCCGGGCAGGAAAAAGTAAGAATAAACTGCATGCGGTGGCGTATGCTCCTTTGTTCTTCTACTGGGCCTGATTAAAGGGCGCAGGGGCGCAATGGCCTCATCTTGTGCCAGTGCACAGGGGGCTGCGCAATAGCTTGTGTTGCCACCTGTTTATAACCGGTGGGGCGTTGGGCGAAATGTGTGGATGGCCTGTGGATGAATCGTGGCAAGCCCGACTCGTGATGTTTTTTTATGGTCAAGCCAATTCTGCGCTTGTCATATAACGAATCCCTAAAAATCCCAGAAAACAGCCGATTCTAAACATTTATTCTCTGGCTTTGTAACAAATCTTATCCACAGAAAAGGGGGAGAGAACACGGGAAAAGCCTGTGGATAGATTTGTGGAAGGCAGCTTGCCCATAGTGTTTTCCCGCGTTTCCCGCTTTGTTCTCTCATGCCCAAGGGGGGCGTTTTTTCAGGCGCGGTGGGCCAGATGCGCGGCCATATAGGCGGCCAGCACCACGGCCTCGTTATGTGCTTCATCCCGCGCGCCAAACAGCAGGGTTATGCGGCCTTTGCGGGCCAGATCGGCCAGTTGCTGCACAGCTTGCGGGTTGGCGTTCAGCTCTGCCGTGTAGCGTTGGCAAAAGCCCTCCCACTTGGCAGGGTCATGCGCAAACCATTCACGCAGGGCGGTGGTGGGGGCAATGTCTTTCAACCACAAGGTAAGGTGCGCGCGCTCTTTGCTCACGCCGCGCGGCCACAGCCTATCTACCAGCACGCGGGCACCATCATCGGGCTGGGCGTCTTCATATACACGGCGGATGCAGATATCGGGCTGATGGGGCATTGTGGCCTCTGCTTATGCTGAACGTTTATGGTTTTGGGGTTTCAATTAAGATGTGTTTTTAAGGCATCTTAAAGAGATGAATGGGCATACCTGCCTTTCATGGTGTAAAAGGCCTCATGCGTCTGACATTGCACACAGATTATGCCCTGCGCACGTTGCTTTATCTGGCCGTGCATACCAACCGCCGTGTTTCCATAAAGGAGATTGCGCGGGTTTATGGCATTTCCGAAAACCACTTGGTTAAAATCATTCATCATCTGGGCCGGGGCGGGTTTGTAGATACGCTGCGCGGCCGGGGTGGTGGGCTTATGCTGGGGCGTGCGCCAGAGGATATTCGCATTGGCGATGTGGTGCGCCATACGGAAGATGATATGGCGCTGGTAAGCTGCATGTCTCCTTCCCCCGGTGTGCCGGGCAGTGCGGAATGTCTGCTGGCCCGTGCCTGCCATTTACGTGGCGCGTTGGGTGAGGCGCTGGATGCGTTTATGGCGGTGCTGGATAGCCGCACGCTGGCCGATATGTTGCACACGCCAGAACGCCAGATTTTGCAGGAAGCCAAAGCCAACCAGCAGGCCCCCGTAACCCCCTAAAGCCAGCCATCTCCAAGATGGGATTTTGAAACTTGGCCCGCCTTGCCCTACAGTTGCAGGCACAGCGGAAAAGCATGGCGCACGCCCATTGCTGCGGCTTTTCTGCTTTGGGGCTCGCCCCGTTTCATGCACAAAAAAGGGCTACGGGTATGACACGCAAGCAACCACAAACTGTTTTGGTAACGGGCGCCACCGCCGGATTTGGGCATGCCATTGCCCTGCTTTTGGCCCAGCAGGGCTACCGCGTTATTGCCACAGGCCGCAGGCAGGGACGGCTGGAGGAACTGGCCGCCCAAGCCAAAGGCGAGATCCTGCCTTTTAAACTGGATATGACAGACGCCCCAGCCCTTGCCGCCTTACCGCAAAGCCTGCCCGTAGGCTGGCAGGAGGTGGACGTGCTGGTGAACAACGCCGGGCTGGCGCTGGGCTTGGAAAAAGCGTGGGAAACCAAGCTGGAAGACTGGCAGCGCATGATTGCCACCAACGTAACCGGCATGGTGGAAATAACGCGCGCATTGCTGCCCGGCATGGTGGCGCGTAACTGGGGGCATGTTGTGGCCCTTGGCAGCACGGCGGGCACGTATCCGTACCCCGGTTCCAACGTATATGGGGCTTCCAAGGCGTTTGTTGAGCAGTTCATGCGCAATTTGCGGAGTGATCTGCTGGGCAAGCAGGTGCGGGCCACCACCATTGCCCCCGGCCTGTGCGGCGGCAGTGAGTTCAGCCAGGTGCGGTTGGGAGATGCCACCAAGGCCGAGGATGTTTACAAAGGCACGCACCCGCTTTTGCCCGAAGATATTGCCCAAACGGTAGCATGGGTTTTAAGCTTGCCTGCACATGTGAACATCAACCATGTGGAAATGATGCCCACCTGCCAGGCCTCTGCCGGTTTGGCGGTAGATCGCACAATGACGGAGTAAGGTTTACGAATGTCTTTTTATTCCTGCCTGATTGTTATGGCCGGGGGCGCGCTGGGCACACTGGCGCGCTATTTTGTTTCTGTTCTTACTGCACCCATCAGCCGGTATATTCCGTGGGGCACCATTATTGGCGTTAACATGGTGGGCTCCTTTGTTATCGGCTTTTTTGGCACGCTTACGCTGGCATCTGGCCGGTATCCGGTATCGGAAACCACGCGGCTGTTTGTTATGCTGGGCATATGCGGCGGGTACACCACGTTTTCTTCCTTCAGCCTGCAAACGCTGGATCTTATTCGGGTTGGGGGCTGGGGCCGTGCGTTGGTGAATGTGGTGCTTTCTGTAGCACTTTCTGTCGGGGCGGTGGCTATGGGGCACATGCTGGCGTCTCGCATGAACTCCCACGCCATTTTGGTGGCGCAAACCAACACGGAAGAAGAAGTGTGAGGCTATTTTTTCTTCTATTTTCAAGGGGCAAAATGCGATAGGGTTGAGTTTGTAATTTTTATGTTGCCGGTTGTCCGGGTATTTAAGAAAAGGCATGCACGCTGATGGCTGATTCAACCCGTAACGTTTCCAGCGGGCAGACCCTAACCGGGCACATCATCAACACGAATGAAGTTGTAAATGTTGCCAAAGGCGGCACTGTTGTGAATACAGTGCTGGATCCTACAAATGCCTATAATCAGGATGATAGCCTTGATCCTGCTGAACTGGACGTGCATGGCTCTGCGCTGAACACGCAGATGAACGATGGCTATGTAGAGGTTTACAATGGCGGCGTTCTTTCTGGCGTAACAGCAGGCAATAACGCGCAACTTACCGTGGATGTAGGCGGTAGCGCCACAAATGTGCAGATTGCAAGTGCCGGGGTTGTTACCGTTGGGGATGATCAGGGCGGCACGTTTAAAAACTCTGCCTACCTTAGTGCTGCCACCGTTTCTTCTGGCGGGAACATATTTGCCGAGGCAGGCGGCATTGTAACCAGCGCAAATGTTTTGGCGGGTGGGTATATAGAAGCAGCAGAAACGGGCGGGCTTCTTTCTGGTAACACCATACAGTCCGGCGCAATGGAATATGTGGATTCAGGGGGCACTGTCTCGCATGAAACAATCCAGAGCGGTGGTTTTTTCATGGCGGAAAATGGCGCCAATGTAAGCGCTGTAACAGGTGCGCTGCCGGGTTATGCCGTTGCCACAGATGATGATGTGGTGCTGCAAACGCACGTTACAGCAGATGGCAAGCCTTTTTCTGGTGTAGATATTTCTACCCTGCCAGCAGAGCAGAACGCCACGCTGATGATGTATGTAACATCTGGCGCAGAAGTTGATGCCTTAACGCTTGCCGCCCCCAATCATGAGGGCAACAAAACAGATGTTATTTTAAACGGCACTCTGAGTGGCGTAACCGTTGCCACAGCAGATGCCAGCGCTTACACAGACCCGGTTAGCACCATATCTGCTTATGGAAATGCAGTGGTGGAAGGCGCTATCAGTGGTGGCAGGCCTGCTACTGTTTCTGGCGCTATCCCGGCTTTGAATATCTCTATGGAATCCGGCACCACGTTGCAAAACGCGACTGTGGGCGGAGGGGTCTGGATATATGGGGATGAACAGGTTGCTTCCAGCCTATGGGTTAAAAGTGGAGCCGCCCTTACAGGGGATGTTACAGTAACATCCGGCGCTTTGGTAACCGTAGAAGGTGGCAGTGCAAGCGGCCTGACGTTTGAAGCCGGTTCGGAAGAACAGCTTCTGGCTGCGGGCGGGAGTCTGAGCGGGGAAACCTTTCAAGATGGCAGCCTACTCAGCGCCCAGAACTCTGATATCTATCATTATTCAGGCACCACCTCATCCATACAGGCTGCGCCAGCCACAATTACCAGCAACACATTTGCCAGCAAAACCAGCGCAATCATCTATGGTGAGGATACGCAGTTTTCAAACAACACCGTAAATGGTGGCTCGGTTATTGTGTTTGGGTCTAACCAAACACTTACCAGCAATACATATACATCTGGCGCTTCTATTGTTCTGGAAGGTGCCGTTGCCCAAACAGCAGATATTCTGGGCAGTGGTGTTTCGGAAAATGTGCAGAACGCCAAAGATACCCTGCAAAATATAACACTGCAAAACGGGGCTACGCTGCAACTTGATTTAGGCAGCGCCAACCATGTTACAATGGAAACCGCCGTTTCTGTTTACGTTGGGGGTGATGCCACGCTTAGCAACACCACCATTGTTTCTGGCGCTACGCTTCAGTTCAACCAAAACTCCAACCTGCAAAATGATATCTTGCAGGACGGAGCTATTCTGATTCCGCAATTTTATGGTGACATGGGCATAAGCGGCAATACGTTTACGTTCACCAATTCGGAAACGGGGCAGGCGGAAACACTGCAAATAGAGGGTGGTTCTGGCAATTATAAGCTGGGCGTTCTGGATGATCAGGGTATTTACGAGATTGAAGATGGCACCCCCTGTTATTGCTGCGGCACGCTGATAGAAACAGATCGGGGTGAAGTGCCGGTAGAACACCTGCAAATTGGTGATCAGGTGCGCACGCTGGAACATGGTTTTCGGCCTATCCGCTGGATCGGCCGCCGTGCGTATTCTGGCCAGTTTGCAGCAGGCAACCCGGATGTGCTGCCAGTTATTTTCCGCCGAGGTTCCTTGGCGGAGGGGCTGCCCCGGCAGGATCTCTCTGTTTCTCCACTTCACGCCATGTATCTGGATAACGTGCTGGTGCCTGCTGTGGCGCTGGTGAATGGCACATCCATCATGCAGGCAGAGGCGATGGATGAGGTGGCGTATTTCCATATCGAACTGGAAAGCCACGATGTTATCTTTGCCAATGGCACGTGGTCTGAAACCTTTGTGGATGATGAATCGCGCGGCATGTTCCACAATGCGGCGGAATACGCGGCACTTTATCCATCAGCCCCCAAACAACCTGCGCAATATTGCGCCCCAAGGGTAGAAGAAGGCCCCCGGCTGGAGGCCATTCGGAAACGGTTGAACGCCCGTGCTGGCGTGTGGCCACGCGCGCAGGGGCCGCTGGAAGGCTATATTGATACGATAACCCGCACCCGTCTGACAGGATGGGCCCGGAACCCGGAAAACGGCGCCCCTGTGCGCTTGCGTATTCTGGATTGCGGCGTAGTGCTGGGCGAGGTTGTGGCCAACCAGCCCCGTGCCGATATGCAAGATGCCGTTGGCTTTGTGTTTGAAGTGCCCGGCGGCCTGAGCGTGCATGAAAGGCATGTGCTGGAAGTGCAGCGCGTGGCTGACCATACAGCCCTTGGCAACAGCCCGTGGATGCTGGATTTGGCCCCAGCCAAACCCGTGCAGGCCGTTCTGGCCCGCACCCCCGCAACACCGCTGCTTGGATATGTGGACTGCGCAACCCGTGAACATGTGGCAGGCTGGGCGCACAGCCCCACCATGCCGGATGAACCCGTAGCTTTGCAGATTCTGGATAACGGGCAGCTTGTGGCTTCCATTGTGGCCAACGGTTTGCGGCCAGATGTGCGCCGCGCTGGCGGCTGTGCAACAGAGCGCTGCGGGTTTGATGTGCTGCTCCCCACAGGTCTTTCCCCCTTTACGCGGCATGTATTGGAAATCCGGCGTGAAAGTGATGGCGCATTGCTGGGTGCCCCGCATGTGCTGGAAGCGGTAGATGCGTTTGATCCCACAATGCAGCAGGCTATTGCGCAGGCGGTTACAGCCGCAATGGGCGAGGCTGAACAGGCGCAGGTGCTCTCCTTTTTACTGGGGCAGGTAGAAAAACTTACGCAGGCCCATGCACGTGCACAAAGCGGGCAGGATATGCGCAATCTGGCCGCGGCTCGTGCACGCAGGGGGCAGGGTGTGGCGCCGCTGGCTGTGCGCAAACGGGCATTGGTGGTGGATACACTGCGCCCCGATACCGGGCGGGATGCTGGGTCTCATGCCGTGCTGTCTCATATGCGCGCACTTGTGGCGTTGGGGTATGATGTCAGCCTTGTTGCGGCAGACCAGATGGAGGGGGCCGCCACGCTGGAAGTTCTGCCAGAAGTTACGGTATGCACGTTGCCATTCTATTCATCGGTAGAAGATGTGCTGCGCCGTCAGGCTGGTAGTTTTGATGTGGTGTATCTGCACCGCATGGATACGGCCACGCGCTATGCGGCGCTCGCACGGCGGCACCAGCCGAAGGCACGGGTTGTGTATGCGCTGGCCGATCTGCACTGGCTGCGTTTGGGCAGGCAGGCGCAGGTGCAGGGTCGGCCAGAACTTATGGCCCGTGCCCGTACCGTAAAACAGGCAGAATACAGCGCTATGCTGTTGGCCGATGTGGTAATGACCCATTCTACCGTTGAGGCTGATCTGCTGCGGCGTGAACTGCCGCAAGTGCGGGTGCAGGTTACACCGTGGGATGTGCCAGTGCGCATGCGTGTTCCGGGGTTTGCCCGGCGTGATGGTGTGGTGTTTGTGGGCAATTACGCACACGCCCCCAATGCAGATGCCGCACGCTGGCTGGTGCAGGATATTATGCCACGCGTATGGGCCACCAATCCGGAAATTCGCTGCCTTTTGGCCGGGGCCAGTATGCCCGCCCAACTGCGCGCCCTTGCGCGTGATGGTGTAGAAATTCTGGGCCATGTGCAGGATTTGCAGGCCCTGTTTGATAGCGTGCGCCTAAGCGTTGCGCCGCTGCGTTTTGGCGCAGGTGTAAAAGGCAAGGTGCTGGATAGTTTGGCCGCTGGGGTGCCCTGTGCGCTTTCCCCTGCAGCGGCAGAAGGGCTGGAACTGCCGCAGGATCTGGCTGCTTTTGTGGGGCAGGATGCAGATGCATTGGCTGCTGCCATTGTACAGTTGCATCAGCAGGCCAGTGCCAACAGCAAGGCCAGCCGAGCCGGGCGGGCCTTTATGCGCGCAGGCTTTACAGCTCAGCAGGTGCAACAGGCTTTGGCAACCGCCATTGGTGCACGCGCCCCCCAGCAGATGTCACGGCAGGCTGGATAAGCAGCATATGAGCATAGAGCCTTGAACTTAGTATAAAATTTGGCACAAAAAAGCTGCGGCCCGCAAAACGGAACGCAGCTTTTTTTGTGTTCACCCCCCGGCGGAAGGGTGTTCCGCCAAGGTTAAACGCAACGGGCTAGGCTTAGGCCGGAACCTTGCAGCCAATGCACAGCTTGTTGCCATCCGGGTCCCGCAGGTAAGCCAGATACAGCGGGCCCATGGGGGTCTGGCGCACGCCGGGTGGGTTTTCAATGGCCTGTCCGCCATTGGCAACACCAGCTTTGTGCCATGCGTCGGCCATAGCGGTTGTAGCGGCTTCCAGCCCAATGGTGCCACCGTTGGCGGGGGTGGCGGGTTTGCCGTCCAGCGGCTTGGTGACTATAAAGCGCTGGCCGTGCTTGGCGTAAACCAGGCGGCCATTGGGGTGAATTTCTGAAGGGGGAATATCCATAGCTTCAAAAATAGCATCGTAGAATTTTTTGGAACGGGCAATATCGTTGCTGCCCACCACAATATGCGTAAACATCAGATGTAAATCTCCGTCTGTTATGACGGAACGAACCTTACGCGCCGGCTTGCAAGAGGGAAAGGCCGCTTAGCTTATGCCCGCAATGCGCGCAAATTTACGCTGACGGCTGAAAAACAGTTTTTCAGCAATCCAGAACACAGCGCTCTGCCATTTGCCGTGGGGGGAAACGCCAATGGTTTTGAACACCATGTTGGTGACGCGCCGTAGATGCTGGGGCTGATAGTTTTTCATGGCGCGGGACATATACGCCGCAATGCAGCGCGTGTGGTCATACGGCATATCTGCGGGGTCATTGGTGGTGTGGTAGGCGGATGCCAGTTCGTCATCCTCGCTTTCCGTTACGCGGCCAAGGGCAATGCGTGCGCGTTGCAGCGTGCCAATTTTTTCGCGTTTTAGGTAGCGGTTCATGTGGTCGTAAAACAGTTTGAAGTGGCGGAACTCATCCGCGGCTATCTGTTTACAAAGGGCTTTTAAAACGGGTTCTTCCGTAGCATCGGCCAGTGCGGAATAAAAAGAGGAGGTGCCTGTTTCCACCATACATCGGGCAATCAGCTCCCCCGTGCGGGAGCCACGGACAGATTGCTCCACTTCCAGCGGAATCTGGTAAAAATCCCGGTAGCGCTCAAAGGCGGCGTGGTAATCCCACGTAGGGTCTGCCAGCATGGCCCAACGGCCCAGTGCATCACCATGCTGCACTTCTTCTATGGCCCAGTGGTCTGCTGCTTCTCTAAAGTCCGGATCATCGCGGAACACATTATTAAGGTACAGCGCGTAATCCACACTGTTGCGTTCCACCACCGAGGCCGCCTTGATGGCAGGCACCAATTGCGGATCTACTTTAGAGGGATCAAACTGATCCCAAGGCAGTTGGTCGATCTGCCAGTGTTTCATAAGCCCGGGCCTCCCTTTCCTGCCTTTGTTTACGCGTGTGCGTGGTTTATATGCCGTGCAGGTTGGGTTTGCGCCAGAGCCAAGGCATGAAAAAACCTGATGGCCGGATTTCTAGACCATCCGGCCTTGGCGTGAAAAGCTGAAAAAAGGCCCTACAGCCAGATAACACCCAAGGTGTGTTCTGGCTGCCTTACTATAACGCGGCAGGGGCTTATAAAGGTGCTGCGTGCTGTTTTAGCCTGCGTTGGGGGGCACAATTTCTGGCAGCTCATCACCCGGCTGCGCGGGCGGAAGCGGGCGGGGGCGGCGGTTTTCATCCAGCGCCACAAAAATAAATTCGCCTTCCGTTACCTTGGATGTCAGATGCGTGTGGCGGGCGCGGCGCCATGTTTCTACATGAATGGTAAGCGATGTGCGGCCCGCGCGGATAATGCGGGTGTAGATGCTCACCTCATCCCCCACCACCACGGGTTCCATAAACACAAGGCTGTTGATGGCAATGGTGGCACACCGCCCATTGGCCCGAAAAGCTGCCGTGGTGCCCGCTGCAAGATCCATCTGAGAAACAATCCACCCCCCAAACACGTCTCCCGCCGGGTTGGTATCTGTGGGCATGGCCACCACGCGGATGGTGGGGATATCGGTTGGGATTTGCGAGTTATCTGAACGGGGCATGCAGTACTGTTCCTTCTGGCAAGGGCCTTATGTTCTGACTTGCAGGGAAGAGAGCCGCCCTGCACGAAAGCATTGCCAGCAGGATAGCGCGTAAACATGGCGGGGTGCAGCTTCAGTTTTTCGTGATCAAACCTGCCTTGAGCGTAACGCGGGGGCGGTTTGGCTGGCGCGTGCGGGCTCTGTGCGACGGCAATGTAAAATTTTTCAAAACGTTTACTGTTTATAAAGGAATTTAAAATAAAAATAAATAACGTCCCGCGTTAATGCTTAATAAATAATTAACCGGGGCTTTATTCATGCAAAAGGACCCGTTGGCCATGGCCATCAATCTACTGTTTGACAAGGTTATAGATTACTCTGTTGAGGATCTGCTTAACCTTAACGTAACTGGCAACATTCTGGTCACGCGGGATGCTGGCACCCCGGCGGGAGACCCCGTGGTGGTAAACCTGAGTAATATTGCCGATGTGCAGGCGCTCAGCCGCATTGTGGTGGAAAACGGTGCAACAGTGGTGGCGGGTGGCGGCCTGGCATCTGTTGGGGCCATTAAAAATATTACGGTAGATGGTGGCACGCTGGAACTGGGGGGAAATATTATTTCCGCCAATGTGCTAAGTTCTATCAATGTTGGGCCAGATGGCGGCAACATCAAGGTGGATAGTGCAGGCGTTGGTGTGGGTGTACTTTCCAACGTGGTCACGTTTATTGATTCAAACGGTAAAACAACAAGCACCGTTCCCCCAAACTTTACGGTAGATTTTCCGGATTCCTCCAATGTGTGGGGGTATTATGATCCACTCACAAACACCACCACGGTGGGGCTGGATCTGAATATTCTTAACGTTATTGACGTATCGCTTGGCCCAAGCATTAAGGTTTCTGGCAACCCATTTGGATTAACATGGTATATTCCCAAGGAATGGACAAACACCTCCAACCCGGATGGCACGGGCGGTATTCTTATCTGCTATCTGGCTGGCAGCATGATCCGCACCCCCAATGGTGATGTAGCGGTAGAAGACCTGCGCGTGGGTGATGCCGTGCTGGCTTATGGAAGGGGTGAAGCAGAACCCCGCCAGATTGTATGGGCAGGCCATGCACAGGCTACGGTAAACCCCACCTTGGCGGATGATGAGGCCGGATACCCCGTGCGTATTGTGCAGGATGCCATAGCAGATGGCGTGCCTTACAAGGATATGCTGGTAACGCCCGAACACTGCCTGTATTTTGATGGGCGCTTTGTGCCGGTGCGTATGCTTGTAAATGGCAGCAGCATTTTTTACGATCGTACGTTTACATCCTACACCTATTACCACATAGAAACGCCCGAACATGCTGTTATCATGGCGGATGGTGTGCTGAGCGAAAGCTACCTGGATACGGGCAATCGTACCAGCTTCCGCAGTTCTGGCATTGTGCTGGCCAGCATTGGCAGCAAACCGCGCAATTGGTCTGTAAATGCCGCAGCCCCTTTGTGCACGCAAAAAGAATTTGTGCAGCCTTTGTTTGAAAAAATTGCAAACAGGGATAACGCTTTGGGGCATGCCCCTGCACAGCCTGCCCCGCGTGAGTTGCTGACAGACCCGGATATCTGCCTGCAAACCAACACTGGCAAGCGTATTCGGGCCATAAAGGTGCAGGATGGGTATTATACCTTTATGCTGCCAGAAAATGTGCAAAGCGTGCAGATTGTCTCCCGCGCAAGCCGCCCGTGTGATGTAGAAGGCCCGTTTGTAGATGACCGGCGCAAATTGGGTGTGGCCATTGGGCAGGTAACCCTGTGTGATACCCAAAATATGCAGGAAATTTCAACGCATTTACAAAATGAAGATATCCCCGGCTGGTACGTTCTGGAACACGGTGGCGCAGCCCGCTGGACAAATGGCAACGCCATGCTGGATCTGGAAAGCCAATCAACATCTGGCCTGCGTATGCTAAGCATGCAGGTATTGGCTGCTGGCCCGTATCTGGCATCAGACACGCCAGCACATCGGCTTGCCAAAACGGCCTGAAGGTTTGGTATAAAAAGTGGGGTGGTTTGAAAACACCCTGCTCTACACGTTAAAAAACGGGGTATCGGCTGCTTTTGTGCAAGCCGGAGCCCCGTTTTTTTATTGGCTTTGGGTTTTTTGTGCGGCGTGCAGACCCCACACCATGCGGCGTGCCCACTACAAAGCCTTGCAAGGGCAGCCATACTGGCCCGCGTGGTGCATGAAAATGTAAGGCACTGCCGCGTTAGTTGCGGATGAGCATGTAATTAACCGTCACATCAAAGTTAATGAACTTATCTTTCATATCCGGCGGCACGGGTGGCAGTTGCGCCCCGTGGAACATGCCTATTGTTGCGGAATCCAGATCGGAGGAGCCAGAGCCGCTGGTCAGGAACACTTTGAACACATGCCCCGTGCGATCCAGAATAACATGCACCGAGGATGGGCCTTCATCCCCTCGTTCTGCCGCATCTGGCGGGTAATACAGGTGGCGCTGGATCCATTCATCAATTTCTGCCGCGTAATCACTGCTCACGCCATGCACTGTGGTGCGCGATGCGTAATGGGCGTTCAGCTCACCATTTTCCACCATCGGGCCAATGGAAAGATCAACCGGGGCGCTGGAACCACCGGGGCGGCCACGCTGCTTGCGGCGTGGGGCTGGGGCCTCGTTAAAGGACATATCCATTGGGTGGTCCAGCGGAGAGGGCTTGTGGTGGCTGGGCCGGGGCGTTGGCTTGGCGTGCGGTGTGGGGCGCGCAGGCTGTGGCGTTTTGGGTTTGTGGCCCGTAACCGGGTGAGAGGGTTTGGTTTGTGTTTTATTTTCCACCGGCTTGGGCAGCCCATCATCAGATGGCGGCAGAATGGGGGCGGAGGGCGCTTCCTCTGCCGGGGGTGTGGGCGTGGGTTCGGCATCTGCCGGGGTCGGGGGTTCGCTGCTGGTTTGGGCGGCGTGTTTGGCCTCGTTCCCGCCACCGGCATCGGGGGATTGTGCGCCCACCATACCGCTGGAAGCCTGCGGTTGAGAAAACACCATTTCCACCCCGGCGGATTGCTGGGCGGCATCGGGCGAGCCTTGGGGCTGATGGTGCGTGGCCTTATACAACAAGGCGGCCAGCAGCAGTACATGTGCGAGAAAAGAGGCCGTAAGCACAGGCCCCAATGTGGGATCTGCGTATATTTCCTTGCGGATAAGCGGGGTAGAGGTGCCGCGTACGTTAACGCCGCGTGTGCGCGGTACAGGTGCTGCGGGAAAAAGCCGTGCGCGCACATCTTCCGTATCCGGTTGGGATGTGCGCTGGCTGGCGGGGTTTTCCGCAGCGTTTGTGCCGCTGTCGGGCAGCAGCCGGGGTTCCTGTCTGGCAGGATGGCGGGAAGAACTGAACCTGTCGATCATGACCCGCCCGTTATTCTCCACCTGTTCCGCAGGGTTTACGCATACCGGCCCCATGCCAGTGTGGTGCGTATTGTGTCATGGCTGCTGCTGTGGTGCCAGAGAGAAGTTTGCACGAAGTTTGCCACACCGTATGGGCCTAGCACATGCATGGGCCATACGGTGTGGGGCAGAGATAGCGTTACCAGATTTTTACGCGCTGATCTGGCGCAAGGTAGAGCTTATCTGTGGGCTGCACCTTCCACGCCTCGTACCACGCATCAATATTGTGCATGGGCATGTTCACCCGCGCCTGCGGGGGGGAGTGCGGATCTGTCACCACCAAGCGGCGGATGGTTTCTTCGCGCAGTTTTTCACGCCAGACCTGCGCCCAGCCAAGGAACACGCGCTGATCCCCCGTTAGGCCATCCAGTTCGGGCGCGGGCTTGCCTTTAAGTGCGGCATGATACGCATCTAGCGCCAGCGTAAGCCCGCCCAGATCGGCAATGTTTTCACCCATTGTCAGCTTGCCGTTTACGTGTACGCCGGGCAGCACCTCAAACGCATCAAACTGTGCGCCAAGCCGGTCTGCCAGTTTTTGAAACCGGGCGGCATCTTCCTTTGTCCACCAATCATGCAGGCGGCCGTGTTCATCAAACTGGCGGCCTTCATCATCAAAGGAATGGGTCATTTCATGGCCGATCACGCCGCCAATGGCCCCGTAATTTACGGCCATATCTGCCTTGGGGTTGAAGAATGGCGGTTGCAGAATGGCAGCGGGGAACACAACCTGATCAAACAGCGGGTTGTTGTAGGCGTTTACGGTTTGGGGTGTCATGTCCCATTCATCACGGTCTACCGGCTGGTCTAGCCGTGCCAGCCAGTAGCGCCATTCATACGCCACGCCGTTGCGGGCATTGCCGTACACATCGCCCTTATGCACCTCAAGGCTGGCATAATCGCGCCATTTATTGGGGTAGCCTACCTGAACTTCAAAGTTTTCAAGCTTGCGCAGCGCGGCCTGCTTGGTGGAAGGGCTCATCCACGTATTGTTGCGCAGGCGGATGCGGAAGGCGTCTTTCAAATCCGTGGTCAGCTTTTGCATGGTGGCGCGGTTTTCTGGCGGGAAGTAACGCTGCACATACACCTTGCCCAGCGCCATACCCATGGCGGAGCTGGTGGCCTGCACGCCGCGCTTCCACCGTGCAGGCAGAGAGGGCTGGCCGGTAAGGGATTTGGTAAGCGCAAAACGCGCCTGCTCAAACCGATCTGGCAGGTAGGATGTGGCGTTTTCTACCAGATGCGCGGCCAGCCATGCCCGCAGCGTATCCATATCCGTATCGGCCACCACGCGGGCTTCTTCCGTAATGGCGGAGGGTTCGCCCACAATCAGCACGCGCTTGTCCAGCCCCTGTTCGGGCAGGCCCGCGGCAGAGAGCCAGATAGACCATTCAAACCCCGGCGCGTTTTTGGCCAGGTCTGCCACCGTCATCGGGTTGTAGGTTTTTTGCGGGTCGCGCAGGGTTTCACGCGCCCAATGGGCTTTGGCTAGGCGTGTTTCAAACGTAACAATAGCTGTGGCGGCTTTTGCGGGTTCTGGCCAGTCTGCCAGTGTTAGCGCCTTTTCTACATAAGCCTGATAGGCCTTTTTCTTGCTGGCGAATTCCGGCTTCAGGTAATAATCGCGGTCTGGCAGCCCCAGCCCGGCCTGATCCAGATTAAGCGCATAGCGTGTGGGGTCTTTTGCATCCGGGTTGATACCCAGAGAAAACGGTGAGAACTGGAAGTTGCCGGGGCAGGAGCCTGTAAGGGCTGCCAGATCAGAAGGCGTTTTAATGGCGCGAATGGCGTCCAGATCTTCCTTAAGCGGGCGGCTGCCAAGGCTTTCTACGGCTGCCTCATCCATATAGGAGGCGTAAAAGGTGCCCAGCTTTTCTTCAATACTCCGTGGGTTTTCCACCGGATGGGCGGAAAGATCGTTCAGAATATCCTGTACCCGTGTGCGGGAAAGCTCGGCCAGCGCGTTGAAGGGGCCATAGCTTGTCATATCTGCGGGAATTTGCAGGTGGTCCAGATAGGTGCCGTTGGCGTAGCGGAAAAAGTCATTCCCCGGTTTTACGCTTAAGTCCCGGCCTTCCAGATCTACGCCCCACGCACCAAAGCTGGCGGGGACTGGCTGCGCTGTGGGGGCAGATGGCGCAGCATGTGCGGGGGCACTGGCAGTGGCGCCAACAAGGGCGGCAGAAAGCAACAATGCGCCACGCAGGGAGGAACGGGAGAGGAAATTGGACAAATGGAGTCTCCGCTTTCTTTCTTCTGGGTCTGATGCGTGGGGCAAGCCCCACCTCTCAGAGTGTTCGGAAACAAAGAATATTCTGCCCCACCTTAGCCTTGGCATGGAAGGCTGCCTACCCCGTGCAGTAAGGGCAATGTTAGCAGGCCCTACGAGAATGAATTTTTCTGCCAGCCCTGTATGTGTGCTTGCATCTTGCAGGCATCCCCCGCATTAGGGGGCTGAAACACACATAAATGTTATGCGTTGCACGTTATGCGGCGGCCCGCGGGTGCACACAAGCAAGGGGTATGGCGTTATTTCTGGCCGAGCAAAATACAGGCAGCATGCCGCCATATGGTGGGGGCCACAGCAACAACGCGTGCGTGTTGCGGCGCATCGGGCGCGCCGTGTTTTGCGCTGTGCCAGCATTATGGCGCTGGGTTTGTGGCCCATTATGGCGCAGGCTGCCCAGCCCAAAGCAGCACATACACCCCCGCATGCACATGGGCGGCCTGTTAGGGGTGTAGGCCGGGGGCACCACGTAGCCCCACCTGCGGCGGTGGAAGCGCGCAGTAGTACATCTGTGCAGGTAAACGCCCACCGCTACGATTACATGTTTCAATCTGCCCAGCATGAGCCAGATGCCACCACGCATCTTACGGCGGAGCTGTTGCGCAACCGCGATATTACCACCCTGCGCGGGCTGGAGCACGTAGCCCCCAACTTAACGATGCAAAGCATCAACGGCACAGCCTCCACCAACTTTTACCTGCGTGGTTCCGGGTTTAATGATTTCACCCAGAACAACATGCCCACCGTGCTGACCTATGTGGACGATGTTGCCTACCCCTATGCCGCCATGACAGACGGCATGATGTTTGATCTGGCCAGCGCCAGCGTAACCCCCGGCCCAGTAGGCACAGAGCACGGACAGTCCACCACGGGTGGGGAAGTGCATTTGCGCACGGCAGACCCAACAGATACGTGGCATTTTGGGGCATCGCAGGATATTGCCTCTTACGCCCGCAGCCGGAGCGAGGCCTATGTTTCTGGCCCATTGGCCAAGGGGCTGGATTTTCGGCTGGCGGGGCAAACACGCCAAGGCGGCGGCTGGCAGCGAGACCCCGAAAATGGAGACCATTTAGGGGATGCAGATTTATGGGCGCTTCGCGGCAAGCTGCGCTGGCGGCCGGATGATAAAACCACCATCCAGCTTGGCGGCCATTTTGTGCAGGACAACAGCGAGGTTGTAACCCCGCAAGCCGTGCACCGCATTATTGGCTCTACCCCGCTGCCCGATTACGGCATGGGAACAGATGCGCAATGGTCTTCCAATTCCACCTTTGACAAGCTGATAGGCCGCCGCGATGGGCTAAAACCCAGCGAGCACAACCAGTACTGGGGCGCGGATGTGCATATCATGCACGATTTCGGGCCGGTAACATTTACATCTGTAAGCGCGTTTGAAACCGAACGGCGTGGAGAATACACGGATCAGGATGGCACATCACGGCAGGAGGCCGATACCTACCGCACCATAGATGGCAACGTGTTTACGCAGGAAGCGCGGCTTAACGGCTCTGCCCTTGGTGGGCGGCTGAACTGGGTTGTGGGCGGGTATTATCAGCGCAGCCAGATGAACCAGCGCTTCTTCTTTAACTACACAGATTACGCCGCGCGTGGGTATATGATGTCCACCTCCTTCGGGCAGAACCAGCAGAGCGTTTCGGAATTTGGGCATGTCAGCTACCGGCTGCCGCATAACGTTACCATCTGGGCGGGGCTGCTGCATGAACTGGATGATCGCGGCATAACGGGCCTGACATCGCAGATATTTGGCGGGGCTACGCATAACTTCCACGCAGAAAACACGGCCTCCAACCAGTTTGCGGGGCAGGTGGGGGTTTCATGGCAGTTCGTGCCCAATGCCATGCTGTATTACAAAATGAGCAAGGGCTTTAAGCCCGGTGGCTTTACGGCCAACAATACGCAGGTGCAGGCGCAGCTAGACCCCTTTCACCCCGAAACGGTGCTAACATACGAGCTGGGCTTTAAATCAGACCCCATACCCAACCGTTTGCGCATTAACGGTGCGGCGTTTTATAATGATTACCACAACCAGCAGGTTGTGGGCACGGTGCTGATTCCCAATTACGGCCCGTTAAGCGAAATTACAAACGCCCCTAAATCTGAAAGCTGGGGTTTTGAGGCCACGTTGGAGGCCAACCCCATAAGCCGTTTGCACATTATGCAAAACATTGGCTGGCAGCGCGGGGATTTTCAGAACTTCCCCAATGTGGATCGCCCCGCCACCAACGCCTATTACGCCCAGCACGGCACATGGAAAGCAATAGAGCGTAACTTTGCCGGGGTGGATAATGGTTCCCCCAAACTCACATTGAATGGTGAGGCCATGTGGCGGCAGCCCTTGGGCAAAGGGTATCGGCTGGATTTTGGGCCGGATTGGCAATACCGGGGCAGTCAGGCCATTGTGGTGGGCGGCACGGGGTATCAGCGCTTGCCATCTTATTTTTTACTGGGGGCGCACGTAACGTTCCGCCCGCCTTCGGGCAAGTGGGAAGCCACGCTTTACGCCCGCAACATTCTGGATAAACGCTACGCAGAAAGCGGCGGTATGGCCACCACCACGTATTTCTATATTCCCGGTGAGCCACGCTTTATTGGTGGGCGGGTTTCCTGCGGATTTTAAGTATTAAATCAAGTATAACAAGCGCGTGATTCACGTTTTTGAGAGAAATAGGGCGGAACTGGTCACTAAAAATCTATTTCTTATTTACGGGTAACGCTGCTTGTATTGCCTCCGTTCTTGTTTTTGAAACGGAGGTCTGGTTATGGCCGGTAAAAACGGTGCGTGCCTGATTGCTTTGGCGGTGCTTTTAGGGGCGTGCAGTTCTCGCATTGCCCTTAACGAGGCCTCCTTTCCTATTCAGGATCTGCCGGTGCAGCATTTGGTGCAAACGCCGGTGGCCTATAGTTTTGCGCCGGGCTTTGCCAAGCAGAATGCGCAAATAGCGTGCAGCCTTGGCATAAATTACACCACAAATTTAGGGGCTTCTGCAGAGGAGCGGTTGCAGCAGGCCATTCGCTCCAGCTTTGCCCATGCGCAGCAGGAAACCCCAGAAACACGCGGTTATACAATGGCCCTTTCCCTGCAAACAGCGGATGAGCAGGTAAGCGTTAAACCGGGCCTGTGGGATAACAAATACACGGTGGATACCACCCTAAAAGGCACTGTGCAGGTGCTGAACGCACAGGGCCAGCCGGTGCAGGTGGTGCCAATTACCGGGCAGGGCAGCAACACGGTGGCCGGAAGCTGCGGGGCGCTTAAACACGCCATGATGCAGGCGAGTGAAAAAGCCGTAGCCCAGATTGGCAATGACTTTGTAACAAAAGTGGCAAATGGCCATGTGCTGAATTAGCTTATGGCCAAAGCCGACCCGTTAAAAGCCGCAAGCCCTTATCTGCTACAGGGGAGATAAGGGCCCGCTTATATACGCCATGCGTACAGATTAACATCAGGCAGAGCGTGTGTGTGTTTCTGCCTTTTGGTGGTTTTCCATAACATAGGGGCCACCTGCCTGTACGGTAATGGACAGCATGCCAATTTTGCCATCGGTAAGGTATCCATCCAGAGGCAGCAGGGCATCTCCATCTGTCCATGCGCAGCCTGCGGCTTCCTCAGCGTACCAACCTGCGGGTTTTTCTGCCTGAAGGTGCACGTTAATATTATGCACATCTTCGGCGCACAGAAGGTGTATGTTTGCAATGGCAATGCCCAGATAGCGGCGGTCATTCACAAACGGGCCAATAATATCTACCGGGCGGCTGGCGCGAGAAACAATGCGTACGGATTGTGTGTTAGGTGGCAGCATAAAGCTGTACTGGCACGTGGTGTGGCGCGCAGGGTGCACAATAGCCCCGGACTGCGTAACAAGGTGCAGGTTGGGGTTGGTGGTTGTTTCAACATTTCTTGCAGATACATGGCATCCGGCAATGTTGTTTGTACGATAGGAGAGCGCGTGAAACAGAGGCTCCACAAAAGTACGATCTATGCATAAAGGCGCTGCGGCATCGTGCTCCCAGCTTTTGGTGGGCGCGCGCCCCAGCATAACAACGCTACCATTCTGCTGGAAGGATGCGCGGTTGCCCGTATCCAGATAGCTTTCCGTCAGCACACCATTTGCCATGATGATGGTGTGTTCTGCGGTTTCAATGTGGTAATATTCGTAAGATACAATGGATGTATCATAGAAAATGGAACTGCCATTCACCAGCATGCGTGCTGGTACAAACTTGCCATGAAAGAACAGGCAATGTTCTGGTGTGATCAGCAGATCTGTGCTGGGTACATGCTCAGCCAACGCATTGGCAACAATGCGGATGGGGTAGCCTGCCTCATCCTGCGTAAGGGCGGTGTTTGCCTTTGCCGGGGCATGACCAGCCCATGTGACGCGGCTGACTTTTCTTGCACCATCTGAATAGACAAAAACAGCATCGCCAATCTGAATATCTTCAATGGCGCGCGGGCCTTGTGGTGTTTCAATCAGGGCGCCTGCAAGAAAGCAGTCGATAGTTGCGGTATCACCATCATAGCCGATTTTATCGGGGGATTCTCCATCTACAAAGGTAAGGGAATCTACCAGAACATCATCTGCATTTGCGGCGTTAACAACTTTGTAGGTGTTATTGCCCAAAGGAACCCATTTGATATGGATGCCCGCGCTACCATCGGAAGATTGGCGGCTGCCAAAAGTGATGGCATCGTAACTGGAAAAGTTAATAACGGAGGGAACAGTGTTTTGCGCCCCCGAAAGATTAAGATAATTGGTGTTGCCATTGTTGGGTGTTGGCCAGAAAGACGCAACAGACGTAAAACTGCCTGAAGGCTGCACGGTAGAGTTATCAATCAGAACGGTGCCGCCCGTCATATCTCCATAGCTTATCACATACAGAGAGTTGACCCGAAGCGTGCCACTGTAATCATCCATGCTGATATTGTTATCAACAGTAAAGCCAACGCGTTGCGAAGAATCTCCGGTGTAATTGTTCAACGCAATATTTGTATCACCTGTAATGGTCAGGCTGGAGATTTCAACCGCAGATGGAATGTTGATTGTCTGGTTTTGCGTGGCATTTGTGTCGATGACAACATCCGAATCTGAACCTGGGACGCCGTTAGACCAGTTAGCTGCGTTGTTCCAGTTGCTATCACCTGCGGTGCCTGTCCATGTATCGGTTGTCATAAGTTGCCCTAAAAAGTTATATAATTCGCAACATATAAACTCACGATAAGATTCTGCAAGCATTTTTAAATATATAAAGGGGCAGTAATACATAATGTTTTTAGAAAAATTTATTGTGGTAATTATTTTATTTTATAAATGTAAATATAAAATTATATATTTTATAGATATAGTATAATTAAGTTAACGTTTTGATGTCTATTGCTAATATTTTAACAAATAAATGAGATTAAATTATATTTTATAAGTATTTATTTCAAATAAGTTTACGTGTATTTAAAGTTGTTTTTATTTATTTGTGTGTTCGGGTTAACTTTTCTGGAATGCCAAAGAAAAGCCACATTTTTTAATGGGGAATGCTTTTTTTATTTTATAAAAGGAAAAAACTTTTGGAAATTGTCAGTTCATGACTGTGATAAAAGGCATGAACTGACAATGCTTTACCGAAAACAGAGGGTTAGTAAATTTCGGGCACAATCATGGTGTCTGGCGTGGGCTGGCGCTCGTAATCTGCATGATACACGCGCGGTGGCAAAACCACTTCGGGGCGTGGCACAGGCTTATACGGCACTAATGAGAGCAGGTGGTTCATGCAGTTTAGCCGCGCACGCTTTTTATCTACGGCCTGCACAACCCACCACGGGGCTTCCTCGATGCTGGATTTTTCCAGCATGGTTTCCTTGGCCTTGGTGTAGGCTTCCCACCGGCGGCGGCTTTCAAGATCCATCGGGCTGAGCTTCCACTGCTTCAACCGGTCTTCCATGCGGGCGCGGAAGCGGGCTTCCTGCTCATCATCGGTGATGGAGAACCAGTATTTCACCAGCTTAATGCCGCTGCGCACCAGCATGCGCTCAAATTCCGGCACAGAGCGGAAGAATTCTTCATATTCTTCATCGGTGCAAAAGCCCATTACGTGTTCCACACCGGCGCGGTTATACCAGCTACGGTCAAACAGCACGATTTCCCCCGCAGCAGGCAGGTGCGCCACATAACGCTGGAAATACCACTGGGTTTTTTCACGGTCTGTTGGGGCGGGCAGGGCGGCCACGCGGCAGATGCGGGGGTTAAGCCGCTGGGTAATGCGCTTGATAACGCCACCTTTGCCTGCGGCATCTCGCCCTTCAAACAGCACCACAATGCGCTGGCCCGTGGCCTGCACCCAATCCTGCAACTTTACCAGTTCTGTTTGCAGGCGCACCAGTTCTCTAAAATATTCACGGCGGAAGGCGTTTTCAGATTCGGAAATGGTTCCGTCCAGATCGTCTTCCTGCAATTCCAGTTCTATTTCTTCGTCCAGGTCATCAATAATTTCCTGGCGCATCCGCTCACGTTCATGTTCCGCAGCGCGAAGTGTTTCTGTTGCCTGATCTGTCATATCCAAGGCCCTCAAGCAAAAAGCGGGGCACTTTGGGGTGCCCCGCTTATGTTGTGTTAGAAGATGTGGCGGAAGATGAAGTAAAGCACGCCGCTAATCAGCATGGCGGCGGGCAGGGTTGTTACCCATGCCATGGCCATGGCGCGCAGTGTGGCCCATTGCAGGCCGCCGCCCCCGGCAACCATGGTGCCAGCCACGCCGCTGGAAAGAATATGCGTGGTGGAAACCGGCAGGCCATAGCGTTCTGCCAGGCCAATGGTGCCCATGGCCACCAGTTCTGCCGCAGCACCCTGCGCGTAGGTGAGGTGGGTTTTGCCAATTTTTTCACCAACGGTCACAACAATGCGCTTCCAGCCCACCATGGTGCCAAGGCCCAGAGCCAGCGCCACGGCAATTTTAACCCATGTGGGAATAAAGCGTGTGCCAGCGTTAAGCTGCCCCATAAACTTGCTTAGCTCTGCGGTTTCATCCCCCGTAAAGCCAGAAACCTTGCCCATGTTGCGCACGGCTTCCGCCACCAGATACATATCTGTGCGCACGTTTGGCACGGCTGCTGCCGGAATAGCCTGGAGGGAGTGATAGCTGCCAACAGATTGCGCAATGTCATCAGACAGCACGCCAAGGGCGGAATAGATTTCCGGGCGGGCGATTGCTTTGGTGCGCAGCGCATCGGTAACCTGTGCGCGGGCTTCTTCTGCACTTGGCAGGCTAGGGGCGGGGGAGCCGTGCACTTCAAACACATGTGCGGCCTGCTGTGCGGTTTGCACAAAGGCGGGCATCATGTCATCGGGCATGGCGCGGTTAAGCGCATACGCCGTAGGGGCCGCACCAATAAGAATAAGCATGATAAGGCCCATGCCTTTCTGCCCATCGTTACTGCCGTGAAAGAAGGAAACACCCGTGCAGGTGCCTACCAGCAAACCACGGATCCACAGTGGCGGCGGGGCATCACCCTCTGGGGCGCGATACAGGGCTGCGTTGCGGATAACCAGACGCATCAGGATTAACATGCCCGCAGCCAGCACAAAGCCGCAAACGGGGGAAAACAGCAGGGCAGAAAACACCTTGCGCACCTGAGACCAGTCCACCCCATACAGGGCGCTACCAGCAGGAGACATAAGCTGGTTTGCAAAGCCAACACCAAGGATAGACCCCACCAAAGCGTGGGAGGAGCTGTTGGGAATACCAAAGGCCCATGTGGCCAGGTTCCAGATAATGGCGGAAAGCAGCAGGGCAAAAATCATGGCATGGCCAGCGCCGCTGCCAACTTGCAAGATAAGCTCTACCGGCAGAAGCGTAACAACGCTGTACGCCACCGCCCCGGATGAAACCAGAACGCCCGCAAGGTTCCACATGCCAGACCACACAACCGCCACCAATGGGGGCAGGCTGTTGGTGTAGATGACGGTGGCCACGGCGTTTGCCGTATCGTGAAAGCCGTTTACAAATTCAAACCCCAGCGCAATCAGCAGCGCCAAGGCCAATAAAGCAAAGGCCCCAATGGCCATGCCGTTTTCACCAGCAGACCGCAGGTCTGCCAGAACACTATACCCTACAAAAACAAGAGCAGCCGTCACCACACCCATAAAGAACATGCGGAAGGCCTGGTTGGTGCCTCCCTTCATGTTTGGGCGTGGCGCGGCAGCCGGACTCAGCAACGTGCCGGACATGGATTTTTCCTGACTGTCAATTTCACTCTATGGGGGAAAAGCAGATATTTTCCCGTCCTGCTGTCAGGTTTCAGACGGCGTGGGCCGGCTTACCGGCCGCATGGGCCGCTGAAGCAGGGCGTGCACCAGCACACACCTTGCGGCGTGCGGTATGCGGCAGGGCTGCATACGGGTGCGGGGTGCCGTTACGTTCCCATACATAGAGCAACGTGGTGCGCCAGCGCTCACGCACGGCTTCGCGCCACTTTGGCTTATGTGCATCGGGCTGCATTGCAGTAACTGGTTCAGCACACATTGTCTGCTTCTCCTCCAAACAGGATGAGCAGTCCTTTAGCCTCTTGCTGGCCTATTGTGCGTGACGCTTTCATGACAAACGTTGAGAACTGCTCGCAAAAGAGTAAGGCTAACGCTCTGAAAACATGTTATTATATTGAAATAATAATATCACATATGCGTTAAAAACATATATTACCCTCTATAGGCCGGAACGCCGCCTTTCCTCCCTACGTTGGCACTCGTGTAACGCTGTGCAGATGTATGGAAAGGTCAGGCAGAACATGTCGGTTCAGATTTCAAGAGAAGCCCTGCTGCGTGCGTATCGGAGCATGCGTACCATTCGCGTTTTTGAAGAACGCCTGCACGTGGAATTTGCCACAGGGGAAATTCCCGGATTTGTGCACCTTTATTGCGGCGAGGAAGCCTCTGCCGTGGGGGTGTGCGCTAACCTGACAGATAACGATACCATTGCCAGTACGCACCGTGGCCACGGGCACTGCATTGCCAAAGGCGTGGAAGTAGGCGGCATGATGGCCGAAATTTATGGCCGCCATACCGGTGTGTGCCGCGGTAAGGGAGGATCCATGCATATTGCGGATCTTTCTAAAGGCATGCTGGGGGCCAATGGCATTGTGGGTGGCGGGCCACCGCTTATTTGCGGGGCTGCTCTTTCTCATAAAACGCTTAAGGATAACGGTGTGGCCGTGGCGTTTTTTGGTGATGGCGCTTCTAACGAGGGCACCACGCTGGAAAGCATGAACCTTGCCTCTGTTTGGCATCTGCCCGCTGTGTTTGTGGTGGAAGACAACGGATATGGAGAGGCCACAGGGGCATCTTACGCCTGCGCAGGCACGCAAAAGGATAGGGCCGCCGGGTTTGGCCTGCCGTATTTCTCCTGCGAAGGAGATGATTTTTTTGCAGTGTATGAAACAGCCCGCAACGCCATAGATCACGCACGCTCTGGCGAGGGGCCGGTGATGCTGCATGTGCATCTCAGCCGCTGGTATGGGCACTTTGAAGGCGATGCCATGACCTATCGCAAGGCCGGAGAAGTGGCCGAGCAAAAGAAAGATCATGATTGCCTCAAAAAGTTTCGCGCCCGCGCGGTGGCGGAAAACCTGCTGCCCGAAGGCGATATGGATGAAATAGACGCCGCCGTGGCGGATGAGGTGGAAAGCGCGGTTGTCACCGCCAAGCAGGCGCCGTGGCCGCAGGACAAAGACCTGATGGCCGATGTGTATGCGCGGTACTAACCCTTCCACCAGTTTTTCAGCCACACAGGCAAACGGGAACCAGAACAATGGGTAAAAAGAGTTTCAGACAGGCCATTAACGAAGCCCTGCGGCAGGAAATGCGGCGCGACCCACGGGTGATCCTGATGGGCGAGGATATTGCCGGGGGCCGTGGCGGCACCGCTGGCATTACAGATGCCTGGGGCGGCGTGCTGGGCGTAACCAAAGGGCTGTGGGAAGAATTTGGAGATGACCGCGTGCTGGACACGCCTATTTCCGAAGCTTCCTACATTGGTGCCGCCGCAGGTGCGGCCGCTACCGGCCTGCGCCCCGTGGCCGAGCTGATGTTTGTAGATTTTGTGGGCTGTTGTCTGGATCAGATCATGAATCAGGCGGCCAAGTTCCGCTACATGTTTGGCGGCAAGGCCACCACGCCGCTGGTTATTCGGGCCATGTATGGTGGCGGATTTAGTGCGGCGGCCCAGCACAGCCAGGCGCTTTACCCGCTGTTTACGCATATTCCGGGGCTTAAGGTTGTTATCCCGTCATCACCCTACGAGGCCAAGGGCCTGCTGATAGAAGCTATCCGGGATGATGACCCCGTGATCTTCCTTGAAAACAAAGTGATGTATGATGATGAGGAAGACGTGCCGGATGAGGCCTATACCATCCCGTTTGGTGAAGCGAATGTGACGCGTGAAGGAGAAGATGTCACCATTGTTGCCATGGGCCGTATGGTTGGCATGGCCAACGCCGCAGCAGATGATCTGGAAAAGCAGGGCATTGGCTGCACAGTGATAGACCCGCGCACCACATCCCCGCTGGATGAAGAAACCATTTTAGAATCTGTATCCGAAACAGGCCGCCTTGTGGTGGTGGATGAAGCCAGCCCACGCTGCAACATGGCGTGCGATATTTCTGCCCTTGTGGCGGAAAAAGCGTTTTTCAGCCTTAAAGCGCCTATCCGCCGTGTGGTGCCACCCCATACGCCAGTGCCGTTTTCCACCCCGCTGGAAAAGCTGTACATGCCGGATGCAAACAAAATTGCCGCCGCTGTGCGCTCCATTACCTCCAGCCAGAAGCAGAAGGTTGCATAAGCCATGACAGACACCATTACAGCACTGACAATGCCCAAGTTTGGCTTGGCCATGACAGAAGGCAAGCTGGCATCATGGACAGTATCTGTTGGCCAAAGCGTGCAGCAGGGTGATGAGCTGGCGGATATTGAAACCACCAAAATTACCAGCAGTTATGAAAGCCCCGCCGCAGGCGTGCTACGCAAACAGGTGGCAGAAGCGGGGGAAACCCTGCCCGTGGGCGCACTGATTGGCGTTCTGGCAGATGCTGAAACGCCAGATGTGGATATTGAAGCCTTTATCAAAAACTTTCATGCAGACAACCCGCAGGATGCCGCAGCAACGCAGGATGCCACCGCAGGTGAACCCAAGCAGATCACGGTGGGCGAGCACACGTTGAATGTGCGTGATGTCGGCACGCAGCAGGGTACGCCCATTGTGCTGGTGCATGGTTTTGGTGGAGATATCAGCAACTGGCTGCTCACGCAGGATGCTTTGGCGGCAGATAGGCGCGTAATAGCATTTGATCTGCCGGGGCATGGGGCTTCCTCTAAAAACGTGGGCACAGGCACGCTGGCGTTTCTGGCCGGTGTGGTGAGTGACCTGCTGCAAACGCTCAAGATAGAAAAAGCCCATGTGGTGGGCCATTCTTTGGGGGGCGGCATAGCGTTGACCTTGCTGCGAGACCATCCAGAGCAGGTTGCCAGCCTAAACCTGCTGGCCCCCGTCGGGCTGGGCAAGGATGTGAATGCAGATTTCATTAGCGCTTTTGTGGATAGTGAAAGCAGCCGGGATATGAAGGCTGTTTTGCAAATGCTGGTGTATAACAAAGCACTTGTTGGCCGCAAAATGGTGGATGCCGTGCTGCGTGCCCGCAGGCTGGATGGCGCGCGGGATGCCCTGCACGTTATTGCCAAGGCGTGCTTCCCTAACGGGCATCAGGCGGATGATCTGCGCTCCGTGCTGGCCGGAGCCGAAACACCTACCCAGATTTTCTGGGGCAAGGAAGATGAAATTCTTTCTGCCTCCAACGCCTCTGGCCTTCCGGATATCATACCGGTGACAGTGTTTGAAGAAACAGGCCATCTGCCGCAGCTTGAGCGTGCAACAGATATGAACAAAGCCATTGCCGTGTTTGTAAAAGACCCCGAAGCCGCGCTGAGCATGGCCCGGATGGACGCCACAGCCTAATACCCCAAGCTTTCCCCAACATGCCCTGTAATGCAGATGCCTTTTATACATAAAGTGTAGAGGGCATCTGCATATTGTTTGTTAAAAACGCTGCATTGTTCTTTAGATATGGGAAGCCATGTTATGACATGCACGCATTTCCGGCACGCTGAATCCGGGTGCATGAAATTGATCTGGATCAAGGGAGAGGCGATCAGAAAGCGGTGATACTCCTAAGCGTGATCACAAGGGCGCCGCGTGCCGGGCCCTTGTGCCAGAACAAGGAGGATAAAATGACCAGTTACGTGAATACAGGCCGCTCCCCAGTTGTGCGTGTTCCTGTTGGCACGGTGCGGGGGGCGGATCCGTTTTCTGTTCTGCAGCGGCAAATGAGCCGTTTGTTTGAAGATTTTAAAACACCAGAAGGGGCAGCCGCCGCTACAAGCCGCTTGGGCGCAACCGATATTACAGAAAACGCTAGCGCCTACGTGGTTGCCACGGAAGTGCCGGGTTGTTCTGAAAATGATATCAAGCTGGGCACAGCCAACGGGCTGCTGACCATTAGCGGCGAAAAGAAAAAGCCCGAACTGGCAGAAGGCACAAAGCACCACGTTGCGGGCCGCCAGTTTGCTGCTTTTGAAGATTCCTTTGCTATTCCCGAAGATGTGGATATGGATAAAATTTCTGCCAGCATTAAAAACGGTGTGCTGACAGTAACCATGCCCAAAAAAGCAGAAGCCAAACCGGCAGAACGCCAGATTGCCATTAAGGCAGGCTGAAAACAGCGGAACCTTAAAACCCCGCTAGGAAAGATAGATTTATGAGCACGAAAAACAAAACAGTACAGATCGGCAGCACCAAATACGAAATGCTGGGCGTTATCAATGATGGTGACAGCAAGGTGCGGCTGAAGGACAGCGCAGGCAAGGTGGAGGAAATGACAAGTGATTCCTTCATTACCCAGTTGAACGAAGGCAAGGCCAAGTATCTGGACTAAGTAAGAAGCCGGATAGAAAGGTGTTGCTGTTGGCAGGGTGTATAAAGGCCCGCATTGTGGGGTTTACCCAACACACAAAGCGGGCGCTTTAAAAATACAGGGGCAGGCAGGATGCGGTGAACCTGCCTGGTCTGGCCCTTATACGGGTGGGCCGCCCCTGTGTGGCAGGTTTGCGTTATCAGGTTCCCGCACTGGCTGATGTTTTCAACAGGCCGGTGCGGGAATGCTTTTTTATAAACGGTGTAAAGTGTGGCTTAGTCCATCCGCACGGGTGGGCGCACAAAGCCATCCAGCCAATCCGTAAAGCAGGCAATCATGCCGCGGAATGGCCCATACAGTTCAAACTGATGTTGCCGATACAGCGCCATATGGCCCAAACGCGCGCTAAGGCCGTGCATAAAGCCGCCGCCAAAGGTTTTGCCATCTGCAAATGCGCCCCAGCCGTTGTAATCCCCCAAGGCCACAATGGCCCCGCGGTTTCTGAACTTAAAGGCAGGCACAGGCTTTTTGTTAAAGATAAAGCCCGGCAGATAGCGTGCCAGATGGTGTGCTTGCTGGCGGGCCACCTGTGCGGTGGGGGCCAACGGGCTATCGCTAATAAAGGCGCAATCCCCCACAGCAAAAATGCTGTCATCCAGCGTGGTCTGCAAATTGGAGCGCACCAAAAACTGGCCGCCACGCCCACATTCCAAACCATCCATTTGGCGGGTAACATCGGGGGCTTTTACGCCCGCCGCCCAAACGCGAAACTGTGCATCTACACGGGTGCCATCTTTAAGCATAAAGCCGTGTTCATCCGCACCGCTTACCATTGTGCTGGTAAGCACCTTGATCTTAAGCGCTTCAAGCTGCTTTTGCGCGGCGGCAGATACATTTTTGGGGAAGGCAGGCAAAATGCGCGGCCCGGCTTCTAACAATGTTACGCGCATTTCCGGCGTAACAGGCGTGAAGTTGTACAAAGAGCCAATATCCAGCGCCTTGTGCAGTTCAGCCGCAAGCTGCACGCCCGTAGCGCCTCCGCCAACAATGGCAATATCCAGCGGAGATCCTCGGCCATAGGCCTGAATAACCGCATGGCGGAAGCGCTCGTTAAAGTTATTGGCTTCTACAATGTTGTCTAGGAAGATGCAGTTTTCCACCACGCCCGGTGTGCCAAAATCATTCGCACGGCTGCCAATGGCAAAAATCAGCACATCGTAATCCAGATACCGCTCATCCAGCAGCACCTCGTGGTCTTCTTCTTCCAGCGGGGCCAGCTTCAGGCGCTTGGCGGCGCGGTCTATCCCGGCAATTTCACCATAGCAAAAGCGGAACCCATGCGCCGCAGCGTGGGAGATAAAGGTGATGCGGTCATTCTCGTTTCTGGCTGTGCCCGCAGCAAAGCAGTGTAACATGGGCTTCCACACATGGCTGAAGCCCTTGTCCACCAACGTAATATCTAACTTGCCGGAGCGCCCAAGGCTATTGCCCAGCCGCGTTGCAATAGCCATGCCTGCAACACCGCCGCCAACAATAACCACCCTAAACCGATCACTCATCCCACAATATCCCCCTTGCTCCGCACCATGCGGTGCGGAGGAGTGCCGTGCAATCCACTACTTGTTGATCTCACGCACCCGTTTATTGTGTTCTACCGTGGTACGCGCCGTTTTGATGCCCAAAGCGGGCGTAATTAGGAAGCGGCTAAATCCACCACACCAATTACACCTTCTTCGGTGCCAAAACCCAGCGTGCAGCCATCTGGACTATAGGCCAGCGCCGTAATGGCCCCCGCCTTGCCCAGTGATACGGGCAAAACCCGCTGGGTAGATGGTTCCATCATTACAACGGTACCATCTGCAAAGCCAGCGGCCACAACCTCTTGCTCTGGGTGAAAGGCTACGCGGGTGCACAGCGCACCGCCTGCGCCCGGCAGTTCCATGGGCGGTTTGCCCATAGGGCCACCCCCAAAAAATGGCCACATCACAACGATGTCAGCACCGCTGGTGGCCAGCCATTTGCCGTTTTTGGAAAAGGAGAGCGAGCGCACCTTGGTAGGGTATCCGCTCATGCGTATGTTGTGGCCATCTGCCAGCCGCCAACCGTGCAGGTCATTATCCTGCATGGCGGTTACAACGGCATCACCCGCCGGGTGCATGGCAATATCAAGGTGGCTGCCTTTCCATTCCAACTGGCGGGGTTTGCCATCTTTGGATTGGGTGAACCACACAGAAACACCATTGTAGTGAGAAACCGCAATGCGCTTGCCTTTGGGGTCAAACACAATGCCGCCCACGGTGGTGGGGTGTTCCAGCGTGCGGGTTACAGTGCGGCCCGTGGCATCGCGCAGTTCTACATTTTTGCCCGCAGCGGCGGCAATTACGGCAGATTTGGCATCTACATAGGTGGTAATATGTTCCACCCAGCGGCGGCCTTTGCCCAGTTCCTCAATCTCGCCAGATGGATCAAGGCGGCACAGGCGGCCATCATCACCCCCCGTTAAAAAGCAATCGGGCAGCGTATCGGCAGAAAGGCAAAGGGCAGGGCCATCATGCACGGCATAGGTGTTCCATGCCTCTGGCGTAAGCTGGTCTTCACGGTGTACCACCACCACATCACCTTCACCCGTGGTAAAGGCAAAGCGGCTGTTATCCCGCGTGGCGGCGCAGGCGGTAATTTCACCTTCCACCTGTAGATGGGCGCCGCGTTTTTCAATAAGGCCGCGTAGGCTTTGTGTCTCGGTGCTCATGCGGCAATGCAGCTTTCAAGCCCGCGGCGCAGTTGGGGCCGGTTGAGGTTGCGGCCAATAAACACAAGGCGGCTTTCACGCGGTTCATCTTTCTTCCACGGGCCGATGTTGTCTCCATCCGCCATCATGTGCACGGCCTGAAAAGCAAAACGATCATGCTGGCCTGCAAAATCCAGAATACCCTTGGTGCGCAGGATATCTCCGCCTTTTTCCTGCAACAATGCGCTTACCCATGCCTGAAAGCGCCCGGCATCTAAGGGCTGCTTGACGGTAAGGGAAACGCTGGTAATATCCCCTTCATGGTGATGTTCTGGCGTGTGTTCCAGAAAATCCGGGGCGTTTTCCAAAATGCGTTCCAGATCAAACCCGCCGCGGTCCATTACGTCTGTAAGCTTTACGTTGCCTTTTTTGGCGGGGTAGATGGGCGCTGCGGCATTGATCTTGCGTATGGCGTCTTCCACCGTTTTTAGCTCGGCGGCATCTACAAGGTCTGTCTTGTTCAGGATAATTACATCTGCAAAGGCAACCTGCTCGTGCGCTTCGGGGCTTTCCTTTAGCGTGGTCAGGAAGTTGCTGGCGTCCACCACGGTTACCACGGCGTCCAGCTTGGTTTTTGCACGCACATCTTCATCGGCAAAAAAGGTTTGGGCCACGGGGGCAGGGTCTGCCAAGCCGGTGGTTTCTACAATAATGCCATCAAATTTGCCGCGCCGTTTCATCAGCCCGTTTAAAATACGGATCAGGTCTCCGCGCACGGTGCAACAGATGCAGCCATTGTTCATTTCGAACACTTCTTCATCTGCATCCACAACCAGATCGTTATCCACGCCCAGTTCGCCAAATTCGTTAATCACCACGGCGTATTTGCGGCCGTGCTCGGCAGTTAGGATGTGGTTGAGCAGCGTGGTTTTGCCCGCGCCCAAAAAGCCGGTCAGCACGGTTACCGGTATGCGGCTATCGGGCGCGGCGGCGCTTGCAGGCGCTGAAGATGCATCGGACATCGGGAATGAACCTTTCCAGTACAAACAACTGTTGCAACATATAGGGTGCAATAGCGCTCTAGGCCAGAACCTAAGCCAACCGGCGGATCAGCCCTGCTTTGAGGGGGAAGACTGCCCGCGAGAGGCCTGGCGTGCTGTATCTGTGGCTGTAACAACAGATGCGCTGTTTTGTTTGGGGGCGGTGGTGCGCACAAAACGCACGGCCAGCGCACCATACAAGGCATGGCTGCACAGGGTGCGGGAAACGCCAAAGGCCAGAAAGGCGCTGGCCAGCAGGGCAAGGGTGATCTGCTGGTTATCGCACATTTCCATGACAATAACCGTGGCGGTAAGCGGAGATTGCGTAACCGCTGCAAAATAGGCCACGGTGCCCAGCAGCACCACGGCCCCCGGTGCGGTGTGGGGCAAAAACTGCGCCACCCAGCCACCCATGCCTGCACCCACAGAAAGCGAGGGCGCAAACAGCCCACCGGGAATGCCCGAACAGTAAGATACAATGGTGGCCAGCAGTTTCAGCACAAAAAATGAGGCCGAATACTGGTCTGACCCCATAATGATGTCACGCGCCTGCACGTAGCCTGTGCCGTATGTCATGCCGCCAGAAATCAGGCCGATAAGGGCCAGCAACACCCCGCACAGGGCTGCAAACGCAACCGGATGGCGCGTAATAAACGCCCCAAAAGCCCCCGGAATACCACGAGATATGCGCACAAGCAGGGCAGAAAACCCACCCCCGCACAGCCCGCCAATAATGCCGCACGCCAGAACGGCCAGCCAGCTTGTACCCACCGGCACGGAGGAATAGGTGTGCCCAAAATACGTGTAGTTGCCCACAAGTGCGATAGCTGTCACGCCGGAAATCACCACGCATGTCAGCATGGTGCCACTGGTGCGTTGTTCGAAGGAGTGGGCCAGTTCCTCAATGCCAAACACAATGCCAGCCAGCGGAGTGTTAAAGGCGGCGGCCACACCTGCGGCCCCTCCGGCTTTAATAAGCGCACGCTGGCGGGTAATATCTGTAATGCCCATATAATGGCCCACCGTATGCATGATGGAAGCCCCCACCTGCACGGTTGGCCCTTCTCGGCCAATGGATGCGCCAGAAAGCAGCCCAAGGCATGTTAGCAGAATTTTGGCAAAGGCAATGCGCAGCGCCAGCACCTTATCTACAATGGCATTGTTATTAAGGTGCATGCACGCAATGGCCTGCGGAATACCGCTGCCCTGTGCGCCCCTAAACCATGTGCGCGTTAGCCATGTAGAAAGTGCCAGCCCGCCGGGGGTTACCAGCAACATCAGCAACGGGCTTATTTTTAAAATATGGTCTCGCACATGGGCGGCGGCATCGGCCAGTGCGGCAAAGCCTACGGCCACCACGCCCACCATAATGGCGCCAGACCAGTAAATAAATTTTCTGCGCCAGTTTACGGTGCCCGCTTTGGCATGTTCTCGCAAATGACGAAGGGATTCAGTCGTGGGGAACACGCTGGCAGACATGGGCGGCATCCGTAAAGGCATAAAGGGTAGGAAAAAGGATGCAACCGAGTGTAGCATTTCATACACAACATGAAAGAGGCGATAGTTCTTTAGTGCCGAATATTTATGGCACGCGCCGCTTTTATTATGCGCTGGCCCCATTATCGGGCCGTGCAGCGGGTGTGGGGTAGGTTTCTGCCGGGCCTTTCCAGAACACAATGCCCTCGTGCTTGGCGTGCGTATCTGGTTCTACATGAATATGCACCAGCGTGCTGCCCATGCTGGCGCGCAGGGCAGCTTCTATGCGGTCACAGATATCATGCGCGGTGTTAACGCTCATGGCGCCGGGCACCACCAAATGGAACTCTAAAAACGTAACAGCCCCCACAATGCGGGTGCGGATATCGTGCGCCTCAATCGCCCCTTTGCCGTTGGCGGCAATAATGGTGCGAATTTCTTCCATTGTTTCGGGTTCGGGGGCTTCATCCATCAGCCCGGAAACAGATTCGCGCATGACTTCCCAGCCTACGCGCAGCACGTTTATGGCCAAAAGCCCTGCCAGAATAGCATCCAGCCGCACCCAGCCGGTAAGCGGAATAAGGGTAACACCCACCACAAGGGCAACGCCTGTCCATACATCGGAAAGCACATGCTGCCCGCCTGCCACAAGGGCGGGAGAGCGGCGCTTTTGCCCCACCCGCAGCATAATAAGCCCCCATGCCAGATTAACCACGGTGGCAAGGGCGTTCAGCCCCAACCCCAGCCATGGGGCCTGTGGTGGGTTGGGGTGCAGCCAGCCATGCACCGCTTCATCCCCAATAACAAAAGCTGTTACAACCACCAGCGCGCCTTCTGCCACGGCAGAAAGATATTCCGCCTTGTGGTGGCCGTAGGGGTGGTTGGTATCTGCTGGCATTTCAGCCACGCTTAGCGCCCATAGCCCTCCGGCGGCGGCTACCACGTTAATAATGGTTTCAAGCGCATCGGCATACAGGGCAATGCTGCCACTGGTGGCATAGGCGGCGTATTTGAGCCCCAGTGCGACAAAGCTAACACCAAGGCTAACAACAGCAATGCCACGATTGCTGGAGGGCAAGGGAAGTTCTGGCACGTAAACAACAATTCTGGCTGGCGTGGCGGCATAAAATGCGCGGGAAAGGGAAAGGCGTGTCAGACGGTGTGCGGGTCTGTTAAGGCGCAGGATGGGGCATAATCTGCGCCTTCTATCTGCAAGGTGGGGTGCACAATGCCAAAGCGTTCACGCAGGGCGGCAGCGGCTTTTTCCAGCAGGGCGGTATCACTTTCCTGCACCGTGGCGGAGGTGCGCACCAAATGCACCGTTAGCGCTGTTTCCGTGGTGCTAATGGGCCAGATGTGCAGATCATGCAGATCCGCCACACCGGGCAGGGTGCGCAAAAAGCCTTCTACGGCCCCGGCATCCACCGCGCGGGGCACGGCATCCAGCGCCATATCCAAGGAATCCCGCAGCAAAGACCACGTGCTGGCCACCACAACAATGGAAATGGCCAAGCTTATGGCAGGGTCTATCCAGTTCAGGCCCGTTAGCAGCACCAAACCGCCTGCTATCACCACGGCAAGGGAGGTAATAGCATCCGCCATAAGGTGCATGAAGGCCGCGCGAATGTTGAGGTCTCCCTTCTGCCCAGAGGCAAAAAGCAGGGCGGTGGCGCCGTTCACCACAATGCCAAGGGCGGCCACAATCATCATGGTTTTGCCAGCTACGGGGGCGGGGTCAAACAAGCGGGTAATGGCTTCCCACGCTACGCCGCCTGTTACCAGCATCAACACCAGCGCGTTGGCCAGTGCCGCCAGAATGGATGAGCGCCGCAACCCATACGTAAACCGCAGCGAGGGCGAGCGTTGGGAAAGGTGCTGGGCCATCCATGCCGCCGCCAGCGCCAGCACATCGGAAAGGTTGTGCCCCGCATCGGCCAGCAGTGCCAGCGAGTGCGAGAAAAAGCCCCACAGCGCTTCGGCCACCAGATAAAGGCTGTTGGCCGCAATACCTATGGCAAACGCTTTGCCGAAGGAGGCTGGCGTATGCACATGGGCGTGCCCAAAACCGTGGCTGTGCCCGCAACTTCCACCCGCAGCATGGTTGTGCCCGGTATGGTCATCATGCCCAGCGTGATCATCATGGGCGTGGTCATGTTCTTCTGCGCTGCATTCATGCGCGTGGGTGTGCGCATCTGCTGCGTGATCATGCTCTGCGGTGCAGGCTTCTGCATGGCTGTGCGCGTCTGGTTGGCCCGGCGTGTGGTGTGCATGACCACAGGCTGAATCCGCAGGCTGGGAAGATGGCATATGATCGTGCGGCGAAGGCATGGGAAGAAGTATTCCTGAATGAATGGAACAATAATGGCTGGGCAGGGGCAAACCAACAGGACCAACCCGGTCTGTCTTATCTATGTCTGCTAAGGATGGCAGGGAAGGGCAACATCTTTTTTGTGACCCACACCGCCAATATTGCGCCACACGGCAGAGCAGCTTAGGGAAAGAGCAGAATTTTTTCACGCCTGTTTGAAAGGTAAGGGCACAGCGCATGCTCAGATTGACCGAATTACGGCTTCCGCTAGACCATTCGCCACAGGCGTTGGCACAGGCAATCTGCGAGCGGCTGAACATTACCCAAGATGCGTTGGAGCATTACAGCGTGTTCAAGCGTGGGCACGATGCCCGCAAGCGGGTGGCCATTAAGCTGGTTTATGCTGTGGATTGCACCGTAAGGGACGAGGCCGCCGTGCTGGCCCGTTACCGTGCCGCCCACCCCAAGGATAACCACGTGCAGCCATCCCCCAACATGGAATGGGTGCCCCCTATTGCTAATGGGGCAGAACTGGCTGCTCAGCCCGGTTACAAGCGCCCTATTGTTATAGGTGCCGGGCCGTGCGGCTTTATGGCCGCCCTTGTGCTGGCGCGCATGGGCCTGCGCCCGCTGCTGCTGGAACGCGGCAAGGTGGTGCGTGAGCGCACAGTGGATACGTTTGCCCTATGGCGGCGCTCTGAACTTACGCCAGAAAGCAACGTGCAGTTTGGTGAGGGCGGGGCCGGAACCTTTTCTGATGGCAAGTTGTATAGCCAGGTTAAAGACCCACGCTTTTTAGGCCGCAAGGTGCTGGAGGAGTTTGTAAAAGCTGGCGCGCCGGAGGATATTCTGTATCTGGCCCACCCGCATATTGGCACATTCCGCCTTGTTTCCATGGTGGAGCATATTCGGCGCGAGGTAGAGGAAGCAGGTGGGGAATACCGTTTTCAAACCCGTGTGGATGGGTTGGTGCTTAACCCGCAAACCCGCGCGGTAGAAGGTGTGCGCACGGCTGAGGGTGAGACCATACACGCCGATCACGTTATTCTGGCCGTGGGCCACAGCGCGCGTGATACGTTTGCCATGTTGCAGGCCGAAGATGTGGCCATGCAGGCCAAGCCGTTTTCCATTGGGGTGCGGATTGAGCACCCGCAATCGGTCATAGATGTGGCGCAGTTTGGCCCCAGCGCGGGAAACGAGCTTCTGGGCGCTGCGGAATATCGGCTGGTGCATCATGCCAGCAATGGGCGGGGTGTGTATTCCTTTTGCATGTGCCCCGGCGGTACCGTGGTGGCGGCCACTTCGGAAGAAGGGCAGGTGGTTACCAACGGCATGAGCCAGTATTCCCGCGCCGAGCGTAACGCCAATTCCGGCATAGTGGTGGAACTGCGCCCCGGTGTGGATTACCCGGATGACCCGCTGGCGGGCATGGCCTTTCAACGCCAATGGGAGCGCAAGGCGTTTGAACTGGGAGGCGGAGATTACCGTGCCCCCGCCCAGCGTGTAGGAGATTTTCTGGCAGGCCGCCCCTCTACCACGTTGGGGGATGTTGTGCCCTCCTACAAACCGGGCGTAACCCCCACCGATCTTTCAAAATGCCTGCCCGATTTTGTGGTGGAAGCCCTGCGTGAGGCCCTGCCGAAGTTTGACCGTAAGATCCGCGGCTTTGCCATGGAAGACGCGGTGATGACCGGGGTGGAAACCCGCACATCCTCCCCCTTGCGCATTCCACGGAATGAGGGCGGGCAGTCTATCAACACGCCGGGCCTGTATCCGGCGGGTGAAGGGGCAGGTTATGCGGGTGGTATTCTCTCTGCCTCTATGGATGGTATCCGCATTGCGGAGGCCGTGGCCCTTAATCTGGCAGGCAAGCCAGCCACACTGCCACCCCGTTAGGTTTTTTGCGCCTTCAGGGTGTGGAGGCGTCTTCTGTCTGGGTGGCAAATTCTTCCACCAGTTCCATAAACCGGCGCGGGGCATCTGCATGCACCCAATGGCCTGCGCCGTTGATTGTTTCCAACCGATAGTGCGGGAACAGATGGCGCATCTGTGGGTAATTGGTGGGCTGAATATAGGGTGATGTTTCCCCCCGAATAAACAGCGTGGGGCCACTATATTGCGCACTAGGGGGCAATGTGGGCCAGCCCATCATGGCGGGCATTCCGGCCAGAATATCGTGCATGCCAATGGCCCAGCCGGGGTTATCCCCCATGCGGATGTTCTGGATCATCAATTGCCGCACGGCATCATTGCTTATCAGCGGGCGCAACAGCTCATCCGCGCTGCGTAAATCCAGATGCGGGGGAAAAACCAGCTTATCCAGCCCCGGCGGCAGATCCATCCGCGCAAAGCCACCCTGGCCGGGGGCAATATCCACCACCAGCAGGCTTTGCACGGCCTGTGGGTGAATAAGGGAGAGCATCATGGCGGTTTTGCCACCCATGGAATGGCCAAGCACCAAGGCTTTTTTGATGCCATGATGGTGCATGGTTTCCAGCACATCTTCCGCCATGGCGGGGTAGCTCATGGGGCCGTGGGGGCTGTTGCCGTGGTTGCGTAAATCCATTGCCAGCGTTTGGCGGGTGGCGGCCAGCTTACGTTGTACAAAACCCAGATTGCGCGCACGGCCAAACAGCCCGTGCAACAGCACAACCGGCGGCAGGGGAGAGGGGGCATCGGGGCCGCGTTCAATCACGTTCAGCAACACGGTGGCCGTATCCTTTTTTGCGTAAGGGCTGGTGTTATCCTTGCGGTTGTGCCGCGCTTTGCCCCGAAATGCGAGAGGGGGCGGCATGTTTTTTCTTCACCTTCCAGAGAGAGGGCAGGCGTGGCACAGTTGGGGCGATGGGCAACCCTTTAGCCGGCGGGCACGTTTGGTGTGAATGCTTTCTGGCGCTGGCCCACCATAGGTGTGCGTGGTGACACGCCACAGATAAAAACGGGAGAGCGCAAGCAATGCAGAGATGTCTTGTTATTCTCAGCCAGCAGGATCAGGCGGAAGTACTGCTGAACATGGCCGCACAGTTTCTGGCCCGCGTAAACGGCAACCGCATGGATGTTCTGGCCGCGCGGGAACCCCCTACGCAGGTGCTGGGCAATATGGGTCTGACAGATGAAAGCGCTGCCGTGCTGCGCGAAAACCAGCGTGAATGGGCTGATAGCCTGCACACAATTTTCCACCGCTGGCTGGCGGAGGAATATGGTTCTGGCGCAGAACGGTTAAGCAAGGTGGAAGTAAACTGGCTGGACCCCGAAATTACGGTGGACAGAATTATCAGCGGTTATGGCAAGGATGCCGATTTGCTGATTATGAACTTTCCCGATAGCCGGGATAGTGACCAGAAAAAACTGGCTACCCGTTCAGCCATTTTTCAAACAGGCCGCCCCGTTCTGTTTGTGCCACCTTTTTGGGATCGCCCAAGTGGGGACCATATTCTGATGGCATGGAAAGATACGGAGGGTTGCCGCAAGGCGTTTGCTTCTGCCCGCGTATTGCTGGCGCAGGCCAAACAGGTGGATGTGCTGCAAACACCGGCTTCCCCCATGCCGATGGATATCTTGCCCGGCATTACGCCCGAACGGGTGGAGATGAATCCAAGTGATGATGCCAGCAAGGCCGCACAATCCATTCTGGGTGAGGTAGATGCCCGGCGGGCGGATTTGTTGGTGATAGGCGGGTATCAGCACAGCATGCTGTATAATCGGCTTATGGGCAGTGCTACGGATTATATTCTGGCCCACCCGGATGTGCCGGTCTTTTTGCAGCACTAACGCACATACAAGGGGCGTATTGTGTAGGAATACGGCTTCCCCTTTGCTAAGGCGGGCATATGCCCGCTTTTTCTTTTTTTGCCCGCCATCGGTTTTGTGCTCATTGGCCTGTATGGCACGTGGTTGTGCTGGCATTGCTGCCTGTGCTGGTGCATCTGCCAGAACTTCTGGGCCCGATGCTGTGGGGTGGCGCAACGTCCGACCCTATTTCTGTGCTTTCGGCAGGCACGCAAACGCGGCGCAACTGGCTGGAAGGCGGCATGTTACCCGGTTTGCCGGGGTGGGTAGATGGCTGCGCGGGTGTTATTGTGCAGGCATTGGGCCACTTGGCCGCAGCAGATTGGCGGCATGGTGTTTTGCCGTGGTGGAACCCGTATAGCGGCGTGGGCATGCCGTTGGCGGGGGAGTATCAGCCCGGCGCGTTCTTTTTGCCTTTTGTGCTGCTTTTAGGCCTGCCCGGTGGGCTGTTGCTGCTTAAAATTGCGCTGCAAATTCTGGCAGGTTTTTGCATGTACGCTCTGTTGCGCAAGCTGGGGTTGGATGCGCGCGTGGTGTTGGCCGGTGCCGTGCTGTGGGCGTTTAACGGCACGTTTGCGTGGGCATCGGATGGGCCAAGCCAGCCGCTGGCCTTTTTGCCTTTGGCCTTGCTGGGGGTGGAGGTGTTGCGTGGCACGGCACATGGCTGGGCCGGTATGCGTAACTGGGGCCTGCTGGCCCTTGGCTTGGGGGGCATGGTGCTTTCCAGCTTTCCCGAAACCGCGTTTTTGCAGGGCACATTGGTATTGTGCTGGGCTTTTTTGCGTCTGGCGCAACAGCCTGCGGGGGCACGCGCACCGTTTGCCGCCGCCATTGCGGTTGGCGGCAGCACGGCCCTGCTTTTAGCTGCCCCGCAGCTTGTGGCGTTTGCCACCTATTTGCCCCATGCGTGGGTGGGAGACCACGCAGCGGGTATTTCCATCACCCAGCCCATCACATGCTGGGCTATGGCGCTGTTTCCTTACATCAATGGCCCCATTTTTTACGGCCCGGCCTCTCGGTACGAGGCATGGTGGAGTGTTGGCGGATATTGGGGGGCTGTGCTGCCATTTTTGGCACTTCTGGGCCTATGGGGGCGGCGAGACCGGGCGGCACGTATTATGCTGGCGGCCTATTTTGTGGCTTGTGTGGGCAAGCAGGCCAACCTGCCCGGCATAGCCCCGCTTATGGATATGATACCCGGTATAGCCCTCACGTTTTTTCATCGCTTTTGCTACCCGATGGAGGAAATGACGCTTATTCTTCTAGCCGCCTTCGGGCTGGATGATGTGTGCCACAATATTGGTGCTCAGGCGGGCGCGGGTGTTGCAAAACAACGTGTCAAAAGCTGGCTGATATCCGCATGGCCTGCGCTGTGTGCCGGTGGTGTTCTGCTGCTGTCCACCTATGCCGTGTGGCGCTGGAACGCCCCCGCACGGGCCGATTTATGGGGCTTTGCGCAAGGGCCTGTGCCTTCCCGCTTTTATGCTTTTGGCTCTGTGCTGGCAGGTGGTGCATTGGTGGCACTGTGCCTTGCCGCGTTGCTATTGCCGGTTTTGGCGCGGTGGCGCTGTGCTGTTCTGGCAAGTGCCGTGGTGGCAGAAGCGCTTTTTCTGTTTTGCGTGCCGCTACTCTCCACCCGCAGCGTGCTGCCGGTAGATGCCACGTTTATCAACACCATGAAGGCACAAATCGGGCTGAACAGGTTTGTATCTCTCGGCGGGTTGGCTCCCAATTATGGTGCGTATTTTGGGCTGGCCTCTCTCAACCACAACGGCGTGCCCATGCCTGCTGCGTGGATTGCCCGTTTGCAGCAGGATTTTGGCGCAAACCTTAACCCCGTTACGTTTGATGGCATTACGCCCAACACCCCGAATGGGCACTTCTTTTTGCAGGATGTTCTGGGCCAAAAGCCGGAGGTTCTGGAACGCTTGGGCGTGGCTCTGGCAGTTGTGCCGCATGGTATGGTGCTGCCGGGCCAGCAGGAGGCCCCCGCCGAAAAACGTCTGCAATTGCTTTACAGCAGTGCCGCGAATGATCTGTACCGCCTGCCTCATCCCGCCCCGTATTTTGAGACCGCAGAGGGCTGCGAGATCTACCCAATCTCCCGCACCGTACTCCGCACACATTGCCGCACGGCTGCCCTACTTATTCGGCGCGAACTTATGCTGCCCGGTTGGCATGTGCGCATCAACGGGCAGGAAGCCGCTATTGGGTATGAAGAAAACCTGTTCCAGCGCATCACTTTGCCAAAAGGGGGCGCGGATATTTGCTTTTCCTTTATCCCACCCGGTATGGCGTGGGGCTGGGCGGGGCTGGTGTTTGGCTTGGGGTTGTTGGGATTGGGCTTTAGGCGCAGACAAAAACGAAAAAGCCCTGATTTCTAAAAAGAAAAAAGCCAATAAGGCTGTAACGTTCCTTTGAATGTCTTACAGGTTTGCCAAACAGAACGTAGCGCGCTCCACCCGCCGCATATTTTAAAGGGTGTTTACGTGTTGTGCGCCCTTGCCGGGGTAAGCCTTTTGCGTAGGCCGCATTTAATGCCCCTGTGTTTCAGCTTGCAGGGTTTTACGCGCAAACCACCAGCAGACAGCCACAAAAGCAGCAGTGCCCAACACAGGCGGCAGGTTTGCAGGCACATAGTGCGCGATGGAGAGCGCATCATCCTGCCCCAACGCGCCAGAAAGCACGGCCAGCGCAACACCTGTCAGGCTTTCCCCCACAATAAAGCCAGAAGCCAGCATGGTGCCAATGGCGGCGTTGGCAGCAGGTTCTGTTTGGTGCTTCTGTGCCCTGCGGGTTTTGATGTGGTGTTTTAACCCCCAACCCAGAATAGCCCCAACAGCCAACGTGATACTAACAGAGGCAGGAAGATACAGCCCCACCGCCACGCCCAAAGGTGGCAACGCCATATGGCGGCGGCGCAAAAGCTGATCCACCCCTACCAGAACAGCCCCCAGCGCCATGCCAATGGAAAGCATGCTCCAATCCAGCGAGTGCGTAAAAATGCCGTTGGCGATCATGGCAATAAGCGCAGGCTGTGGGGCGGAAAGCGCATGCGTGGGGTCCATGCCGGGGCGGGGCATGGTGCCAGCAAAACCATAGGCTTGATAAAGCAGGTTTAGCACAGGTGGAATAACCGCAGCCCCCACCACACAGCCTACAATCAGCGCCACTTCCTGCTTCCATGGCGATGCCCCAACAAGCTGCCCGGTTTTAAGATCTTGTAGGTTATCGTTGGAAATGGCCACCGTGGCCGTAATGGCCGAAAGCACCAAAATGGTAAACGCCGTGGCCAGTTTTTGCCCCTCGGCCATCATGCTGGTGGGGGTAAGGCCCAAGGCTTCCAGCGCCAGTATCATCAGGGCGGAAAGCACAGCGCCAATAATGATAATGCCCGATATGGGGGAGGAGGAAGACCCCACAATGCCCGCCATATAGCCGCAAGCTGCCGCCATAATAAAACCAAACACAATGCAAAACAGCACAGCAGCGGCCACAACAGGCCAAAACCCCACCGCAACAGGGGCCAGAAAATACGCAAACAGCCCAGCCAGCATGGCGGCGGAAAGCAGCAGCAACAGCCCCATGCTGCGGCCAGACATATCGCGCTCTGTATCGGGCACCAGCGTTTGGCCGCGGCCTGTCAACATGGCGCGCAGGCCACGCAGCACAGGCGGCATAAGTTCCACCAATGTCCAGAGTGAGGCCACGGCAATGGCCCCCGCACCAATAAAGCGCACCTTGTGCAGCCATACATCATGCGCAAAGGCGGCAGGGGCCAGATGTTCCGGGTTGGGCAAATGGGCCGTTAACCATGGCACACCCATGCCCCACGCCAGAATGCAGCCCAGCAGCATGGCCAACCCGCCAGCTATTCCCACCAGATAGCCTGCCCCAACAAGAGCGAGGGAAAGCCCGCCGGAAAACTGAAACACCGCAGCCCCAGCGGTGGCTGTAAGGGTGAGTGTATCGGCCAAAAGCCGCAGCCCAGCACTGGCGAATGAAAAAAGCGTGGCAATAACACCGCCGCCAATAAGGGCGCGCAGCCCGTGGCTATGGCCTTTTTCTGCCCCGGCGCGCAAAATTTCTGCCGCAGCCACGCCCTCTGGGTAAGGCAGGCTGCTTTCTGTAACCAGTGCGCGCCGTAGTGGAATTGTAAACAGCACGCCCAATATGCCTCCGGCGAGTGAAAGCCCCGCCGTTTGCCAGAACGGAAAGTTCTGCCAATACCCCGCCATAACCAACCCCGGAAAGGTGGCAAACACGCAAGAAAGCGTGCCCGCTGCCGAGGCTTGGCTTTGCACCATATTGTTTTCCAAAATGGAGCCGCCGCCCAGCATCCGCAGCACAGCCATGGAAATAACCGCAGCGGGAATGGAGGATGCAAACGTAAGCCCAATACGCAGGCCCAGATACACGTTGGAAGCAGTAAAAACGATGGTGATGAGTGCGCCCAGCACAAGCCCGCGCAGGGTGAGTTCTCGGCGGGTGGGGGATGGCGTCATGCTGGGGCCTCGGGCTGCTTGCTTGGTCTGGCTGTGGCAAGGCGGCCCGATGGATGCATGTGCAGGACATGCGTGGCGCATGGGGCTGCCCCGTCTGGTTTGTATATGCTGCAAGCATTACGATGGACGGGGCAGTTTGTCTGTACCGCTGTGGCCCAATGGGCACAAAAGCGAGGGTTAAAAGGTAAGTTCCAAGTTGCTCTGCACGAACGCGCCGGAGGATGCGCCCGCGTTAATCATGGTTTTGGAAGCAAAAATATATTCGCCATCAACGCTTAGCGTAATGTGGCGCGTGGCACGCCACGTAAAGCTGGCCTGCGGCATAGTGGCCGTATAGGCCCCATGTGGGCGCAGGTTATAAAAGGCTGTGCCGCTGGCATAAATGGCATCTTGTTTGCTGTTGCGCCACACCACGGGCACCTTCATCAGCAAGGTGGTGTTGGGGGTGGGGGAAACCGTGGCAATAGGCCCTACATCAATAATGTTGGATTGCCCGATATAGGTGCTGATATCCAGGTAGTAGGCGCTGGGCACGTAGGGTGAAAGAAAGCTGCCCCAACTGCTGCTCTGGCTTTTGTTCATGTTGCCGCCAGAAACATCATCCACCTGAATCCCCACAGCCGGATGCCCCGCCCATTTGGCAAAGCGCCATGAGAGTGTGGCGTTGATGGAATAAGCAGAAACAGGCCGTGTGGGGCCGCTTTTGGCCGCGCGGAATTCTCCCCCCTGCCACATGCCGCCAACAGAAAATTCAACAGGCCCGGCGTTACCCCATACGCGCATGCCCGGCGTATCACGGTGGGTAGAACCCGCAATGCTGCCGCCTGCTGCTGTGGGCAGAGCGCTGCTGGCCAGAATAATGCCGTAGTAAAAGCTATCTACAAACACTTGGCTGTTTTTGCCCAGAAACGAGAACTTGGGCAGCGCGTAGGATGTGTAAGCCCCAAACAGGCGAGACCTCCACCCCACGGTATCATGGAAGGCAATGGGCGGGCTGTTATCTGTTAGGGTTAGATAAAAACCATCTACGCGAAAGTTCTTCCAAAAGGCATAGCCGCGCAGGCCGTTCCATGAATACGGCAGGGTGGGGTACACGCTTCCTGCCGTAAAATATGGGGGGGCATCCAAAAAGGTCATGCGCCCGGCCATGCCGCCTACGGTGGCGCCCAGCACTTTGCCGCGCACTTCTACAAACGCCTGCTGGGCATCCAGCTTGCTGCGCCAGCGGCCTCCGGCATAGCCATAGTAGTTTACACCTGCGGCTTGCCCGCTCATCAGCTCCCCATACAGGCGGACGTGCTCGCCCAAGTGCAGGTCTGCACCCAGATTCCAGCGAAAGTTGTTGCGATAGGCAGGATCTTTTTTGGTGGTGCCAAATCCTGCACGCTGATCATAAAAGTTGTGCTGGCGGAAGTTGCCGCTGAAGGACAGGTAGATATCTCCTTCCTGATTGAAGGGAATGTATTTCAGCGCATCCATGGCATCTATGCGGTTGCGCTTGTCCCGCAGGCTGGACCAATCCTCCGCCCACCGCGAAACAGCATAATACCCCACGGTGCCAAACCCTGCGGCAGCCCCGGTATTGGCGTTAAATACCCCCCACGGCCCTTGGTGCAGCAGGGCGGTAGATAAGGGGGAAAGCTCCAAAGATTGCGGCTGACCATATGCTTCTGGTCGGCTGGTGAGTGGGGGCAGCAGGCGTGCATTATCCCAAAACCCCGGCTTGGCGGCAGGAGTGGCAGAGGATGTGACTTCTGCTGGTGCTTCCTTGGCGGGCACAACAGTGGTTGGTGTTGTGCGCACAACGGCAGGTGTGTGCGGGTAATGCAGATGCGCGGCGTTAGGGGCTGTTTCTGCCGCTGTAGCGTAGGGGGCAAGACACACCGCAAATCCGGCGGCAGAGGCTGCAAGCAGGGCGTGCAGGCCAAAGGCAGGCCAATAAACAGGCGTGCGGGCAGGGAGGGCAGGAGAAGAAAAAGCCGGACAGTAAACGGCGGCAATGGCCTGTCCGGGACGAGAAAATCCGGGGTATGCGGTCATGGGCCGGGGTTCGCTTCTTGTTATTTTTTTTGGGAGATATTCTAATAATGAATATCTAATATTTGGATGTTATCACTTCACGCGCTCAGGTCATATCTAAATTGCGTGTGGTGCATTTCTGGCTTGTGTAGCATTTGCGGCTGAAAAGGCGCGCATAGACCGGCTGGAACTGGCAGTATTTCTTGGGTTTTTGTGCCAGCGTCAGGGTTTCATAAAAACTGATTTAAGAAATAAACAAAAAAGTGTTCAGCCATCCAGCCTGTTTAGGCACCGTTGCGCACGGTCAGACAGATGAACATCATGCACATGGGCCACTGCTTGGCGGGCTTGTTGGCGCCATGTGTGGCTCATGCCTATGGGGGAACATACAGCCTGCAAATCTGCCTGTATGGATGTACCTTGCTTGGTAGCAGCCAGCACAACAGCCGGGTGCTTGGGCAGGGCGGCCTGCATGGTTTTGTAAAGTGTACGCGTTGTGTGCGAATCTGCGGATGGCAAAAGCGCGGGCACAAGGCGCGCGGCATCTGGCTGGCCAGAGGTTACGGCGTGCTGCACATCCGCCCAGCCTTTTTGGCGGGAGAGGGCTTGAGCTGTGTGGGCCGCGCCATCATGTGCCACCATGTTGAGAATATGGGCTGTGCGTTCTGGTTGCATCGGGGGTGGTGGCGCATGTTGCAGGGCAAAAAGGCACATTCCAACAGGCACGCAGGCAGAAAGCATCGGCACAAGAGCACGCAAGAAACGCAAGGGCAGATCCTCCTCTAACCAGTAAGTGACATGCACAGCAGAAAGTGGCGGCGGCAGGGCAATGCTGCGGAAAGGTTGCGGCAGCGTGGGTGGTTGTCCTATAGCGGGGCCACAGATCGGAAAGGCGACCGCGCCAGTGCCCGGTTGCTCCACCGTTTTCGGGCGGAGTGGCCCATGCCTGCGCGGTTTGCCTTATTTTGGCGCAAAGTTATGCCAGCAGGAAAAGAATGACATGAGCGGTTCCATATCTCCTTCAGAAATCACCCGGCTTCAGACAGCTCTGCGCAGGCTGCTGGGTTCCGAAAAGCTGACAATCAACCCCGCACCTCGTGCAGGTATGTCTGTTGAACTGGCAGCAGATGGTGAAGTGATTGGCACCATTCATCGTGATGATGAAGATGGTGATGTGTCCTACGCCGTAAATATTGTGGTGCTGGAAGAAGACCTGCCCGCCGCCAAATAAATCTGGCGCAACGGCTTGCAAGGCCACTTCATACGTAGGCAGGCAGTACGCTGCCGCCTACGGGTGGGTGGCCTTTTTTATAAGGGCCACCCACATATACGCTAGGGTGCAGGCGGGTTAGAGTTCAGGCGTTGGATGGCGCAGCAGAGGCCTGAAGCACTGGAGCCCGCGCCGTGGGGAATTCCACATTGGTAATTTTCCAGCGCCACCCCTGTATCCGCATTTCAATGCGCAGGGGTGTTTCACGCTCATGCCCTGGCAGGGGCACTTCCGCCACAAACTGATCAAGCCGTGCAAACCTTACGGACGCATGAGCCGCCAGAGAGGCGAAGGAAATATTGGGCTGGCTGACAGGCACAGCCGCCGGAATGGCCTGATCTACCAGCATGCCCAGATTGTTTTGCGTTACCGTGGTATCCACTGCGTTGGAAACAGCCGTGGCAGCAAAGGATTCACCAAATTCGGGCAGATCGTCCGATGCAGGGATAAGGTGCAGGCCATTAAGCGTTTGGTGCTTGATGGAGGCATCTAACGCCCCCCAGTTAATCACTTGCCCAAGGGCCGCCATATCGTGGGTGTGCAGGGCAGAACCCACACTCCACAGCGTTACAAAAGGGGAAGCCAGATATACACCCAGTGCCGCTACGGCTGAGGCAACACATATCCCCCGCGCGGTCTGGCGCGGGGTCAGACTGGCTGCTCGGGCAGGCTGCCCGAACTGAGGAAGGGATATCATGTTTGCATTCCTCTTATGTTGATTTTGCAGGTTACTATAACAGAAGCATACCTCTGATGCACACTAACATGTCATGTTTTTGTTGTTATTACAAAAACGTGATTTTTGCCGCAACACAAAGCATGTTGGCTGTTTAACGCCATTCTGACCGATCGGTTCACTGTCTTTTTTACTTTTTTTCAGGACGCCCCACCATGATTTCGCAGTTTTCTGAAGACGAGATCCAGCGCTATTCTCGCCACATTCTTTTGCCTGAGGTTGGCGGAATCGGGCAGATGGCGCTGAAAGGGGCTTCCGTGCTGATTATTGGTGCGGGGGGCTTGGGGTCACCCACAGCGTTGTATCTGGCAGCGGCCGGTGTGGGGCGCATCGGGCTGGTGGATGATGATGTGGTGGAGCTTTCCAACCTTCAGCGCCAAATCCTGCATGCCACGGCCGATGTGGGGCGCAGGAAAATAGATTCTGCCCGCGCCACGCTAGAGGCGCTTAACCCCGGTATTGTAGTAGAAACATACCCCCAGCGGCTGGATGCCACCACGGCGGAAGGGCTGATAAGCCAGTACGATCTGGTGTGTGATGGGTGCGATAACTTTGCCACCCGTTACGTGGTAAACGCTGCCTGCGTAAAAACCCGCAAAGTGCTTGTTTCTGCCGCCGTGCAGCGGTTTGAGGGCCAGCTTTCCACTTTTCGCCCGTGGCGTGGCGGCCCGTGTTACCATTGCCTTTACCCACAAACCGATGGTGAAGCCTCTGGCCTGAGCTGTGGTGAGGCCGGGGTATTTGGGGCCGTAACGGGTGTTATGGGCACGCTGCAAGCCACAGAAGCCCTGAAGGAGCTTTTGAACATAGGGCAAAGCATGGCCGGGCGTTTGCTTATGTGGGATGCCCTGCGCACCCGCTTTACCACCATTATGCTGGAGGCAGACCCCAACTGCCCTGTTTGCAGCGGCATGGGGGTGGAACAGGCCTGCACGCCCCAGCAACAGGCCGCACCTTCAGCCGGGTAAACCGGTGCACCGGCACACATGCTTGCGACTCCTGATACCACGTGCATGCGCGGCACGTTACAGCGGCAAAAAACACAGGCCTGACACACTAGGGCTGCACCAGCATGGCATGTTGGGCATAGGGCGTGTATGCAGGGCATGTCTGGCGGGAATGTAAGGTTTGGCTTAGATTTGCCGCAGCTTTGGCAGGGCAGGGTATGCCACCTTATCTGCCTTCGCGCATGGGATAAGAAGCGATGCCTCTTGCCCCGGCGCGTCTCTCTTGGCAGGGATGCAGGCATGATGTTCACACGCTCTTCTATTTTCCGGCTTCACCTGCTGGCCTGTGCGGCAGGCTGTGCCGTGGCTTTTGCCAGTGTTCCCACGGTTTCTGCCCATGCGGCAGAGCAGAAAAAAACCACGGCGCACAGCCACCACGCTCATCATGCCGGAGCCACGCATGAGGGTGCTTCTGCCAAAGCCGGAAAAAAGGTTTCCGCCAAGTCAGACAGCGCCGATGCTAAGGCCGAGCACGCTAAAAAGAGCAAGCATCATAAAAAGCACCATGCCGCAGGGCACGAGGCCGCGCACACGGCGGCCGCCAAGCACCACCCCGCCGCCACGGTTGCTGCCGGTGCCGCAGTGGGGGCGGGTGCCGTAGCCGCTGGCACTGCCGCAGCAGATGCGGCAAACCCGGCCACACCTCCGGCAGATGCCGCGCCAGAACCCCCAAAAGGCACCGTAACGGGCCTGCCGCTGCCACGTTATGCGGCATTGCGGGCGGATGAAGTGAACATGCGTGCCGGGCCGGGGCAGCGCTTCCCCATTATCTGGGTGTATCATCGCCGTGGGATGCCAATACGTATCGAGCGTGAATTTGATGTGTGGCGTTTGGTAGAAGACCCCACAGGCCAGAAAGGCTGGATGCAGCAGGCCACCCTTGCGGGCGGGCGAGATTTTCTGGTGCCGGGTGAACCACCGGGGGATGATACTCCTATTGCCCCCAAGCTAGACAAGAATGGTGAAAAAATTCCCGCATCCGGCCACATGGATACGCGCGTTGTAGAAACAGTGCCCACGTTGGATGATGCCAAAAGCATTGCGGGTGCTGTTATGCTCCGCGCAAGTGCCAGCGATGATGCCCCCGTTGTAGCGGTGCTGAAACCCGGTGCGGTAGGCTCTGTTAAGGAATGTGCGGCGGGGTCTGCGTGGTGCAGGGTTTCCGTCAAACAGTATAATGGCTGGGTGCCGCGTAAGGCCATTTGGGGTGTAGATGCTGATGAGGCCGTGAACCCCTCCTGAAAGACCCCGGCGGACTAGAAGGAGAAACAGACATGGCTGAATCCACACAACAGGGTGCGGGTGCAGAACAGGCGCAAACGTGCCGTACTAAAATTGTGGCCACACTCGGCCCGGCTTCTTCAGATTATGCAACCATCCGCGATCTGGCTTTGGCCGGGGCGGATGTGTTCCGCTTTAACTTTTCTCACGGCACGCATGAAGATCATGCCGCCCGCCATGCCATTGTGCGGCAGGTAGAGGCAGAATTGGGCACTCCCATTGGTATTCTGGCTGATATGCAGGGGCCAAAGCTGCGTGTGGGCCGTTTTGCCGCAGGCCGTGTAACCCTACAGCCCGGTGCGGCCTTTCGGTTTGATCTGTCTGACACACCGGGGGATGAACACCGCGTTAATCTGCCACACCCAGAAATTATCAGTGCCGTGCGCCCCGGCAGCCGCCTGCTGATGGATGATGGCAAGCTGGCTGTTGTGGTGGAAAAGGTAGGGCCAGACTGGATAGAAACGCGGGTGGATGTAGGTGGCCCGCTTTCTGACCATAAAGGTGTGAACGTGCCGGATGTGGCGCTGCCTATTCCCGCTCTTACAGAAAAAGACCGCAAGGATCTGGCTTTTGCGTTGGATCTGGGGGTGGATTACGTAGCGCTCTCCTTTGTGCAGCGGGCCGAGGATGTGGCGCAGGCCCGCGCGCTGGTGGGTGAACGCGCCGCCGTGCTGGTTAAGCTGGAAAAACCGCAGGCCGTTGAAAATCTGGATGCCATTCTGGCGCTGTCTGATGCGGTGATGGTGGCGCGTGGAGATTTGGGCGTTGAACTCCCGCCCGAAACCGTGCCGCTGGTGCAAAAGCGCATTATTCGTGCGGCCCGCAGGCTGGGCAAACCCGTTGTGGTGGCCACCCAGATGTTGGAAAGCATGATTTCCGCCCCAACCCCCACACGGGCCGAGGCATCGGATGTGGCAACCGCCGTGTTTGATGGTGCAGATGCGGTGATGCTTTCTGCCGAATCTGCGGCGGGTAAATATCCGCGTGAGGCTGTGCGGATTATGAACCGTATTTTATGGCGGGTGGAAGAAGATGCCGGTTGGCAGGCCCACATGGCCGCCGCCCGTCTGGCCCCAGAAGATTATGTGGCCGATGCCATTGCCAGCGCCGTGCAGCAGGTGGCGGATACGCTCAAGGCTCCGGCCATTGTGGCTTATACGCACCGTGGCCCCACGGCGCTGCGTATTGCGCGTGAACGGCCCACATGCCCCATTCTGGGTATTACCCCCACGCACACATCTGCCCGGCGTTTGGCGTTGGTGTGGGGCGTGCGGGCCTTTGTAAGCGCGCCGCATAAACCCACAACCACGGTGGAAGATGTGGTGGAAGCAGCGCTGGATGTCGTGAACCGTGCTGGCATAGGGCAGGAAGGTGATTCCGTCGTGATAGCCGCTGGCGTGCCCTTTGGCGTAAGCGGTTCTACCAACCTTTTGCGTGTGGCGCGTATTGGTTGAAACCCGTGTAGGGCAAAGGGTTTGCAATGGCCCTTTGCCTTTGCACAAAGGGGTTGCCACAGCAAAGGGGTGACAGTGCAGGGCCAAGGCAGTATGCACCCGCTCCATACGGCAAAGATTGTCCGGTAAACGCAGGAGGCATAATGGCACCCCCACGTAGCAGGCTGGCAAGACGTGCAATGCTTAAAGGCATAACCGCGCTTTCTGCAACCGTGGCGGCCCCGGTGCTGGCCCGTGGGGCGGATGAGATTTTGCCCGATACCGTGCGCCCGCCCGATGTTACCACCAATCCACCACGCCAATGGGGGGCAAATGCTCCTCCCGTTTATACGCCAGACCCCGATGTGCTGGTGATTGATCGCTCCTTTCGGGATCTGTTGTACGGCAATGCTGGCCTGCATCGGGTATGGAATAAAGGCACATGGCTGGAAGGGCCTGCGTGGTCCTCTCAAGGGCGGTATCTGCTGTTCAGCGATGTGGTGACAAGCCAGCAGTACCGCTATTTGTGGGAAACGGGAGAGGTAACGGTTTTCCGCCCGGAATCCTACCACGCTAACGGCAACACGTTTGATTATCAGGGCCGCCAGATTACGTGCGAGCATTTTTTGCGCCGCGTGATTAGGTGGGAACATGATGGGTCTGCCCATGTGGTGGCAGATAAGTTTGAGGGCCACTCCCTCAACTCCCCCAATGATGTGATAGCCCACCCCGATGGCAGCATCTGGTTTACCGATCCGGGGTATGGAGACAACGTGGCCGAGGGCCATGCCGACATGCCGGGTGGTGAGGCCAACCCAGATGGGCATATCCGCTGGAAAATAGGGGAAGAACTTATTGGAACATTGGGTGGCACGCGGCGGCAGGCTGATCATACCTTCCGTGTAGATGCAATGGGCCACCTTGATGTGGTGCTTACGCAGGCACAGTTGCCCAACCCCAATGGCTTGTGCTTCTCGCCCGATTTTTCACGGCTTTATGTTGTTTCCTCTGGCAAGCAGCCGGGCGGGCATGGGCATGATGGAGATCAGGCCGTGCATGTGTTTGATCTGCACAAGGAAGAACTGCCGCTTTCCAACCCGCGCCTGTTTACCAACATGCGTTTTGAAGGCGTGCAGATGGGGCCAGATGGCATGAAGGCCGATGTGCATGGCAATATCTGGTGCGGCGTTAGCGGGCCGGTGGGGCTGTGCGGGGTGTTTGTGTTCAACCCCGAAGGGCATCTTATCGGTCGTATTCGCCTACCGCAAAGCGTTTCTAACCTTACGTTTGGCGGCCCCAAGCGGGATTGGCTGTTTATGTGCGCGGGGGATTCGCTCTATCGCTTGCAGGTGAACACCCAAGGCGCAGCCCCAGCCTGAGAAAACAGAGGGGCTAAGCGCTTTTTTTCAGCAGTAAGGGCAGCAGGCCAAACAGCGCGCAGGCAGCGGCGGCAAACCATGCCAAGCCATCTGGGGTTATCGCCATGGAACTGGCCGCCAGCGCAGGCCCAACAAACGCCCCCGCGCCCCATGCCAGGGAACTGAGGGTGTAAATGGCTATCAGATCGCCCCCTTTATAGCGGTCTCCCACCACAGACATGGCTACTGTGTAAATACTGGCAAACACGCCATCCCAAGCAAACAGCAACACATGGGCAAACCCAATGTGGTGAATGGCGACCGGCCACAACAACGCGCCCCCCGCAGCCAACCCGGCTAATGAGACCAGAAGCCAGCGGCGGCTTGTGCGGTCTCCTATCCAACCAATGGGAATCTGAAACGCCGTGGCCCCCAGCAGCATGATGCTCAGCAACAGTGTGGCCGCATGTTCTGACCACCCGGAGTGCATGGCGTAGAGGGCCAGAAAAGAGGTAGCTGCCGAATCCAGCATGGCAATCAGCAACGTGGCGGCAATGACTATGGGGGCCAAAGGCAGGTAGCGCAGCAGGCTGGGGCGTTGCGGGGGCGTAAGAGGCGGATGTGGCAGCCACGGCGCGGCAACCAAACAGGTGGTAACCAAAAGGGCAATACTGGCGCAGGCAAAGGGTAGGGCGCTGGTGCGGCCCGTTACTGTTACTGTTACCGTTAGCAAGGCAGGGCCTGCGGCAATGCCAACGGAAAGCAGCGTGCTGTAAAGCCCCATCACGCGGCCTCTGGCGTGGTCTGGCGTAATCTGGTTCAGCCAGCTTTCAGAAAGCACCAGAATAATCTCGCACGCGGCCCCCAGCACGGTGCGCAGGCCAAACCACACCCAGATGGATGGCAACAGCGGAAAAAGGGCCAGCGTGGCAGCGCTTGTTAGCAAAGCCAGCGTAACAGCCCGTTTGGAGCCTAAAGCTATGCTGATGCGCGGAATAAATGGCGCAATGGCCAAGGAGCCGATAGCGTGCATCATGGTGTTGGCGGCAATCATGCCGGTGCCAAACCCCAGATCCACCATTTCCAGCGTAAACAGGGGCGCACCCAGCCCCATAACCAGCCCAAACATTAGCCCTACAACAGTAAGGGAAAGAGTAGGGGCGGCGCTGACAATAGAGCGCGCAGGAGGGTGAAGCAGCATAGGCTGGCTTGTAGCGGGTTGCGTGCGCCGGAGCCAGCCTTCACACGCCTTAGGCGTGCGCGTATTTAGAACAGTTTATTGATAAGCGTGTTGCCAATGCCAAAACCCGCGCCAGATGCCAAGGAATGCGCAAAGCCGGAGTTAATGACATCATCCAGCACATTTTCTACTTCCGGCTTAACGGAACTTAGGGCGGAGGGCTGCGGCGGGGCCACATTCTGCTGCACCTGCGTGGCAAGGGCCGTGTGCAAAGCCTGAAGCAAATTGATAATCTGAGATTGCTCATCCCGCAGGGAAAGGGCCAGTTCTTTCAGATCCAGCAACCATTCACGCGCCTGCATATCCCCGCCATCGGCAGCGGTTTGCATTTTGCCGCACAGTGTTTGCAGGGCGGTGGCAGATTGTTGGGCCTGTGCCTGAAACTGGTTGTAAGTTTGATCTATGGCCTGAATATCCATGCTAAAAACCCTTTCAATATAATGTGTTCCAAGGCCGGAAGCACACCACCATAAGGGGGTAAATGCAAGCTGTGCGGCCCTTGTGCGGCCACCCCCGGTGGCAGCCATGATACGCACTGGTGAGGATTTTGCGTGCATTCCTGCGCGCGGGCGGCTATTTGTCTGCCCAAGCAAACACTAGCAAAGCCATCCTCCACCCTTTCAGGCAGAAAGCGGTGGCGTGGCCCGCAGGGAATATCAGGCCTTTACATGGATATCCGCAATATCGCCATCATTGCCCACGTTGACCACGGCAAGACGACTCTGGTTGACGAACTGCTCAAGCAGTCGGGTTCGTTCCGCGAAAACCAGCACGTTGCCGAACGCGCAATGGACAGCAACGATCTGGAACGCGAACGTGGCATTACCATTCTTGCCAAGTGCACTTCCGTTGTCTGGAACAATACCCGTATCAACATTATTGATACACCTGGACACGCCGACTTCGGCGGGGAAGTGGAACGTATTCTGAGCATGGTGGATGGCGCCATTGTGCTGGTGGACTCCGCCGAAGGTGCGCTGCCGCAAACCAAGTTTGTGGTTGGCAAGGCACTGGCCCGTGGCCTGAAGCCCATTGTGGTTGTGAACAAGATTGACCGTGGCGATGCCCGCCCCGATGAAGTGCACAACGAAATTTTTGATCTGTTTGCAGCCCTTGGCGCAAATGATGAACAGCTTGACTTCCCGATGCTATTTGCTTCTGGCCGTCAGGGCTGGGCAGATGAAACGCTGGATGGTGCACGTAAAGATCTGAGCCCGATGTTCGAGCTGATCCTGCGCCATGTGCCCGCCCCGAATCTGGACAAAAACAAGCCCTTCGCCATGACAGCCACAATTCTGGAAAGTGACAACTTTCTGGGCCGCGTGCTGACAGGCCGTGTAGAACAGGGCCGCGCCAGGGTGAACATGCCTGTTAAGGTGCTGCGGGCCGATGGCTCCGTGGTGGAAACAGGCCGCCTGACCAAGCTGCTTTCCTTCCGTGGTCTGGACCGCGTGGGTGTGGAAGAAGTGGAAGCAGGGGACATTGTGGCCGTGGCTGGTTTGTCCGAAGCCACTATTCCAGACACCATTGCTGCTCCGGAAGTAGATGCCCCGCTGGAAGCTATTCCGGTTGATCCGCCGACACTGTCCATGACCTTCCGCCTGAACGATGGCCCACTGGGTGGCCGTGAAGGTAAGAAGGTAACGTCTCGCCAGATTCGTGACCGTCTGTTCAAGGAAATCGAAAGCAACATTGCTATTCGCGTAACAGACAGCCCGGAAAGCGAAGCGTTTGAAGTGGCTGGCCGTGGCGAACTTCAGCTTGGTGTGCTGATTGAAACCATGCGCCGTGAAGGCTTTGAGCTGACAATCGGCCGCCCGCGTGTGCTGTTCCGCACCAATGAAGAAACGGGTGAGCGCGAAGAGCCTTACGAAGAAGTCACCATTGATGTGGACGAACCCTATTCCGGCGTTGTGGTGGAAAAGATGTCCCTCCGCAAAGGCCAGATGCAGGACATGCGCCCCTCTGGTGGTGACAAGGTGCGCCTGACGTTTATCATCCCATCCCGCGGGCTGATCGGCTATCATGGTGAGTTCCTGACCGACACGCGCGGCACGGGTATCATGAACCGTCTGTATTCCCACTACGGGCCTTATGCAGGCACCGTGGAAGGCCGCCGCAACGGGTCTCTGATCTCTGCGGAAAACGGGGCAACCACCCAGTATTCCCTGTTCTCATTGCAGGATCGTGGCACGCTGTTCGTAGATGCGGGTGAAACGGTTTATCAGGGCATGATCATTGGCGAGCATTCGCGTGAGAATGATCTGGAAGTAAACCCGATCCGTGAAAAGAAGCTGACCAACATGCGTGCTGCCGGTAAGGACGAAGCCCTGCTGCTGACCCCGCCGCGCCGTATGTCTTTGGAACAGGCAATTGCTTACATTGAAGACGATGAACTGGTGGAAGTAACGCCATCTGCCATCCGTCTGCGTAAGCGGTATCTGGATCCGAACGAACGCAAGAAGCGTGGCAAAAAAGCAGACTGATTCTGTAACTTGTGGGCTGCCCAGCGTTTGGGCAGCCTGTAAGTGTGGCGCGTTTGTGGTGTGGGTGTATTTTTTTTGGTTACATCACTTTGTCACATACAGAGCGTTTAAAGTGCTTTTTTCTATAAAAACCGCCTGTTACCGGGCGGTTTTTTAGGTTTTACCAGCGCCAATATGGCTGGTTTACGGCTGTCAAGTGGCGGGGCGATGATATGTGCAAAGATTGCACAAATTTTAGCTCAAGACGCTATGCTTCTGCCGTGATAATAATCAACACATAAACCGGTCTATGTGCTGGATGCGGGGTTGTCCTGCATGAGGCGGATTGGACCACAGGTTTTTGGAGATATTTTATGATTTCTCGTCGTCTGCTTGCGGCTCTGTCCACCGTTGCCCTGCTGGGTGTTGCTGCTCCTTCCTTCGCTCAGGAAGCTGCTCCTCCGGCTCCGGCTGCTGCCGCCGCCCCAGAAGCTGGCGCTCCGGCCCCAGAAGGTGCTGCCCCGGCTGCTGAAGAAGCTGGTAAAACAACAGAAGAAGGCAAAGGTGCAGCTACTCATAAGGGCAAGCACAAAGGCCACAAAGGCAAGCACAAAGGTGGTAAGCACCACGGTAAAAAGAAGGCCGCAACTGCTGACTCTTCTTCTTCCGAATCTGCTCAGTAATCACCCGGTAGAAAGGGGCACTGCGTTACAGGCGTGGTGCACCCTGCCTGCTGTGGCGTAAAGCTGCGGAATACAAAAAGGCCGCTGGTGGTATCTGCCACCGCGGCCTTTTTTGTGTGCTATGCAAAGGGTGTTTTTTAGGAATGGGCTAGATTATCAGCATGGCGTGCAGGCCGCTTTATGGGGGCCAGCCCATGCGTATTCAGCTTGCTGCCATCGGGGTTTGCGCCGCAGTGGCGCATAAGCGCGGTGTGCGCTTAGTTATACCGGCTGATGGAAAGATCCAGCGCCGGAATATCGGGCTTTTTGCCATGCACAAGGTCTGCAATCAGGCGGCCAGAACCACAGGCCATTGTCCAGCCCAGCGTACCGTGGCCGGTGTTGAGCCACAGGTTTTTGAAATTGGGCACAGGGCCAATAACGGGGGTGCCATCTGGCGTGCAGGGGCGCAGGCCTGTCCAATATGTTGCGGCGGAAAGATCTCCCCCACCAAACAGTTCTGAAAAAGAAAGTTCCAGAGTTTCACGCCGGTCTGGGCTGAGCTTCTGGCTGTAACCCGTTAGCTCCGCCGTGCCACCTACCCGGATACGGTTGCCAAGCCGCGTAATGGCCAGCTTGTAAGATGTATCATTCACGGTGGACATGGGGGCGTGGGTTTCATCCGTAAGGGGCAGGGTGAGGGAATAGCCTTTTACGGGGTAAACCGGCAGATGCACGCGCAACGGGTGCAGCAGCAGCGGGCTATAGCTGCCCATGGCCACAATATAGGCATCGGCCCGGAAGTGCCCAGCACTGGTGCGCACAGACATAATTTTGTCCGCTGCGGCATCCAGCCCCAGAATGGTGGTGTTATATACAAATTTCACCCCCTTGGCCTCCGCCATGCGGGCCAACCTTTGGGTAAAAACATGCGCATCGCCCGATTCATCACCGGGCAGGAACAGCCCACCCGTGAGCAGATGTTTGGCATGGGCAAGGCCGGGTTCGTGCTCCAGAACCTGATCCACCGCCAAAAGTTGGTGCGGAATGTTGGCTTCTGCCAGCAGGCGCATATCGTGCTGGGCGGTATCTATTTGTTTGTTGGTGCGGAAAAGCTGGATCAGCCCGCGCTGTCTGTCATCATACGTAATGCCGGTTTCTGCACGCAGGGCATCCAGACAATCGCGGCTGTATTCGGCAATGCGCAACATGCGGGATTTGTTGATGTCATACGCATGGGCGTTACAGTTTTTTAAAAGCTGTTCCATCCAGCGCAGCATGGCCAGATCAAACCGTTTGCGAATAACCAGCGGGCTGGTTTTGGGGTGCAGCATCCACTTGGCTGCCTGAAGTGGCAGGCTGGGAGAAGCCCAAGGTGTGGAATACCCCGGTGAAACCTGCCCCGCATTTGCAAACGATGTTTCAAGCGCTGAGGCGGGCTGGCGGTCTATAACCGTGACTTCATGCCCAAGGCTGGCCAGATACCAGGCCGATGTCACCCCGATAACGCCAGCGCCGAGAATGATGACTTGCACGGTTTTATCCTTACAAAAAAGGTAAATAGATCAGGCGGCCACCATAGCTTGCTGCGCCCCACCACGCCAGAACCTGTAAGGAAACGGTCATGGCGCACACTGTAAGGAGGTATGCGTAAGTGGGGCTGAGCAAAAAATGATTTAAAAAAAACGGCGGCATGTTGCGCCCAGTTTGAGCCATGCCGCCATAAGGATGTTGGTTTTAGGCAGGCACGCCTTTGCTGGTGGAATATTCAAAGTGCAGTGCCTGATCCGGGTTTACAATGGGGTAAATGGCATGGGCGGCCATGGCGGCTTCGCTAAACCCTTGCAAAATCAGCTTGAGCTTGCCGGGGTAGGTGGCCACATCGCCCACGGCAAACACGCCCGGCAGGCTGGTTTCACAACTGGAAGGTGTGACGGGAATAGTCGAGCGCATGGTATCCATTCCCCACCGCGCCACAGGCCCCAGATCTGTTGCCAGCCCAAAGAAAGGCAGCAGCACATCGGCTTCCAGCATACGGGTGGCCCCATCCAGATCTGCTACTTCTACACCTTTTAGCGCGCCATTCTGGCCGTGCAGGGCATGAAGCTGATAGGGCACAACCTTTTCAATCTGCCCGGCAGCTACAGCCTCTTCCAACTGGCGCAGGCTTTCTGGCGCACCACGGAACCTGTCCCGCCGATGCACGAGGTAGAGCTTTTCGGCGTTGTCTTTTAAGGAAAGCGCCCAATCCAGCGCGGAATCGCCGCCGCCTGCAATAACAATACGGCGGCCTGCAAAATCGGCTTTGCGGCGTACATAATATTGCACGGCCCCGGTATCTTCAAACGCTTCCAAACCATCCAGCGGCGGACGGTTGGGGCCAAATGCCCCCGCACCAGCGGCAATAATAATGGCCTTGGCTTTTAGCGTGGTGCCTTGGTTGGTACCTAGTGTAAAGTTGCCCCGGTTGCCCGTAAGGCTTTCTACCCGGTGTTTTAGCAGGCGTGGGATGTTAAACGGGGCAATCTGTTCTTCCAGCCGGGCAATAAGCTGCGCGCCTTCTACAGCGGGGCAGGCGGGAATATCGTAAATTGGCTTTTCCGGATACAGGGCCGCGCATTGGCCGCCTACTTCTGGCAGCACATCAATCAATACACAGTTCAGCCGCAGCATGGCGCACTGAAAAGCGGCAAAAAGCCCGGCTGGGCCAGCGCCAATTATGGCTACGTCTGTTTCTGCTGGCGTATCAGTCATGGCGTGGCGTGATGCTCCCTTATCTGGTTACATTAAAATACAGTTTCTGTTTTGCGCCAGCACGGGCTGGTGCGCAATGGCCTAGAATAAGCAACACCCCGAAGCAAAAAATTGCTTCGGGGTACGCAGACATGACAAAACAATAAAGATGTGCGGCAGAAAGCTTAGCCTTTAGTTAAAGCCTGCTTGAGTTTTTCATCCAGCACATCAAGGAAAGGCTGCGTGTCCAGCCATTTGGTGCCGTTGCCAACCAACAGTGCCAGATCCTTGGTCATCTGCCCGCCTTCAACCGTATCCACGCACACTTTTTCCAGCGTATCGGCAAAGTGCACAACGTCTGGCGTATCATCAAAGCGGCCGCGATAAGCTAGCCCGCGTGTCCATGCAAAAATGGAGGCAATGGGGTTGGTGCTGGTGGGCTTGCCTTTCTGGTGCTCACGGTAATGGCGCGTTACGGTGCCATGCGCGGCTTCGGATTCCACCACATCGCCCGTGGGGTTCAGCAGCACGGATGTCATCAGCCCAAGGCTGCCAAAGCCTTGTGCCACAATGTCACTTTCCACATCGCCATCGTAGTTTTTGCAGGCCCATACATAACCGCCCGGCCATTTAAGGGCGCTGGCCACCATGTCATCAATCAGGCGGTGTTCGTAGGTGAGGCCCAGCTTTTCAAACTCGGCCTTGAATTCCTTTTCGTACACTTCCTGAAACACATCCTTGAACATGCCATCATAGGCTTTCAGGATGGTGTTTTTGGTGGACAGATACACTGGCAGCTTGCGGTCTCGCCCATAAGCGAGAGAGGCACGGGCAAACCCTTCAATAGAGGCACGGGTATTGTGCATGCCCAGCGCCACACCGGGGCCTTTGAAGTCATGCACATCCAGCGTAATGGGCGCACCGCCATCTTCGGGAATGTAGTTGAGCGTCACCTTGCCTGGGCCGGGAATTTTGGTTTCCGCAGCGCGATAGATATCCCCATAGGCATGGCGGCCGATCACGATTGGCTTTGTCCAGTGCGGCACAAGGCGCGGCACGTTGGAGCAGATAATGGGTTCACGGAAGATGGTGCCATCCAGAATGTTGCGGATGGTGCCGTTGGGTGAACGCCACATTTTTTTCAGCCCAAATTCCTTCACCCGTGCTTCATCCGGGGTGATGGTGGCGCATTTTACGGCCACGCCGTAGCGCTTGGTGGCTTCTGCGGCTTCTACTGTTACCTTGTCATCCGTGGCATCGCGGTTTTCTATGCCCAGATCGTAATATTTCAGGTCAATATCCAGATAGGGCAGAATCAGGCGCTCACGAATGAAGTGCCAGATGATACGGGTCATTTCATCCCCGTCCATTTCCACCACCGGGTTCTTGACCTTGATTTTAGCCATAATACTGCATCCGATTCGAAGAGTGTCTTGCATTCGTTGCGCGCAGATGCGGAATACGCATAGGCATCATGCAGTGCGCGAATTGAGACCATAAGCGGGGATGCAACACAGCGCTGTTCACGATCAGGACAGAACTGCCGCTACCAAGCGCAATGGCGCTTATGCGCGGGCAAAAATCTTTGTTTTTTGCGGAGTAGGCCCTGTTATCACAAACATGTCAGGGCTGGGATGGCGGATTATCCCATACCGCTCAAGAGGTGCCCGCGCGGGAGATGTTATGCTAACTATGTGCATCATTAAGGAAAATGGCTGGCCGCCTGTATGCAAGTGTCAGCCAAAATCATGATTCCGCATATGGAACGGGCAGCCGGGGTAAGCTGAGGCATGTTTTCTTTTATATCATTTCACGGGCACATTCTGGCACATCGTGATTTTTATCTTATGGGTATTCCGGTTGCACAGGCCGTTTCTCCGCAGTGGAACGTGGTTCAGTTATCGGCTGATGGAAACAGCCTGCTTGGATTTGCAGATATCCGGCCTCATGTTGAACAAAGTGGCGAAGCAAAAGGTCTGGTAAGTTTAAAAAATGGTACGCAGTTTATGTGGAACCAACCAGATGGCTTGTTGGGTTGGGTGCCCCATAACCAGAATTGGGAGCGTTTTGCACCAGTGCTCAGCCAGCATGTGCCATTGCTGGCCCGTTTGGCGCAGGGGAAATGGCTGATTGCGGGCAAGCAGACCGCCGAGCGGGTTTCGTTTTCTTATTTCAAGCTGTGCCTTGGCGAGCATAATTGGGATTTGCGTACGCTTTTCCTGCGTGAAAAAGGCGATGCCATTATTATTTCCGATGGGCGGGAACCGGAAAGTGTTCTGCAACCAAGCCCATTGCCTGTGCAAAAAACTTTTATGGTGGCGTTGGCGGCGCAGATAAAGGCAATGGGTGAAAGCCCATTTGTGCAAGCCGCACAGGCCGCCCGCCAACGTTTGCTTGTAGCCCCAGAAGATTCAGGCTGTTTGTTGGATCTGGCAAAAAATTGCGCCAAAATTGGGCAATTCGGCTTGGCGCGCACGGCGGTATTGTGCGCCGCGTTGCAGGATTTTCGGCCAGATTTATATCTCTTTTCCGCTATTCTGGCATTGCGGGAAGGTGAGACCCAGCAGGCCGCAGATTTAGCCAATCTGGCGCTGAAAGGCCGGTTTGGTGATGCCCCCATACCCGAACAGCTCACACATCTGGTGCAGCGGACAGCACAGGGGGAGGCTGCGTTGCTTTTGCTGCCTTCTGCCTTGAAGGAACTGCCGGATACAGAAGAGTTTGACCCCGCCTTTCACTTTTTAATGGTGCCTTTGCCTGCTTCTATGCTGCGGGCAGAAGATGTGCGGCAGGCGTATTCATATCAGTTTGAGCAAGTGGCTTCTGCCAGCACGCAGGAAGAGCGGCTGCAACTGGTACAGGCCGATCAGGCCCAGAACAGGGCGCAATACTGGAACCAAATTGTGGCAGGCCATTACGCATGGCTCAATCAGGATCGGGCCAGCGCAGACCCACATTACGTTACGGCCCGCAAGCTTTCCAAAGATTCCGGTATCAAGGCTGTTGATTACAATTGCGGTGTTTACACATGGTTGCCAGAAGCCGCCGCATATAACCTGCATGAACAACAGGTAACAGACCAGTTGGGCATTGCGGGCTGGAGCTGGCATTCCAGTGTGGCGCCCGGCCGGGCAGAGGCAGATGCCCCAGATGCCTGTTTGGTTTTTGGGTGCGATAGTGCGTATTTCCGCTTTGTGCCCAAGCTTGTCATGTCTTTAATGCGGGCGTGTCAGGCTCATCCAGAACAGGGGCGCTTCCGCCTTTGTTTGGGGGTGGACCGGGCAACGGATGAGCAGTTGACCTTGATGCGGGATCTGGTGGCCTTTTTCTCGGAAAAAGACAGGGGGATGGATGTCTCCTTCACGCACGGGCAGCTTAACCATGCGAACAAGGCCGCCTATACGTGCATCCGTTACCTTATGCTGCCGCATATTGTGGGCCAGTGGCATTGCCCAGTGCTGACAGCGGATTGCGATGGCTACTTCCCGCACGATTTCCCTGCTTTGTGGCAGGAACTCAAATCCGGTTCGGATTACGGGTTCCGGCTGTATGCGTATAATCATGAAGGCAAACAGATAGCCGGAGAACCGTGGGGCTTTGGTGCGGGCCTGTCCTATTTTGGGGAAACGGAACTTCTGCCCCAGATCGGGCGGTATCTGCACAATTATGTTCAGCGGACATATAGCCTGGAAAATCCAAGCAACTGGTGCATTGATCAGTGTGCACTGGCACAGGCTTATTCTCGCTTTGTTGCACCACGTTGGAATGACCTGCGGATACGCTTCATGGATGAGGGCACACCGCTTATGATTATGCCCCACCATGTAGGTGGCAAGGATGCACTGTTAGAACATGATGGCGCGGTTTCGGAGCAAGACCTGCGCCAGTTTATGCAGGACAACGCTTAATTAGGGTGTTTTGGCAAAAGCCGGTCAGCTTGGTCTGATCGGCTTTTTTGTTCGGGGTTTAATTGCAAGGAAATATCTGCGGCAGAACCTTCAGCCGGTTGTAGCAGGTGCAAGCCAGCAGGGTAGTTGCGCAGATGCAAGCATAAGGCGGAAGCGTGCACGCAGTATGCGGGGCTGTGCGTAAGGTATTTTAAGTTTCAAGGGAAAAATGCTGGGGCGAACGACGGGGCTTGAACCCGCGACCACCGGTACCACAAACCGGCGCTCTACCAGCTGAGCTACGTCCGCCGCACAGCAAGCGGACGTTTAGAGAAAACTGCGTCGTTCGTCAATCACTTCTGGCGTTTTTATATAGAAAAATCAGCCCTGGCGGCTTTTCCATTGTTCCAGACGGGCCACAGCCTCAATCAGCACCTCCTCACGCTTGCAAAAGGCAAAGCGAATCAGGTTGCGCGGGGGTGTGCCACTTTGCGCATCATAAAAAGCAGAGGCGGGAATGGTGGTGACACCGGCCTGTTCTGTGAGCAGGCGGCTGAAGGCCATGTCATCCAGCCCGTTTGCCAGCGGGGTAATATCCGCCATCACAAAGTAGCTGCCTTGGCAGGGCAGTACGCCAAAGCCCACCCGCGCCAGCCCGGCAGAAAGGATCTGGCGTTTTGTATCCATCTCCTGCGCCAGTTGGGTAAAGTAGGCGGTATCCTTGTTCAGCCCAAAGGCCACGGCACGTTGCAGGTTGGGGGCTGTGGCAAACACAAGGTTCTGGTGCGCTTTGGCCACCACCGCAGCCAGCGGGGCAGGGGCGGTAACGTAACCCACCTTCCACCCGGTAAAGGAAAAGCTTTTGCCTGCGCTGCCAATACGAATGCACCGCTCGCGCATGCCCGGTAGGGCCATGAGCGAGAGATGCGGCACATCAAACACAAGGTGCTCATACACCTCATCGCAAATGGCGTAGGTATCGTGCTGGCGCATAAGGTCGGCAATAAAGGCCAACTCCTCAGCGTTAAACACCTTGCCGGTGGGGTTCATGGGGGTGTTTAGCACAATGGCTTTGGTGCGGGGGCTAAAGGCGTTTTTTAAGGCCTCTTGCGGGAGCGCCCAATCTGGCGCTTCCAGCCGTACAAGGCGCGGAATGCCGCCAAGCTGGCGCACAACAGGCAGGTAGGTATCGTAAAGTGGTTCTATCAGCACCACTTCATCGCCCGGTTCTATCAGCGCCATAAAGGATGCCGCCAGGGCCTCGGTAGCGCCAGATGTCACCACCACTTCCGATTCGGCATTTACAGAAATGTTCTGGAATCGGGCGGAGGCATCCGCAACGGCGGCGCGCAGTTCTGGCAGGCCTGTAAGGGGCGCATACTGGTTGCGCCCATCCAGTAAGGCATTTGCGGCCAGTTGCACCATGTCCTGCGGGCCTTCCGTATCAGGAAAACCCTGCCCAAGATTGATGGCGTTATGCTTGCGCGCCAGCTCGGACATAAGCGTAAAAATAGTGACAGGCTGGTTTGCAATCTGCCTGTTAAGCAATTTTGTCATTACAAAGTTCCTTGCCCCGCTGGCGGAAAGAGGCGAATAAGACGCGATACCGAAACATTTGGCGTAAACAGTTGATTTGGTGCTTTATCGATACAAATTTGCATCTGCCTGATTGCCCGCACGGGCAAGCCGTGCAAGTGTAACGGTATGGGGTGCCTTCTGCCTATAGGGGCAGGGTGGCATCATGAACGGACAGGCCCAAAATACGGGCACAACAATGGTGTGTTGACGACGCGCGATGAAGAAGATCGAGGCCATAATCAAGCCCTTCAAGCTGGATGAGGTGAAAGAAGCCCTTCATGAGCTTGGATTGCAGGGTATTACCGTAATCGAAGCCAAGGGTTTCGGTCGGCAAAAGGGGCATACGGAGCTTTATCGCGGCGCGGAATACATTGTTGATTTCCTGCCCAAGATGAAGATTGAAGTTGTCTGCCCTGCTTCCATGGTGGAGCGGGCGGTAGAAGCCATTTCCGCAGCGGCCCGCACAGGCCGCATTGGCGATGGCAAGATTTTCGTGAGTCCGGTGGATGACGTGGTGCGAATCCGTACCGGAGAACGAGGGGAAGACGCAATCTAACACGCTCCATGCGTAGGTATGGGGCGCTAAGATGCGCGTACATTATTCCCGCAGACCGCGTGCCCGCAAAGTGCGGCATGCTGACAAAGCTTAGGTGAAGAGAGCATGGTAAAGAAAACAGCTCCGGCGGGTGACAGCAAGGCTGCTGCAATTGCCAAGGTTTTTGATCTGATTCAGGAACACTCTGTGGAACTGGTGGATCTGCGTTTTACGGACCCAAAGGGCAAGTGGCATCATACATGCCAGTATGTCAGCACCATCGAGGAAGATAGCTTTACCGATGGCTTCATGTTTGATGGATCTTCCATCGGCGGGTGGAAAGCCATTAACGAAAGCGACATGGTTCTGCTGCCGGATCCGACATCCGCAGTGATGGACCCGTTCTCTGCTCGTCCGCAGCTGATCCTGTTCTGCGATATTATTGAACCTTCCACCGGGCAGCCTTACAACCGCGATCCGCGCTCCACCGCCAAGCTGGCTGAGCAGTACCTCAAGTCCTCCGGTTTGGGTGATACGGCATTTTTTGGCCCGGAAGCTGAATTCTTCATTTTCGATAACGTGCTGTTTGGCACCGGCCCGAACTATGGCAAATACCAGCTCGACAGCATTGAAGGCCCTGATGCATCCCTGAAGGAATATCCTGAAGGCAACATGGGCCACCGTCCGGGTGTGAAGGGTGGTTACTTCCCCGTGCCGCCAGTGGATAGCGAAAGCGATCTGCGCGCAGAAATGCTGGCAGCCATGGGCGAAATGGGTCTGGCGATTGAAAAGCACCACCATGAAGTGGCGCAGTCTCAGCACGAACTTGGCACCAAGTTTGAAACGCTGGTGCGCGCAGCAGACTTCATGCAGATCTACAAATACTGTGTGCACAATGTTGCCAATTCCTACGGCAAGACAGCAACATTCATGCCCAAGCCTATCTATGGTGATAACGGCTCTGGCATGCACGTTCACCAGTCCATCTGGAAAGACGGCAAGCCCACATTTGCTGGCAATGGTTATGCAGATCTGTCCGATACAGCCCTGTATTACATTGGCGGCATTATCAAGCACGCCAAGGCGCTGAACGCCTTCACCAACCCATCCACCAACTCCTACAAGCGCCTGATTCCGGGCTTTGAAGCACCTGTGCTGCTGGCATATTCCGCCCGCAACCGTTCTGCTTCGTGCCGTATTCCGTACGCAACAAGCCCCAAAGCCAAGCGCGTTGAAGTGCGCTTTCCAGACCCTACAGCCAACCCGTATCTGGCATTCGCTGCCATGCTGATGGCTGGTATGGACGGCATTAAAAACAAGATCCACCCAGGCGATGCCATGGACAAGGATCTGTATGACCTGCCGCCGGAAGAACTGAAGCAGATCCCGACAGTTGCTGGCTCCCTGCGTGAAGCTCTGGAAGCTCTGGCTGCGGATCATGAGTTCCTGCTGGCTGGTGGCGTGTTCACCAAAGATCAGATCGAAAGCTACATCACCCTGAAATGGGATGATGTGTACCGTTTCGAACACACACCGCATCCGGTTGAATTTGAAATGTATTACTCCGTCTGATTTTCTTTCCTTTAGGGAAGATATCGGAAATAAAAGGCGCGGCTCCTTAGGGGCCGCGCTTTTTTGTATTGGATTGCTGAATGGTATTGAAAACACGCATTTTTTCTGCGCTCGGGCTTTTGTGTCTGGCGGGGTGTGCAACTTCTGGTTCTGTGCCCGGTGGGCATGTTGCCACTGCGCCGCAAGCCATTGCGCCGGTGCAGCCCCCGGCATCTGCAACGGCTTCTGGTGCAGGTAATCCTGCGCTTTCGGCAGATAAGCCTTCCTTGCTCAATGTTACTTCGCTGTCTCCCTCATGGGGCGAGGTTTACTGTGCGCAGGATATTCGCAAGCTGGCTGTGCAACTGCCGCTTCAGCAGGATGATAAGGATTATATTGCCAAAAGCCTGAAAAACGCCAAGACGCTACAGGCGTGCTTTATTTACTCGCGCCCTGCACCCGCACCTACGCAACCGCTGTTGACGGCAGATGGGCAAAGTAATGGCCTGGTGGTGATGAGCATGTATGTGCTTACAGGGGCGGATCTGGTAGATACCGCGGCGCTTTCCTTCAATTCCCAAACATATAGCCGGTTCCTGCTGGGCTTGCAGTGGCCCAAAAACCAGCCAACAGCAGGTGTTTCTGTGCAGTTACAGGCAGATACGCCAAACAAGCAGCACTATAATTTTCCCTTGGTGTTTGCGAATGACACGCCGCAAAAAGTGTTCGGTATCTTTCTGCCAATTGCCACGGCACAGGAGATTGCCAAAGCACCTCGGTTGAGCGTGAAAGTTAAGGTGCCGGGCCAAGCAGCTTATACACTCAATTATGGCACAGAAGGTTTATCCAGAAGTTTGGAAACCTTGTACAACTGGCGTCATACCACGGAAGATAAGGACGAATACGCCGTTATCAACGCCATGTCTGCCGTAGATAAAACTGTGCGGCTTAACCGTATCAACACGGCAGCCCCCGTTTACCCGGCAGCGGAAGAAAACAAAAATCTGGAAGGCCGCGTGATGGCGCGGTGCGATATTACGGCGGCAGGTGCTCCCACCAACTGCGTGGTGCTTAAAACCATGGGCGGCGCAAATTTTACAAAAAGTGCGCTAACATATTTGCAGCAGGTGCGTTTTGCTCTTTCGGGTAACAATGTTGCAGATGGTGTTAAAGGCCATGTGTTTACTGTGCGCTTTAAGCTGGACTGATACGTCCAAGTATCAAGCCCAAAAGTATTGAAGTGAAAACTTCTGTAACCGCCTGTGTTTTATAAAAATGCAGGCGGTTTTTTGTGTGTTTTACAGTATTTTCTTGGGATGCAATGCCGCGCTGTTGTAT